>JANPGB010000369.1:0-6264 GCA_031423695.1 Verrucomicrobiota bacterium
CGCCTTGCCCCACGGATACTGCGCGCCTTCGATCCACGTCAGCGGATAATTTTCGCGGCCCACAAAAAAGAGATAGCTGTTGCCGTCCTTGCCCGCCGCACGGTCAGCGGCGAACTGTTTGATCGCTTGATACATCAACGACTCCGCCTCGTCCGAGCAGCTGGGCGCAATCACGACCGTGTGCGGAATCGCGCTCGTCGCGGCGAAGTAGGTCGTGGCCTGGTGCGACGCGCCGTCCGCCGCGTCCTGGAAGCCGACGTGCGAAAACATCGCGATGACGGGCGCCTGGGAGAGCGCGGCCATGGTGAGTGGAAGATTTCCCTTGGTCACGCCAAACTGCCCGAACGTGTCCACGATGGGGATGAAACCGCTTTTCGACAAACCCGCACCCACACTGATCATATTCGCCTCGGCGATGCCGACTTCGATCCAGCGGTCGGGAAAACTTTTGTGAAACAGGCTGATGCCGGTCGAGCCTTGCACGTCCGAGGAAACGGAGAACACGGGCAGCCCTTCCTGTGCGGCGCGCACGGCGGCTTTGGCGAGGCCGGCCTGCACTTTGTCGGTCTTGGGTTTCGCGGGCGCGGTTGTGCCGGACGTGGCGGCGGCGGCGGCTTTGGCCTTCTTCGCGGCTTCGGATTTTTCCCAATCCGCGCGGAGCGCCTTCGCCCAGTCGGAGAATTCCGCCGGGGTCTGGCCGCCGTAGATTTCGTCCACGAACTCGATGATCTTCTCGCCGTTGGCGAGCGGGAAGCCGTGGCCGCCGGACGCGCTGTCCATCGTGGACTTGACGCCGAAGCCCTTCACGGTTTTGGCGATGATGGCCACCGGCTTGTTGGGCTCGGCCTTGGCCGTGGCGATGGCCTTTTCGAGCGCGAGGTAAACGTCCTGCAAATTGTTTCCGTGCGGGACGTTGATGACGTTCCAACCGAGGGCGGTCTTGCTGGTGAACGAGGGGCTCATGCTGAACGAATCTTTGGTGATGCGCCCGGAGAGCTTGGTGTCGTTGTCCGAGATGATCATCACGAACGGATTGAGTTTGCCCTTGGAGGCCAGGCCGGGGATGGCGGCAAAGGCTTCCTTGGCCTCGCCTTCCATGCTGGCCCCGTCGCTGATGACGCAGAGCGTGACGCGGTCGCGCCCCGCGAGCTTGTCGCCGATCGCCAGGCCCTGCGCCTGCGGGAGCGAGGAGCCAAGCGGGCCGTTGCTCAGGAGGACGCCTTCCGGATTGAGGTGTGACTCGCCGTGGCCCGTGAGCTTGCTGTGGATGCCGCGAAAGCCCTTGAGCGTGTCGAACGACATGCCGTCAAAACCAAACAGCGCCCGCACGGCATACACGCCGTTCTCGGCGTGGCCGGCGTCGTTGACGAAATTGTAGGCTTCATGCCACTCGCGGCCGGTCGAGGCGAACATGACGCCGTGAATCGCGGACATGATTTCCGCGAATCCGGCCGGGCCGCCCCAGTGGCACGCGGCGCCGCCGTTGACGGCGTGGACGTTCATGAGCGCCACGGCGGCGCGGCTGGCGCGTGGATCGGCCAGGGTGACCTCCGCGTCGGCGGAATTTTTTACGCGCAGCGAGTACTTCGGGGCGCTATGCGGAGTGGTGGCGAGTTTGTTTTTTAGTTTCAGCGGGGTGAGTGCTGGAGCTTCGACGGGTTTGACGACGGAGGTGTCTGCGGCCATAAGTTTTTAGTTTCGTGCGATTAAGAATTCGCGGTGATAATATCGGACGGTGTCGGGAACGAAAGACGATTATTTTGCGAATCGGGACACGCCGGGGCTGGACAATTCAGGACCGCGCTTACAGATTGGCCTGCGTAGATGCGTGCCCAACTTGAAATCGCCACGCCCGATGAAGCCGCCGCAATTGCCGCATTGAGGGCCGCGGTCGCCCAGCACCTGACGGGAAAATATGGCCAGGGTCATTGGTCGGGAAACGCCACCGAGCGAGGCGTGCTTTTCGACATGCGCCATGCGGCGGTCTATGCGCTGCGCCGCAGAAAAAAGGTGGTTGCCACCCTGACGCTTTGCACGAAGAAGCCGTGGTCCATTGACCGGAGCTATTTCAGCCAATGTCAGCGGCCGCTTTATCTGACCTCCATGGCCGTGGTGCCTGACCTGCAACGCCTAGGTATCGGTCGGATCTGCGTGGAAGCGGCGGCGAACCTGGTGAAGCAATGGCCGGGCGATGCCATCCGTCTCGATGCCTATGATGCCGAGGCGGGCGCGGGTGAATTCTACCGGAAATGCGGCTTCCGGGAAGTCGGCCGGGCGTCGTACAGAAATTGTCCGCTGATTTATTTTGAAATGCTGGTGTAAGAAGCTTTTTCAGTGTCCCTGCGTTTGGCTTTGTGCAGCCGAAGTCAATTTCCTCCCCGCCAGATAAACCACAAACGCCACCGCGAAGCCGACGAACCAAGCATAGTGGTAAAGGTCGGCCAAAAATTTCGGCACGACGCCGACTTTCAAGACTTTCACTTCCTCCAGAAATCCCGGCAGGCTCGGCAGCACGGCCACAATCAGTGCCACAAGTGCGACAACGCTGAAGCCGTTCGTGAAACGATATTCGCCGTCGGCTTGATAAAGTCCGGCGACATTCAGCTTGCAGCGGCGGCAGACGAAATAATCTGCAATCAGAATTCCACCAATCGGTCCCAGCAACGCGCTGTAGGCAATAAGCCAAACAAAAATGTAGCCGTTCGGGTCGGCCACGAGTTTCCACGGCATCATCAGCACGCCGATGAAGCCGGTGATAAAGCCGCCGGTGCGGAAGGAAATTCTTCTCGGCGCGAGATGCGCGAAGTCGTTCGCGGGACTGACGACGTTCGCGGCGATGTTGGTCGCGAGCGTGGCGATGCACAGCGCGAGCATGGCGATGATGAGCACGGCGGGATTTTTGAATCGCGTCAGCACGTCCACCGGGTCCCAGATCGTTGTGCCGTAAATGATCGTGGTCGCGGAAGTCACGGCCACGCCAATGAACGAGTAGAGCGCCATCGTCATCGGCAAACCTAGCGCCTGGCCGATGACCTGGTCGCGCTGCGTTTTTGCGTAGCGCGAGAAGTCGGGAATGTTCAGCGAGAGCGTCGCCCAGAAGCCGATCATGCCGGTCAGCGCCGGGAAAAAGAAAATCCAGAATTGCCCGGCCTTGGGCTGGCCCGCGTCAAACGCGGATGGTTGCGAGAGAATCGGCCCGAACCCGCCGGCCTGGCGATACGCCCAATACAGCAGCAGCAGTCCGAGCGCGATGAGCAGCGGCGCTTTGATGTTCAGCAGAAAGCGGATCGTATCAATGCCGCGATAGATGACCCACATGTTAATGCCCCAGAAAAAGAGGAAGCAGAAAAATTGCGCGAGCGTGATGCCCAGCACCGGCAGCGGATTTCCCAAAATCAGCGAGGGCAGGAACACGCCGAGGATTTTGTAAATCGCGTTTCCGCCGATCCACGCCTGAATGCCGAACCATCCGCACGCGACGAACGCGCGCATGAGCGCCGGGATGTTCGCGCCGAGCGTGCCGAACGAGGCGCGGCAATAGACCGGAAATGGAATTCCGTATTTCGTCCCGGCGTGCGCGTTGAGAATCATCGGCACGAGCACGATGAGGTTGCCGAGAAAAATCGTGAGCACGGCTTCCCACCAGTTCATGCCGCCGCCGATGAGCGATGACGCGAGCATGTAGGTTGGGATGCAAGCGGACATGGAAATCCACAGCGCCGCGAAGCTCCACATGCCCCACTTGCGCCGCGATGGCGGCACTGGTGCGAGGTCGGCATTGTAGAGTCGGCTTTGTTGGATGTCGGCTTCGACATCAGGAGCGTTGGTGGCAAGACCGGGTGAATTGGCCATGGCGTTTTCTAACAAACGTAATCAGGTTTGGGAAGCACCTGTTTTAAGCGCCAAACACTCAGATCGGAGCTCCAGAGAATCTCCAAGCTTTAACCCCGGGGCAATCGTTTGCTACGGCTTCACCAGCGCGCGATAAAACCGCTGGCTGAACAGCGCGGCGTTGGATTCGACGAACACGAACGGCGCGGCATTGGTCGACAGTGAAATCCAGAGCGGCGCGTTCAAGTTGGTTGCCGCCTGCAAGACATAGTTCGAGCCCGTGGTGCCGGTCACGGTGAAGCGGAATTGATTGTTCGTGAGCGTGGGCAATGTGAACACCGGCGGCAGGGCCGGCGGATTGGTGGCGATCACCAGCGGCGTCACCGTGCCTTGAATCGCCAGGTCCGGCGCCGTGCTGCTGGCGGTGTCGAAAACATACCAGGTTCCGGCGGAGCTGCTGCCGCCGTAGTTGACGATGCGGAAGGTGACGTTGGTGCCCGCACCGACGTTTTGCAGTGCGGCGAATCCGGACAAATCGATCGCGCCGATGGAGGCCCCGGCGCTAAGAGTGGACGTGTAGGACAAATTCGTGATGTCACTGAACGCGCCCGTGCCGACCTGGAACTGCAGCACGCCATTGGCCGGGCCGGTGCCGGAACGACGGTAGTCAAACCGGCTGATGGCGGCGAAGGAAACCGCGTAGCCTGCGTTGGCCGTTGCGCCGAAGGTGACGAATTGATTGGAGGCCACCGCGGTCGCGACGCTGACGTTGGTGAAGCCGCTGCCGCCCCAGCCACGTGCCGCGCCCGAGCCATTGGTGCTGACGCCCGCGCTGCGCGTCAAGCCGAGGATGGTCAGGTTGGGCGCATTCGTCCCAGACGCCAGAGGTGAAGGGCCGTAATTGCCGGAGCCGCCGGGCAGGGTGCTCGTGTCCCAACCCGCGAGGATGCCGGTGTAACCGCCGATGCCGCCGGCGGGATTGATGACCGTTGGATCGATGGCGGTTCCGTTGCTGGGATCATTACCGCCGCTGACGACGACGCTGTTGGTGACAAGGGCTGGCGCGTTGGTGGCGACGCTCACCGTGATGGTGAGAGGCGGATAACCCGCCCCCGGCGCGAGCGCGTCGGACCGTGCGCTGGTGAGTGTGGGAAGATCCACGGACCAGCCGGTGCCACTGATGGTGGTGGCGGAAAGCCCGGCGGGCAGCGTGTTGACCACGGTGACGGTGCCGCTGCTGGAGAGTGTGCCGACGTTGGAGACGCTAAGGGTGTAAACGTAGCCGCTGCCGCCTTGCGTGAAATTGCCGCCATGGGTGGACTTGACGGCGAGATCCACCGCCGCCGCGCCGCCCACGGTGAAGCTGCTCGAGCTGGCGGCCGTGCCGCCGGGGGTCGTGACGGCGATCAAGCCGGAGTTGGCGTTCGTCGGCACAATGGCCGTGATCTGCGTGTTGGCGTCCACGGTGAACGTGGTGTTCACGCCGTTGAAGGAGACGATTGAAGTCCCGTTGAAATTGGTGCCGGTGATCACGACGCTGGAGTTCGGCAGCCCGTTGGCGGGCGTGAAGCTTACGATGGCCGGCGCCGGCGGATTGACGAGGTTGTCGAGCTTGGCGCGGAACGCCGAAGCGATGGTGCCTGGCAGCGCGGTGAAAAAGTTGAGGCCGGTTTCGAGTTCAATCTGCCGCGCGGAGGTGATGTAGTTTGTCCACGCGGAGCTGACCCCGTTCGTGTTAGGAATGCGGATGGCGATGACGCGATTGGTGGTCGTGGTGATGCGGCTCAACGCCGTGCCGCCGCCCAGCGGGACCACCACCGCAATCTTCCAGGTGTTGGAGGCGATCAGGACGTGCGTGCTGCTGGAAAGGTGGTTGGTGCCGAAACCGCTGGGGCCGCAGATGATCAATACTTCATTGCCCGCATCAGCCAGCGTGCGGCAGTCATTTTCAAAAGTCGCCCACACGATGCGGTTGTTGTCAGGCGCTTGCGGCATCATGTTCGACATCAGGAAAGTCAGGTCGTTGTGATTGGTCGAATCCGTCCGGTCCGCCGACGGACAGAGATGTCCGCGATCATAGCCCGATCCGCTGTATTCATTGGCCGCAACCTGATAGAACCCTGCGGGCAGGTTGGTGTCAGCCGCAAAGGTGTCCTGCCGCACGACCGCGTTGTTGGCATCGGCGGAAGTCAAATCCCAGCTCGCCCAGTTCGCCTGTCCCCGGTTGTCGTTGTAATCCAGGGCCTCAATGCCGCGTTGGATGAGGTAATGGTCGTGGTTGTTGGTGTCCGCCGTGGCGTTGCTCGGGTTGCCGAGCTGAATCTGGAGGGCGACGTCAATGATCGCCTCCGCGCGGAGGACGGCTAAAAACAAAACGACTGCGCCGCAAGTCATGGCCGACCATGGGCGCAAGAAGCGGCGGCTGTGCGGGGT
>JANPGB010000370.1:0-5008 GCA_031423695.1 Verrucomicrobiota bacterium
CCGACGTGGAAAGCGGCGTCATCAAACTCATCGGCGCGACCACGCACAACCCGTTCTTCTTCGTCAACTCCCCGCTCGTCTCGCGCTCCCAGATTTTTGAACTGCGCCCGCTGACCGAGGACGAATTGTATTCACTGCTCCAACGTGCGCTGAAGGACGAGGAGCGCGGCCTCGGCTATCTGAAAATTTCCGCCGACGAGAATGCCGTGCGCCACCTCGCGAAAATTTCCGACGGCGATGCCCGCAAAGCCCTCAACTCCCTGGAAATCGCCGCGCTCACCACGTCGCCGCAGTCCGACGGCGTCATTCATCTCACGCTTGAGGTCGCCGAGCAAAGCATCCAGAAAAAAGCCGTCGTGTATGACGGCGACGGCGACGCGCATTACGACACCATTTCCGCCTTCATCAAATCCATGCGCGGGAGCGATCCCGACGCCGCGCTTTACTGGCTCGCCAAGATGATTCATGCCGGCGAAGACCCGCGCTTCATCGCCCGGCGCATTGTGATCTGCGCGGCGGAAGACGTGGGGCTGGCCGATCCGATGGCGCTGGTGCTGGCGAACTCCGCGTTCCAGGCCGCTGAATTTGTCGGCTGGCCCGAGGCGCGGATTCCGCTGGCCGAGGCAACCATCTACATACCACCGCCAACAAAAGCAACAGCGCGTACAAAGCCATTGATGCTGCGCTTGAAGATGTGAAGTCCGGCCGCACGCTCGCCGTGCCGGAACATTTGCGCGACGGCAGTTATCAGGGGGCCAAGCGCCTCGGCCACGGCGTCGGCTACCAATACGCCCACGACGGCAAAGATCATTTTGTGGCGCAGGATTATCTCGGCGCGGCGAAGCGCTACTACGAACCAACCGAGCAAGGCGTGGAAAAGAAAATCAAGGAACGGCTGGATAACTGGCGGAAGCAGAGCGAGGCCGCGCTCGGAAGCAAAAGCAAACCAGAATAGTCTATGAAACGAAACAAGATGAAAGAACTGCAATTGCCTGAAGGCTTTCGCAAATTGATTCGCCGCCTTCGGCGCGGAGGAATTATTTTTTATTCATTGTCCCTCGTTTTTCTCGGATGCGCTTGCGCATCGTTGATTTTGCATTGGGGAATTCCATGGGCTATTACCGCATTCATCATGAGTATGGTATGTCGTCTCACCGCAGCTCTTTCTATCGGTCGGAGATATCTTTCAGCATGGAAGGCCGCAGAAAACCCGCAGATTATTTATTGGGTACATTCTACAGATCGGCAGGGACGAGCTATCGACACGCCTGTCACCGAATCAAAAACTCTCAGGCTGCATCTTAAAGACGGCACGCAATTGGATGTCGAAACTGTTGCTGGAACTGGAATATCTCAAGCTGATCTGCAAGATATAATCTCTTGGCTTTCCCAACGAAACTCATCCATGCGATGGGGGAACTATGATAAGTCAATTGCCCCACTTTCCTAGCCAGCGTAGTGGCCGCTCTGAAAACAGCCCAGCGCTTCAGTGCTGGGTAGCCCGCCCGCCCCTTTCGCTCGCTTGGAGTTCCGCCTTCAGGCGGCTTGGGTCATCCACCACCCGAGCTGCGTGAACGCGGAACTCTGAATGAAACCGCAGAGTTTCGGCGTTTGCCAATGACACCGGCATCGTTTAATGTCCCGGCATGAAGACGCTCACGGCCATCATCTATCCCGGCGAGACGAAACGCTGGCTGGTCGCTTACAATCCCGAAACCGGCACGACGACGCAGGGCAAGACCGTCGAAGAGGCTCTCAAAAACCTCAAGGAAGCCACGACCCTGTTTCTCGAGGAAAAAGATTTGCCGGATCGTCCCGGCGCAATCCTGACCACCTTCGAGGTCGGACATGCCTAAACTTCCCTGCGTTTCCGGCGCAAAAGCAGCGAAAACTCTGGAGCGACTAGGTTTCGCCCGTCAGCGCCAAAAAGGAAGTCATCTGATCATGCGGCGCGGCAGCGATGTGTGTGTCGTGCCGATGCACCGGGGAGTGGATCAAGGAACCTTGCGCGGCGTCTTGCGTCAGGCCGGAGTGACCCCGGAAGAGTTTGTGAAAAATTTGTGACTTGCCCCGGCGTTCTCCATGACCGCGCCACTCGCCAACGCCAAATCCATCCTTCGCGAACAGATTCGCGCGCGGTTGAAAACCATCCCGGCGGCAGAGCGCGCCGCCGCCGCGACGCAGCTTTGCGCGCGGCTCAAGGCGTCGGAGAGCTGGCGTGCGGCAAAGTCGGTTTTGCTTTTCGCGCCTTTAACAGACGAGCCGGATCTCTGGCCATTGCTGACCGAAGCTTTGGACGCGGGGAAGCTCGTGGCCTTGCCTCGTTTTGATCCGGCCACCAAAAAGTACGTCGCATGCCAGATTCGGAATCCCGCCGAAGATTTGGTGTTGGGACAATTCGGGATTCGGGAACCGAACAACTCCTGTCCCGTCGTGCCGTTGAATCGGCTCGACTTGATCCTGGTGCCTGGAGTAGCCTTCGACCTGCATGGTCGGCGGCTTGGCCGGGGCAAAGGGTTTTATGACCAACTGCTGGCGGACGTGCGCGGCCAGACCTGCGGGGTGGCGTTCGACGAACAGATCGTCGCCGACATTCCGATGGAGCCGCATGACATTCCTTTGAACTGCATCTTGACGCCGGCGCGCTGGATCGAGCCATAAGCAGCGCGCGGTTCTGAAATGATATTTTTGGCCAACATTTACACGGGGGCCGCCCTCTTCACGGCCGGGGGTGCGCTTTGCTTTCTTTTCATCTGGTGGAAAGACCGCCAGCTCAAAAAATCCATCACCGAGGAAGCGCACGCCCTCTTGGAAAAGTCCCGTGCCGAGGCGGAAGCCATCACGCGCGATGCCCGACTGGCCGCCACCGAGGAAGCGCTGAAGCTGCGCGCGCAGACGGAGATGTCTTTCGCCACCCGGCAGGCCGAGCGCACCGAGTCGGAGCGCCGGCTCACCGAACGCGAGACGCTGATCAACTCCCAGTTGGAACGCATGGTGCAGGCCGAGCAGAAGCTCAAGGAGCAGGAAAATTCCCTGCGGTCCAAGGCGGATCAGCTCGAAAAGCAGCAGCAGGATTTGTCCGAATTAAACCGGGAACGGCGCGAGGAGCTGAAAAAACTTTCCGGCCTGAGCGAAGTTGAAGCCCGTCAGAAATTTCTCCAGCAGATCGAGAAGGAGGCCTTGCAGGATGCAGGCAATCTGACGCGGCGGATTCTGGATGATGCCAAAACGCACTCGGAGGATCAGGCGCGGCGGATCATCAGCGTGGCCATCCAGCGCTATGCCGGCAGCCACACTTCAGAGAACACCACGGCCACGATTGCGCTGCCGAACGACGAGATCAAGGGCCGCATCATCGGCCGCGAAGGGCGCAATATCCGCGCGTTTGAAGCGGCCACGGGCGTGACGATCCTGGTGGACGACACGCCGGGCGCGGTGGTGATTTCCGGTTTTGACCCGGTTCGCCGCGAAATCGCCCGTACGGCCATGGCGCGCCTGATTGAAGACGGACGAATTCACCCGACCCGCATCGAGGAGGTGGTGGCCGAGGCGGCGGCCGAGATGGATGAAATGATTGTCCGCCTGGGCAACGAGGCGACCGCCAAGACGGGTTCGCAACCTATGCATCCGGAGATTGTGAAGCTGCTGGACCGGCTGCATTTCCGCCGCAGTTTTTCCCAAAACATTTTGGACCACTCGGTCGAGGTCGCGCACCTGATGGGCATCATGGCCGCCGAGTTGGGCTTGGACGCCACCATCGCCAAGCGCACCGGCCTGTTGCACGACATTGGCAAGGCTGTGAGCCACGAGATTGAAGGTCCGCATGCCGTGGTCGGCGCGGAGTTGATCAAGCGTTGCGGCGAAAACGAGGCGGTCGTCAACGGGGTGGCCTCGCACCACAACGACGTGCCGCCCATCGGGCCGCTGGGAATTTTGGTGAGCGCGGCGGACGCGATCAGCGCCTCGCGCCCCGGCGCACGGTCGGAGAGTATGACGACGTATTTGAAACGCGTGGAGGATCTGGAAAAAATTGCAAATGGCTTTCCCGGCGTGGAAAAAAGTTATGCGGTGCAGGCGGGCCGGGAGTTGCGCGTGTTTGTACTGCCCAACCTGATCAACGATGATGAAGCGTTTGCCCTCGCCAGGAACATCGCGGCGAAGATAGAAAACAAACTCCAGTATCCGGGTCAGATAAAAATCACCGTGATCCGGGAGACGCGCTGCGTGGAATTGGCGAAGTGAGCAGGATGAAAAGGGCCGCGTGAAAACTGACCCCGACTCATCGGCCTTCGGTCATTGAACTGGGAAGGCCGCCGGTTTCCCATCTGGCCGGTGCGTTCCAAGGCCGGGCCGAGGCGTTCTCGGGTTCCAGACTGCCGCAGCCGGTCGAATACAACGCGGTCGCCACGAGGAGTAGGAGCAAAATCCAGGAAGACTTGGCGGCAAGGCAATTCACGAGGCGGGATGAGCCGGGATGACCTGGTCGCCTTCCAGAACTTCCCCCAGTTTCCAGCCCGGCATGACGTTGGCGATGCAACGATCCTTCTGGATGCTCGTCACAATCACCTTGGCGACAAGCTTGCCGCCACGGCTGATGAGCAACTCACCGTCCTGCTTGACCCCCTGGATTTCACCGACATCCACCACCACAAAATCCCATTTGGGATCGGTCACCAGGACTTTTCCTTTGAGCGTCTCCGGGAGGAAGACCGTTGGTTTTTGGCCCTCATATTTGGACAGCTGGTATTTCAACTTCTCAATCCGTTTCCCGAGCAAAATATTTTCGTCCTGCGCGCCCACCAGATTTTCCTGGAGAGCCTTCAAGTCTTTGCCCAGGGAAACAACTTTGGCCGGTGAGAGTCCCGCAGCTTGAAAGGCAAACAATTCATCCTTGGCGTCATCCCGTTCCTTGGTGGTCTTGGCCAGTTTTTCCGAAAGGTCGGTCGCATGTTTGACCGCCACATCCCGGTCGGTGAAAGCCTTGTCGCGCTCGGTCCAGGAGAGCACC
>JANPGB010000371.1:0-4558 GCA_031423695.1 Verrucomicrobiota bacterium
GGCGATGACGCCCAGATGGACAGCAATTACCCGCTGGTCCGGGTCACCGATGGCAGCGGCAACGTCACCTACTTGCGCACGTTCAACTGGAGCAGCACCAGTGTCGCGACGGGGTCCGACAGCGTCAGCACGGATTTTTACGCCGCCAGCCTGTTACCCGGAAATTACTCGCTGGTGGTTGTCGCCAACGGCATCGCCTCAACCCCTTGGGCCTTCACCGGTCCCGTTTGGGTGGATTTCAACTATGCCGGATTCTTCCAGTTCGGAACGCACCTCTTTCCTTACAAGACACTGGCCTCGGGAGTAAGCGCAGTTGCCGCCGGAGGACTGGTCAACATCGAGCCCGGTTCAAGCACCGAGATCATGACCATTACCAAGGCAATGACCATCAATGCGGTGGGCGGCACCGCGACCATCGGCATCGGCCATTGATGAAATCGCATCCCCAATTCAAGGTATCGTTATGAAAAAAATAATTTTGTACTGCCTGATGCTTCCGCAGCTGACCTTGGTCGCGAGCGCGCAATACTCCATTGACTGGTACAAAGTCGCCGGCGGGGGCGGCACCAGCACCGGCGGCGTCTATTCCGTCAGCGGCACCATCGGCCAGCACGACGCCGGCGGGCCGATGACCGGCGGGAATTATTCCCTCACCGGCGGCTTCTGGGCGCTTTATGCCGTGCAAACTACGGGTGCGCCGGGGCTGACCATCAAACTTACGACCACCAACACTGCGCAGGTTTATTGGAACTCGCCCTCCACCGGCTGGAATCTGCAAGTGAATACCAATCTCGCGACTGCGAACTGGACGACACCTTCTGAAACCGTGCAAGACAATGGCACGATCAAATTTATCATCGTCAATCCGCCAGCGGCTAACCGCTTCTACCGCATGAAAAATCCGTAGTGCCATGGGCGTCTCGCCCGTTCGGTTCAAGCAAAGTAAGAACTGTGCCCAAGTAGAAACACACGGGCGGGACGCCCATGCCGCTCACGTTTCACGTTTCACGTTTCACCTTGCAACGCTATACTCCCCCCATGTCGAAGCAGCACCAACTTCCCGTCGCCCTGACCATCGCCGGCTCGGACAGCGGCGGCGGCGCGGGGATTCAGGCGGATTTGAAAACCTTCGCCGCGCTGGGCGTCCACGGCACGAGCGCCGTTACCTGCATCACGGCACAAAACTCCCGGCGCGTCCTCGGCATCCAGGCGTGTTCGGCGCAAATCGTCCGGCAGCAAATTGAAGCGGTGTTTGCAGAGTTGCCGCCGATGGCGGTGAAGACGGGAATGCTGTACTCGACGGAGATTATCGGGGTGGTCGTGGAGTTCTTCATGGTAGGGACGCGTTCCAGCGCGTCCCATCATGCTGGTGGAAAGTCAGGGACGCGGTGGAACGCGTCCTTACCATCGCGTCCGCCGCTGGTGGTTGATCCGGTGATGATCGCAACCAGCGGCGCAAAGCTGCTGAAAACTTCCGCCGTGGCCTTGCTGAAAAAGGAAGTGCTGCCGCTGGCCGCGCTGGTGACGCCGAATCTGGACGAGGCGGAATTTCTGCTGGGCCGCGATCTGAAAAACCTCGAAGACCTGCGCTCGGCGGCGAGGGAACTTTACGAACGCTTCGGCTGCGCCGCGCTCGTCAAAGGCGGACACTTGCGCGGCGGCAAAGAAGCGGCGGACATTTTCTACGACGGCCACAACGAGTTGCTGTTGACCGCACCGTTCATCAAAGGCGTCAGCACGCACGGCACCGGCTGCACCTACGCCGCAGCCATCACCGCGTTTCTCGCGCTCGGCCACATCCTGCCCGTGGCGGTGGAACTGGCCAAGGAGCACATCACCCAAGCGATCGCACGCCATCAAATTGTCGCCGGTCACGCGGTGCTGAATAATTTCTGGCGGTAATTTCCGTTCGCATGGAGTGCCGGTCTCCGAGTCGGCGACTTTGTGCGGCTGTTATTCCGAGCCGGAGGCCGGCGCTCCATGCGGTCGCCAATTTTTCACAACCACTTTTCCAGTTTCTTCCGTAGCAACTGCCGCGCGCGGTAGAGCCTTGATTCAACGGCCTTCGGCGTGGATTCCAAAATTACCGCCGCCTCAGCCACGCTGCGATCTTCCCATTCGCAAAGCACGATCGCCTCGCGCATGTCCTCCGGCAATTCATGCACCGCAGTTCGCACGGCGGCGGCTCGCTCGGCGGCCAGCGCCTGGTCGTTTGGTGCGGGATCGTTTGCCGGCAGCGTGCTGCCGAGGGTTTGCTCCGTGTTTTCTGACGCGGTTTCGAGCGAGACATTCGGATGCCGGCTGCGCCAGCGATAATGATTGCGAGCCAGATTGCCGGCGATGGTGTAAAGCCACGTGGTGAATTTCTCGCCAGGCCGGAAACCTTCACGGGCGCGATAAACCCGGACGAAGGTTTCCTGCGCGAGATCACTGGCATCCTCCTCGTTGTTGAGCATCCGGCAGAGAAAATGAAAGACCGGCGCCGAGTGCCGCTCCATCAAGTCGTTGAGCGCCGCGTCGTGGCCGGCCGCCAGCTTTTCCATGTCAGCCCGGTCCGCGGCGTCGGCATCAGTGCTGGTGATGCTCATGGTCGGCGGGGGCAGACATGGATTGTTCGATCTGCTCGTGAAACCCGAGCGTGAGCCGCTGCATTTCGGCAAGGTAGCGACGACCTTGCTCCGGCGGCATCGCTTGGCTGACCTCCGCGAAGTGCTGAAGCATCTGCGCCTGGCACTGCGCGCGGAGTTCGCCGAGTTCGACCAGCTTTTTCTCGACGGCGGGGCTGACATTCGTCGTGCCGCCGACCGCATCCTCCAGCTCCTGTTTTTTTGCCGCAATCCGCGCGCACATCTCCGCACATTTGGGCAGGTAACCGTCGTGCAGCCGACGCACCCGCGTCAGGTCGGCCTCGTTCAACTGAAACTCGCGGCGCAGCCAGTCAAGGTCATCGGCGGTCGCGGTTGACTGCTGCACGCAGCATTCCCGGACGATCCAGAATGATGCGGCAAACACCGCCGCGCCCACGGCCAGCGCGCCGATCAAAATGACCATTGGGCGTCGCATGATCTAACGCACCGAATTGGGCGCCACAGCCGCGAGATAACGCGCCTGGGCATCGTGTCGCGCCAGTTGATTTCCGTCATGCGCCCCGATGACCGCGCCCGCCACGATCAGGGCCGCGACGGTGGCCAGGGCGAGTTGGGGACGGAGGACGAAAGCGATGGCGGCTTCGAACCAGCCGGCCGGGTCAGTCGTCCTGCCGCCCTGCTCATGGTCGATGCGCCGCCAGACGTTTTCGTCAAAGCGTGGCGGCAGCGGCGGCGCGACGCGGGACTGGCGCAGGAGCGAACTGAGCTTGGCGTCGTCGGGAGGGAGGTTGTTGGTATTCATTGAGCCAAAGGCGGCGGAGGTTTTGTCCGCCGCCATTTCAATTTAAGCGATTCGTTTCATCGGGACAATCAGCGAATGGTCATTTGCCGGCTACCATGCAACAAGCAGAAGCGCAGAGCCCAGGATGGCTGGTGCACTCGCCGAGGGCCTTGGGACTGGCGAGCATTTTGCGGTTGCACGTCAGGGTGTCTGGACTGGTGTCGGTGCCGGCGACAGTTTTGATTTGGTTGTCAATCGTGCGCGGTGAGGCGACGGCGTCCCGATTTTGCGTCACGGTGTTCGGACTGCTGTCCGTCGTGGCGACGACCCGGATCTGGTTGTCGCGGGCGCGTGGCGAGAGCAGCGCTTCACCGGCGACGACATTGAGGGATACGAGTGCCAGGGCAAGACTGGCGAGGGTCAGAGGTTTCAGCGTTTTCATAGTTTTATTTTGTTCGGATGTTTTTGTTTTCTTTTGGCCGGAGTTGTCGGAAACCACCGGACCGTTACATCTCTTACTACCCCGGCATACTGAAAACCCCGCGAAAAATTCCCGAACACGCCTGCGGGATTTGGGTGCAGGCGGTGTAATCAGTGAAGACTGGTTGAAAAATGGCCAAAAGCTAAAACGCAAAAACGGCAGCCCATGAACGTTTCATCCCTGATTGGCAAAGTAGGGTTACACCTTATGGCGGGGCCGTTCTCAACCCCGCAATTTGTGGGTTGGAATCCGTGCAAATCGCGGTGGAACCATTTTTCACCAGCATGCGTCAGCCGGACGCCAACAACAAACAAGACAAAACGAAAGCACAAAAAATGAAAACCATGAACAGGAAAAATCTAGTAGGTGCCGGAGTGGCCATTGCGATGGCACTGGCGGCTTGGTTGCCAACCGCCGCCAGCGCCGCCGACGAGACGATGCCGGCGAAGCCGATGAAGGAAATGAAAGGTGGCGAGCACCAGATGATGCTCGGCGTCAAGACGAAGCAGGAAGTGGACGCGCTCAAGACCGATGACAGCATGGCGATGGTGTGCGCCAAGTGCAAAACCGTTCTGCTCTCAGAAGTGGAAGCGAAGAAGGGGTTTCTCGGTGCCAGAATATCCGGGCAGGCGACAGTCAAGGAAAACACCGTGGTTGTTGACATTGAATTGCCGGCGATGACGAAATCCCTTCTCCAGCGGCACCGCC
>JANPGB010000372.1:0-5239 GCA_031423695.1 Verrucomicrobiota bacterium
GCCAGATGCCGTTTTGCCGTGCCTGGGCAATCCGGGAAGCCTGCTGCCGCAGGTTGAACAATGTCACAAACCGACTGTCCTCATAGATTTTTAACCGGCCGGATTGGGAAAACCAAAGTCGGCCGCGGACGTCGGTGGCCAGCCAGCAGATCCCCTTCCCCGTGAGGCCTTCAGCTTCGCCAAACGCCTGTTCTTTTCCTTCAACGATCCGGAAAACTTTTCCAGCGCTGTCACTAATCCACACGCCGCCCTGCGCATCCTCGGTCATGGCCCGAATCAGAGCTCCGGGCAGGAAATCCTTCAAGCGGACCACGTTCGTGATGACGCCAGCCTCCACGCAGACGATCGTGCCGGCATCCCGGGCCATCCAGAGCCGCCCCCGCCGATCCAGCAACAGGGCGCGGATTTGATCGGTGGTCGGACCGGTTGGCTTCGCCGGGGTGAATTCCTGGAAACGCACGCCATCAAAACGGGACAACGAGCCATGGGTGGCCACCCACAAGTAACCATCCGGTGACTGCGCCAGGCCCACCATGGTGTGCTCCGGCAAGCCGTCCTCCGGCTGCCAGGCCCGCGCAAACCACTTTGAATTCGTGGCCGCGCCTGCTGGCAGAATCAGCACACCCAAGATCAGGCTGAGGAGGCACCAGCGAAGGATCTGGCAAAAATCGGGCTTGGACACAGCGTCAGTTTAGTCGGCGGAAAAACCTAAGCAAGCGACAAGCAAAGTGAGTTTTGTTTCCAAAGGCCGGGCTTCACGGTTTATCGCGGGGCGGAGTTTGGGATCGCGCCGACACCTGCCGCACCGCTTCTTTGGCGATGGCATTGTTCTGGATGGTTTCCCAGTTGTAGAGGCAGAGGAAGCGGCAGCGCGGATCGGCGAGGACATTTTCCAACGCCTGACGCCACGGCTCGAGTTCGTTTTTGCCACGATACAACCATTCCACGGCCGCCCAGTAGGGCGCATCGGTGCGCGACAAAGCGGCCTGCACACCGCCGTCCCTGCGCGGCTCGTTGGCGTGGCGATAGAAACTCCAACCGGGACAACTGAACTGATTGAGAGCCGCGCCATAGAGCAGCTCGTTTTCTTTCCACCCGCCCGCATGTGTGAAAATCTGTTCGCGCGGCAAGCCCAGGCCGGCCGCCAACTGACTGAGATCCTCGAGATGTCGGCGAACAACCTCGGCAAGATCGCCCTCGGTGATTTGCCCTTCTTGCCGCAGGCCAGCCGTCTTGACCGCAGCGTATCCGATTTGCGCCACGCCGCGCGCGGGGATCAGGCTGGCTTTTACGCCGTTGGTGGGATCGTTTGAAACTGGCTGCTCGACGAATTTATTACCGTCAGGATAGTGCCAGGCATTCACGCCAATCGAACTTTCCCAACCCACCTTGACGCCAATCAACAGGTGACGTTTTTCCGCAGGTAGTGCGTGCCACCAATCCAGAACCACAGGCACGAGTCGTTTCATTTCCACATGACACGCGTCGCGGTAGGCGGGGCTCATCAGGTTGGGCGGCGGGAGCACGCGGATGATCTGCCCCCAATTTCGCCAGGCAATCTTCACAGCATCGTCAGGCTGCCAACCGCTCCATTCCACATTGAAACGGTTCGACGGATTAAAGCCGGGCTTGCCGGCGTCCCACCAATTCCAAAGATCAGGGCGCGCCTCCCACCATTGCTCACCGTCGAGTTGCACGACAACGGGAATCTGATAGTGCGCGGACAAGCTCAGGAATTCATCCAGCTGCGCGCGCACTTGCGCCGGTGGATACCGCAGGTACGAAAACACCGCCCCGATGCCCACATGGATCGTCGCGTTGGTTGTCGGCGGAAATTCCTCGGCGACCCGTTTGAACACTTCCGCCGGCGCGGTCGTGGAAATATTAAAGACAATGAATTTATCCGGGACGCTCCAGACATTCGACGGCATGACGGAGTTGAACACCTTGCACCATTGCGGCGTGTCGGCGGCGCGGAAACATTCGTAAATTATTTTCTTTGGTTGCTCCTCGCCGTTCGCCGGGCGGTTGCGTCGCAGCCCCAGCCGCAAGCCGCCCTCGCCGTCGTTGTCCACGTGCCGATGCAGAATAAACGCGTCAATACCGGCCATGGCCTCAACCTTTTTGTAGGCATAGCAATAGGCGGCCGCCTGAATGGTCTCGCCGTCCGGCCCGTCCGGAGTATGGAATCCCTGTTCGCTCAAAATGACGCGGCGCACTTGCCCGGCATAAAGCAGCTGAGTTTGCCCGAGGTAAGCCGTGAGCATTTCCAGGTTTTTGAATGTGATCCGCGGCGTGTCGGCGTTGGTCGTGGCCGTCTGGTCATGCCAGAACTCCGGTTTGAACAAATCCTCCGGGTAGGGATGAAAAGCCAGATGCCAGTCGAAGTCCCCCTGCTCTTTCGCGCGTTTCGCAAAGTAGTCCAGGAAGGGATGCGCGGGAAAAGCCTGCCGATCATCGCCCGCTGCGTAATGGATGTTCCAATGGTGCTCGAGTGAAAGATAGACGCGCGCCCAAGAGGACTGTTTGCGGATTGCGGCATGCATCAAGCGCACCGTGCGCAAATAATCGTCCGCAAATTCCTCCATGGTCACGCGGCCCATGTTGCACCACCACCAGTGCGAGTTGACCTCATTGCCGATGATGTAACCGACCACGCGGCCGTATTTCTGGTCGGGACGCGACCAGCGTTCCGCGAGAAATTCCATGCAGGCACTCAGCCAGCGCCGGCCTTCGGGCGTGACCGTGTTGAAGGCACCGAGGTGGTTGGGGGCATTCGTGGCGTAGTTGGGATGCAACAGCACGCGGTCCACGTCGGCATGGCCCGAGGCGTAGGCCAGCACGATCACGTTCACGAGGACGCCCGCATCGGAAAGCGGCTTCACCCGGGCCTCAATGCTCTCCAAGTAGTCGCGGCGGAAATGGAATTCCTCCCCCTCGGAGGCATAGCTCACGGTTTGCGCGCTGGCTTCGCGGGCGTATAGCTGGGTCAAGTTCAGATTCAGCCCGGCGTGTTTGATCCCCAGCGCCAGTGCGTCGTCCACCATCTCGACCTGCAAACCCTTCTTGGACGCCGCCACCGGATAAGGTTCGTGGTAGTGTGACTTGAAAATCTCCTCGCAATTAGCAGCGCCCGCGCCGCCCAGGAAGAGGGCGATGGCAAAAAATAGGGGGCGGGCGATCCAGATCATCACGGAAGTAGTTGGGTCATTTTGCCTGGCATCGCTCTCAAGTCCGCAAGACCGGCTCAGGCCCAAGCTGGCTTCGGAAGACTGCGGTGAAAAGTGTGCTTTAGGTGACCCGGCTATTTACGATTGGGGCCGGCGGTGGTGACGACCTGCTTCAATTGGGCAACAACTTCGACCGCGAGCTTTTTCTGCTCCTCGTTCAGTGCGCTGCCAGCCACGATTTTTTCCAAGTCCAGCCTGGCCTTATCGTATTGGCCATAACGCAAAGACATCATGACTTTGGCAACATTATCTTGCACGACCGGACTTTTGGCATTGGTGACCAAGTGCATCAGTTTGGGAAGCTCCACATTGACACCCTCAACAACCATGGGAGGCGGGGTTTGGACAACCGGTTCACTCTTCTTGCAACCACCAAAGGCAGCCACTCCCACGGCTAAAATCACAACCGCCAGAACATTTGTTATCTTCATAAATAATTTTTTTTCGTTCCCACCCAAATTTACCTGCAAGCCCGGCGCGAACTCGCACCGCTCCTGGGATGGTGACAATGACGAGGAAAAATATAGGCGCCTTCTGTGGAGTAAAGTGAAAAAGTCCCCGCAACGTCCTCAATATGACTGAGCCTGAGGGCATGCTGCAAGTCGCGCGCATCGAACCGCCGATAACTCATTTGAGGTATTGGAAATTGCAAGCTGCCCGCTAATCTGCGGCGATGCGCCCACGCCCCTGGAAAGCATTCCGAGATGTTGCGGTTGCACTCACATTAAATCAAGCCGCTTGATATAACGACAACGAGAATGAACCCGATCCGACAATTTCTGGGATTGCTCGCCCTGCTGACAAGCGGCGCAACTTTGGCCGTGGCTGCACCGAAACTGGCGACGGCGCAACTGCGTTGTGAGTATTTGCAGGATCCCTTGGGCATCGAAGTGACTAATCCGCGTCTCAGCTGGATCATCACATCGGATCAGCGCGGGCAGAAGCAAACGGCGTATCAGTTGCTCGTGGCTTCGAACGAATCGTTGCTGAAACAAAACCAGGCTGATTTGTGGGACAGCGGTAAGGTGCTGTCCGATCAGTCGGTATTTGTGCCATATCTGGGAAAACCCCTGTCCTCGGGCGCGCAATGCTTTTGGAAAGTGCGGGTCTGGGACATGAACCAGAAGCAATCTGCCTGGAGCGAACCGGCACGCTGGACGATGGGGTTGCTCAAACCCGAAGAGTGGCTGGTGGCCAAGTGGGTCGGCGAAGAGAAACGCGCGTCCGGCTACAACTCGGAAGGTTATCAATGGATTTGGTTTCCCGAGGGCAGCCCGAACCAAGTCGCACCAGCGGGGACGCGCTATTTTCGCCGCCAGTTCAGCCTACCGCCGGGAAAACAGATCACGACAGCCACATTGAATGCGACTTGCGATAACGGATTCATGTTATTCGTGAACGGCGTTAAGGCCGGTCAGGGCACTAATTGGTCTCAGCCCCCGAAGCTCGAGATCAAGGAGCTTCTCACCGCGGGCACGAACACCTTCGCGATTGCCGCGACCAATGAGGGTAGTGCCGCCGGATTGACAGGGAAGCTCACTGTCCAATTTGACGACCACACTTCGCTGGTGATTTTCCTCGATCAGTCGTGGAAGGTTTCTAATCAGGAACTGACCAACTGGAAGTCCCCGAACTTCGACGATCGCGCTTGGGTGCCAGCGATGGTGCTCGGGCCGATGGGCATGGCGCCGTGGGGCGGCGTTCGCTGGGACGAAGGCGGGCGAACGTGGGTCCTTCCCCCATCGCCTTACTTGCGGCACGTTTTCGAGGCCACCAAACCCATCCGCCGTGCCATGCTCTACGCCACCGCGTTGGGCACCTACGAACTCCACCTCAACGGCGCGAGAGTTGGCGAGGATTATTTCAACCCCGGCTGGACGGAGTTGCGCAAGCGAGTTTACTACCAGACTTACGACGTCACGAAGATGCTGCGACAGGGAGATAATGCGATCGGTGCGATTCTGTCCGACGGCTGGTATTCGGGCTACATCTGGGCCGGGCGCGACACC
>JANPGB010000373.1:0-11128 GCA_031423695.1 Verrucomicrobiota bacterium
CTTGAGCATCGCGTCCAGCGGCACCGCTGCGGAACTGTCCGCCGCGACGCGCCCGCCGCTCATCTTCCCGAACATGCGGAACACGTTCAGCACGGGCAAATCAATGCCGCCGCTGGCGAGCTGGCGGAAGCCGGCGAAGAGCGGCTGGTCTTCAAACGTGAAGGCCCACGTCAGCGCGGCGTCGAGGTTCACGCCATGCCGCCGCGCCAGTTCCCACTTGCGCGCGAAGCTCGCCGCCGTGTAGCTCGAATACATCGTGGTATTGCGGTAGCCGAGCTGCGGCCCCTGGCACGCGGCGCAGCCGTCGGGATCGGATTCGCCGATGACGATGGGAATGTTTTTCAGTTCGGGATACGACTTCACGATGCCGAAGCCGGAATCAATTGCCTGCAACTGGCTGGCGATGCCCATGCGGACATGACCGTTGGTAAACGTGGGCCAACCCTTCGCGTGGAACGCCACGAAGTCCAGCGGCGTGCCGATCCGGCCGGTCGCGTAATTCGTTCCGCGCAGGCAATGCTCGATGAAATCGCGCGTCCATTTGCCGCCCGCGCCCGCCGCGTCCGGCCCGCCCACGCGCGCCGTCGGCAGCGCGCGTCGCACGCCGTCCATCGCGTAATCGTGCAGCTTGTGAAATTCCTCCGGCTTCGCCTTCCAGTAAGAACCGTTGGCCTCGTTCCAAACTTCCCAGTACCACGTTGCCACCTCGGCCTGTCCGTAGCGTTCGAGGCAATGCTTCGCCCATTGATAGACCAGCTCGCGCCACTTGTCATAATCCTTGGGTGGATACGCCCAGCCGGTTTCGATGTCGCTGTAGTTGGCGCCCGGCTTCCAGTGATGCTGATATGGCTGCGGATGGATGGACAGCGCCTCCGGCATGAAACCGATCTGCGCGTAGGGATGCACGCCGTTCGTCAGGTAGGTGTCGAAAATTGCGTCGAGGATTTTCCAGTTGTAGATCGGCTTGCCGTCGGCGTCCTCGGAATAAACGCCGGTCGATCCCCACTTCAGAGCGGGCGTGCCGTCGCCGGAGCAGAGCAGATTGTGCGTGCGGAAGAAAACATCGCCGCGTTTCAGCGCGCCCAGTTCGCCGATGAGTTTCCGGCCGTCCTTCATCGTCACGTAGTTCGGCTCGTCCGCGCCGAACATGCGCCAGATGGGCTTGAGTTCACCGAGCGGTCTGCCGGCATCCACGGTGATGGTGACGGGAAACGTGGCGGCGTTGGTGGTGGTCGGGGAATGCGTCGCGGGTTCAGCCGCGATGACGTGGCTGACCAACAAGCCGGCGAGCGATACGAGTGCGATGTTTTTTTTCATGGGTGGTAGGACTAATGCCTTTGGGAATATACAACTGAAGGAAAGCCTGTCAGCCGTTCGCGCGTCCCGCTGGTTCGGGAGTCCCGCTGGTTTCTGCAATCCCAAAGGGATTCATCGTTGGAATTTCCGAAAGGCATGAGTGAGCGGGTTAAAATTATTTCGTGACCTCAACCTGATCCTTCGCGCGGATGTCCGACGAGGAAGCGCCGACCAGCAGAGCGAACTGGCCTGGCTCGACGATGAACGCGTGCGTTTTCTCATCCCAGAACGCCAGCTTCTCCGCCGGCAACGTGAGGTTGACCGTTTTCTTTTCACCCGGTTTCAGGCTGATGCGCTGGAAGCCGCGCAGTTCTTTTGCGGGACGCTTCACGCTGCTCTTCACTTGATGGACGTAGAGCTGCACCACCTCGTCACCTGCGCGCTGGCCGTTGTTTTTCACCTCCACGCTCACGTTCACCTGGCCGTCGGCGCTGATTTTTTTCGCCGACAACTTCAGGCCGCTGTATTTGAAGGTCGTGTAACTCAAGCCGTGGCCAAACGAAAACAGCGGTGCTCCGTTCAGATACATGTAGGTGAAACCTTTCGTGATGTCGTATTCATCCAGCGGCGGTACTTGCGCCTCGGAAGCATAGATCGTGTGCGGCAGCCGACCGGCGGGATTCACGTCGCCAAACAACACATCGGCGAGCGCGTGCCCGCCCTCTTCGCCCGGCCACCATGCCTGGAGCAGTGCGGGAACATGTTTGGCCAGCCAGGGGACCGTGAGCGGCCCGGCGCTCATTTCCACGACCACCGTGCGTGGATTTGCCGCGAAGATCGCCTCGACAAGCTGCTCCTGGTTGCCGGACAACCCCAGCGATTTGCGGTCGCGCCCCTCCTGTTCAACCCGCTGGTCGGTCCCGACAAAGACGATGGTGACATCCGACTTGCGGGCCAACTCAACTGCTTCCTGCAATTGCGCCGCCTGGCCCGGCGGCGGGTCTTTCGCCAGCGGCTCAATCACTGCGCCGCCGACGGCGTATTGTACATCGGTGGCTTGGGATACTTTGTCTTTGATTCCCTGCAAGGCCGTCACGGTTCTGCCCGCCCTGCCATTGTAGTTGTTCAACACGACGCGGTCGGAAAGCGGCCCGATCACGGCGAGGCGTCTGATTTGCGATTTGTCGAGCGGCAGGAGGCTTCCGCGATTTTGCAGCAGGACGATGGATTTTTGCGCCGCCTTCAATGCCACCGCACGATGTTCCGCGTTGTTGACTACATCCAGGGAAATTTTGCTGTACAAAACCTGGTCAAAGGCGTCGAATTCGCCGAACCGCATCCGCACCCGCAGCACGCGCGTCAAGGCGTCGTTCAGCCGTTCCTCGGTCAGCTTGCCCTCGCGCACGGCGGCGGGAATGTTGTCCATGAATTCCTTGTCGGAAAAATCACAACCCGCCATCAGCGACTGCGCCACGGCGTCCACATAAGTCATCTGCTTTTTTTCGTGGCCTTCCACCATGGACTTCACGCCGCCAAGATCGGAGACGACGAAACCTTCGTGTCGCCACTCGCCCTTGAGCACGTCGGTGAGCAGCCAGTGATTGATGTTGTTGGGGGTGCCGTTGATCGCGTTGTAGCTGGCCATCAGGGAACACGCCTTGCCCTCCACCACGGCGTCGCGGAAATGCGGCAGCCAGTATTCGCGCAGCATCCGCTCGGAGACATTCGCGTTCAGCTTCTGACGATCCGTCTCCACATTGTTCACCGCGTAATGCTTAAGCGTCGCGGCCAGCTTCAGGTAATGCGGATCATCGCCCTGCAAACCTTGCACGTAGCTGACCGCCATGCGGCCGGTGAGAAACGGGTCTTCGCCCCACGCCTCGTGGTTGCGGCCCCAGTAAGGATTGCGCTCGATGTTGATGACCGGCGCTCGATATATCAGCCCCTTATGTTCGCCGGGCGCGTTTGTGGTCAAATGCCAGCCGTTGTAAATCGCCCGCGCTTCGTCTGACAAAACCGTCGCGACTTCGTGAACCAGATTCGTGTCCCACGTCGCCGCCATGGCGACGCAGGTGGGAAACAACGTCGTGGGCCGGTCCCATTTCACACCGTTGAGGCATTGATTCCATTGGTCAGAGCGGATGTTGAACCGCGCGACCGTCGGCCCGCGATGGTTCAGCAGTGTCGCTTTTTCCTCCAACGTGAGGCGCGCAATCAAATCGGCCACGCGCTGGTCCACGGGCAGGTTTGCGTCAGGATAAAGCGAGGGCGCGGTGGAATCCGCCGCGAGCACATTGTTGAAAAATAAAATGCCAGTCGCTGCCAGGGTGGGGATTCTTTTCATGGGAATTTCCGGGATCAGGTTGGGAGAACGTTTCTTCAAGCAGCCGCGTCGCCTTGCGACCAGTTGCCATCAATCAGCCGCCACATTTTTCCGTTGGGATTTTTGTTTTGAAGCGCGGCGGGCAGGCGCGCCGGACGGACGTTGTCGTAGCAATGCAACGCGCCGAAACGCCGCAGCGACGCGGGAATCCCGACGGCGGTGAAGCCGGGATGGCCCGTTGCCGGAAAAGGCCCGCCGTGGTTCATCGCCGCGCTGACGGCCACGCCCGTGGGCATTTTATCATTGAGCAAACGTCCGACGCGGCGGCGCAGCAACGGGGCGAGCTGTTGGTAAAGCGCGTCCTCCGAACCGTGCGTGTCGGAATAAACACAGCCGGTCAGATTGCCTTCGAGCTGGTCGAGCACTTGCACCGCCTGAGCCGCGTCGCTCACCACCACGACGATCGACGCGTTGCCGAACGCCTCCGTCTGCAACTGCTCGGGCGCGGCCAGAAACTTCCCGCCGCTCACGCGCAGCAGCGTGTTGGCGAATTTGTTTCCCACCAGCGGTTGCCCGCCGGTGACGAGTTCCGCGCCCGCCGCCTGCAACAGGGTTACGCTGGCGGCGAGGTGGCGCGCCACGCCGGAGGAAAGCAACGTCGTCGGCGCGGCGCTTTCCAGTTTTTCCTTCACGCCGGCAATGAATTGTTCCGTCGCGGCGCCGGCGAACAAAAGCGTCAGGCCCGGACTGGTGCAGAATTGTCCGCTGGCCATCAGGCAGCTGCCGGTGAACTCCTCGAGGATGATGGCGCCGCGCTGCGCCAGCGCGCCCGGCAAAATCACCACCGGATTCAAGCTCGACATCTCCAGATAGATGGGTTTGCCGACGGCATCGGCGGCGGCTTTCAATTTCATCCCCGCCGCGCGGCTGCCAGTGAAGCCGACCGCGCCCAGGCGCGGATCGGCGGCGAGCTTCAAGCCGTCTTCCGGCGCGAGGTGGTAGAGCATCTGCACCGTTGCGGGCGGCAAGCCGCTCTCCCCGAGCGCGGCGAGGGCCGCTTCTGCCAGCAGCTGCGTCGTTTTCGGATGACTTGGATGCGCCTTGGCGAGGACCGGATTCCCCGCCGCGATCGCCGCCGCAAAATCGCCGCCCGCCACGCCGTTGTAGGCGAAGGGGAAATTATTCGGCCCTAAAACCAAAACCGGTCCGAGCGGCGCGAGCACCGAGCGGATGTTCAGCTTCGTGTCAATTGTCGGCAGCGCCCACGCGCCGTCCAGCGTGGCGGCGGCGGACAGGCGCAATTGGTTGATGGTGCGCGGCAGCTCCACGTCGGCCAGGCGGGGGGTTTTTGGCAGCGCCGTTTCCAGATGGGCGATTTCAATCAGCTCCGCTTTGCGTGCCTCGAGACGTTCGGCGAACCGGGTCAGGAAATTCGCGATCGGTTCCGGCGGCGTCGCGCGTAAAATGTGGGCGGCTTCGACAGCAGCGTTGAGCGCGGCGTCGCAATCCGCCCAGGTGCTGACGGGAAATTCATCCGGCAGTGGTTCGCCGGTCGCGGGATTGTCGGCGCGGAAGGTGCCGGTGGAATGCGCTGCGCGCCACTGGCCGGCGATCAAGACAGGTTGGAGTGACATTGGGATTTTGGTTTCAGCGTGGGTTTAAGAGGAGACGAAAAAACAGCGGGTTGCCAGTTGCCGGTCCTTGGACGGTCTGCGGGCTGGTCGTCTGCGGCACGCCGTCGTTGCCGGGCACATTCCACAGTGACCAGTTGAACAGATTCGTGGAGGTTTGAACTTGTGCGCTGGCGTTGGGCAAGAGCGAGTAATTCACGTTGGCGAGGCTGGCCGGCGACAGCGCGAGCGCCAGGTCGGCATTGGTGTTCGCCACCTGCGGCAGCGTGCCGAGGAGATATTCGAGATAATTGTTTTTCCCGTCGCCGTCCGGGTCGTCGTTCGAGCCCGCCGGCGGGCTGTTGCTGGAACCGAAATTTAGAATTTGCCAGTTGCTGAACGCCATCCGGTTGGTGTCGTAGGACAAAATCCACTGCGTGAGCAACGCGATGTTCGTCTGGTCAAGCTCGCTGGAAGCGAGCGGCGGCATCCGCGTGAACCCGTTGGTGACGGCCACGCGATTGAGGATGATGGAATGAAACGGGTCGCGCGGGACGATGAGTTTGTTCGTCGGATTGCCGCCGTTGTTGATGGCGGAACCGTTGATGATGCCCGCCGTCACGAGCGGCGTGGAAGCTCGGCCATCCCAAGTGCCGCCGCCCGAACCGCCGGGACGATGACAATAGGCGCAGTTCACATCGAGATAGGACCGCACGCGCGATTCGAGCGGAACGGTCGTGTCGCCCGGTGCGACGTGACGCGGCAGGGTGTTGGCCGGTTCGGGCGCGGCGGTGAAGTAACCGGCGGCCTGCCACAGTTCAAGTTGGTTGCCGCTGAATCCCTTGACGACGTTGGTGCGGTTCAGCTGCCGGGTGGTGAACGACAGCGCCAGGCCGCCCTGCGGCTGGTGGCAGGAGAGACATTCGGCGCGCGTCGGAATGTGCCAGGCCTGGGTGTAGGTGACGCTCGCGTTGGTGATGAGGAGCGGAAAGTCTGCGCCCGCTTCCGGCACGAGTGTGGCGTCAGTCTGCGCGGCGTTCCATTGATAGCTCACGCCGTACACGCCGCCGGAGTTTCTCACGAGCAGCCGCGTCTCGATGCGTTTTTTGGTGGCCGGATTGCCGCGTTCCATTTCCATGTCGAAATGTTTCACCCAGATTTGGTTCGTGGGAAACGTCCACAGGCTGTCGCGCGACCAGGTCATTTTATTTCCCGCGTCGGGAATCACGAACCACCGGCGCTTGCTGGCGTAATCGCTCCAGAACGGCAGGTTCGGCGTGTATGGTAGCACGCCGGGCGCGGGCGACAAATCGGTCACGTCGGCGAACAATCCCGTGTCGCTCAAGGTCAGCGGATAGCTGCCCGCCGCCGTTCCCGCCGTGAGCCGGAGGATGCGCCCGCCCGCGATGTCCGCCATCAACACGTCGCCGTTGGATGGATCCTTGCCGAACCCGACAATGTTCGCCTGGCCGGTGAGGCGGTTGACGGTGGCGATGCCGTTGGAATAGGTGAGCGACCAGATGTTGCCGGAGACGTAGTCGCAGAAAATGTAAGCCCCGTAAAGCGACGGGATATTCGCGCCGCGATAGACCAGGCCGCCGGTGATGGAGTTGCCCTGCGTGGTGCTGCTGCCGTGGGCATACTCGTAAATCGGATGTGTGTAGCTGAAGCCGCTCGGAGCGGAGCCGATCTTCGGCCCGTTGTGGTTCTGTTCGTAGAAAGCCCAGCCGCAATTCTGTTTGTTGGTGATGAGGTAAACTCCCTCGTACGCGCCGGACCCGACGTTGCCGCACCACAAATTGCTGGTGGCAGGATCGAAGCTGAACCGCCACGGATTGCGCAGGCCGACCGCCCACATCTCGGTACGGACGCTGTTGGAATTGACCGTGCTGCCGTTGAAATTCGTCGCGCCGAGCCAGGGATTGTTCGGGGGAATCGCATACGCCGCGCTGCCGGCATACAGCGGCACGCCGGCCAGATGATTCGGCTCCACGCTGCCGGGTTTCCGGTCCACGTCAATGCGCGCGATGCCCGCATAAAATCCGTCGTCAATTTTCTGCGCGTGATTCTGCGTGTCATTTTGATCGCCGCCGTCGCCGAGCGAAATGTAGAGATAGCCATCCGCCCCGAAATGCAGATCGCCGCCGTTGTGGTTGTCCGCCGTGTCCGCCTGCTGGAGCAGGACCACTTCGGAGGCGGGGTTTGCGGCGTTGGTGTTGCCCGCTTGCACGGTGAAGCGCGACAGGCGTTCGTAGGTCACGCTGTTGGTCGTCACGGAATAATAGATGTAAAAATAATTGCTTCCCGGAAAACTGGGATGAAACGCCAGGCCCAGCAACCCTTGCTCGCCCCCGGTCGCTATTGCCTCGCCGCGCGAGGTGAGAACCGCCGGCAGATCCAGAAAGGTGCTGGCCGTCGGCGAAGTTGCGGCGAGGTTGGGGATCACACGGACCAGGCCGCCTTTTTCGCAGACGAACAACCGGTTCGTTTCGCCCGGCGGGGTGCGCAGGCAGAGCGGTTGGTTGAATCCCAGCGTGGGGAAGGGATTGACGAGCTGATACGCCGTGGAGGGCGGCGTGGCGGGGACGTTGAGCGTGTTGTTCGTGAGGCGAAGGTTCGCTGAAAAATTAATCGTGACTGTCGCCACGCCTGACGAGCCGCCCACGCCGCTGACGCGATACGTGAAACTGTCCGTGGCCGGCGCGCCGTTGGTGTGCGCGTAGAGAATTCTCCCCGCGCTGTCCGGCATGGCGCTGCCAAAGGCAGGCGGCGTCACGATCGTCACGGTGCTCGAATCAAGGTTGCCGGTGTCGTTCGCCAGCACGGGGATGCGGGCCTTTTGGAGCAAATGCATCGTCAGGGAATCCGCGTTGGCCACCGGCGCGGCGGGATTCGGACCGGCGGTGCGGCTGGCGGCGATTTCGTTCGTGGTCAGCGCATGATTATAGAGGCGGAATTCGTTGTAGGTGAGGTTCGCCTGGTTGTCACCGCTGTACTGCGAACGGCCCAGCCAGTTGTTTACATCCTCAATGCTGGCCAGATGAAAATTCACATCCAGCGACGCCGCCAGCGCGCCGTTGAAATACCAGCGCCACTGCGCGCCGCTGGTGCCGTAACCGCCCGCGCCGTCCTCCACCACCATCACGAAATGATATTCGGTGTTGTTGACGATCGTGACGCCGCTGTCCACCCCCAGTTCAGTTGCGCCATCCAGCCGGCCGGCCACGCGCTGCGTGTTGGCCGCCGTGCCGCGATTGACCGCGAGCATCAGGTTGTCGCTCGACGAAGTGCCGCCCGGAATGGCCACCGCATCGGGCTTGATTTCCCCCGCCGCCGCGCCCGTGCCCATGCCGGCGATGTTCATGCGCCCGAAATCAAACAGCCTCTGCCAGTTCTTCACGGACACCACGGTCGCCCACGATTCCACGGTGAGATTGGTCTTCGAGGAGATCAGCCCGTTCGGCAGATCGAGATAGGCCGAGATGGCGGCGGGCGTCTGGTTGCCGGTCGTCGTGCCCGGAATTGTGAGCGCCGTCGTGGTGGCCGTTGCGCCCGTGCCGACGATGACCGCCGGCGCGCCCGCGATGCTGTCGGTGAAAACCGTGCCCGCCGCTTGCGCGCCCGCCGTGCCGCTGAACGACCAGCGGTTGACCAGCGCCGCGTCGGCGGAGGAAAGTTGAATTCCAGCCAGCGCGGCCAGCGTGAATGCGAATTGAATCAGTCTCATGCTTCTAAAATTTTTTTGTTTCGGCGAACCTCATCCGGCCCGCAACGGTGCGACCACCGCCGCAATGTCCTGTTCGCCGTGGCCGGCGGTGACGGCGCGTTGAAAAGCCGCCAACGCGGCGGCGGCAGTCGTCAATTCAACCGCGAGCTTGCCGCCCTCCATTATGGCATAACCAAGGTCTTTGGCCATCAGCCGCAATAAAAAATTCGGCGCGGCGGCCGGCGCGGTCATGCGACCCGACACCGCTTTCACGAGCGGGCTGCCGGGTGCGCCGCTCGTGAGGATTTCCAAAGCTTTTGCGCGGTCGAGCCCGCTGCGCTCAATCATCGCCAGCGCCTCGGCCAATGCCGCGACCTGTACGCCGCAGACGAAATTATTGATGAGCTTGAGCAGCGCGCCGCTGCCCGTCGGGCCGAGATGAATGATCGCCTTGCTCATCGCCGCCAAAACTGGACGGGACTTGTCCAGCGTGGCGGCATCGCCGCCGACGATGAACGACAGTTCGCCGGCCGCCGCCTGAACTTTGCTGCCGGTCACCGGCGCGTCGAGAAATTCACAGTTTTTTTGGGCGGCAGCGGCGGCGAGTTCGCGCACCCACCCGACCGTCACCGTGCTGCATTCGATGCACACCGCGCCAGGTTTGGCGGCGGCGAGCGCGCCATTTTCGCCGAGCCACAGCGAACGCGAGGCGTTGTCGTCGGCCACCATGCTGATGACGAAGTCCGCTTGCGCCGCAGCTTCGCGGGCTGAGGAGGCGACCTGCGCGTCTTCCGCCGCGAACGGTCTGGATTTTTCCGTGTCGCGATTAAACACCGTCAACTGAAAGCCGTTGACCAAAAGGCGTCGGGCCATGCCCGAGCCCATGATGCCCAGGCCGAGGAATGCAATGTGTGGTTTGCTCATAAAATCAGGAGAGAGAGTGCACAGTGACCAGTTTGTTCTCGCTGCCGGCGACACGCAGGGGGTTTTGCAGCGCGCGACCAAAGCCGGTGAACTCAATGATCATGTCGTCGCCGTCCGCCAGTTGAATTCCGGCGCCAAAGCTCAGGCTGCAGGCGCCGAAATAATGCACATGCAGATCGCCGGGGCGGCGATGGCTCTCGAACTTGAAGTGGTGATGCTCGAGGTTGGCGAGGCTGTGGCACATCTCGTTCTCGCCGGTCGCGATGTCCTGCGACCACAAAACTTTTCCGGCCCGGCTGATGGTCACGTTGCCGGGCACGGATTCAAACTGCGGGTCGATGACCAGTTCCGGGCCGAGCGAACAGTTGCGGAGTTTCGAACCGGCGAGGTTGAGGTAGTTTTTCTTCTCGAACTTGTGGTCGGAAAATTCGTTGCCAATTGCCATGCCAATGCGACGCGGCTGGCCGCCGGCATCAATGAAGTAAACGCCCGCGATCTCCGCCTCCTCGCCGCCGTCCTCGGCATAAGGCGGCAGCTCGAGCGGTTCGTTGGGTGCGCGAAGGATCGTGCCGTTGCCTTTGTAAAACCATTCCGGCGCAACCCCGATCTGGCCGGGCGCGGGTTTGCCGTGTTCCACCCCCCAGCGGAAGATTTGGATGCTATCGTTCAACTCAGCCTCGCTCGCACTGTGCATGGCCTGGCGATTCTTCGCGCTGCCGAGATGCGTCAACCCCGTGCCGGAGACGAGGCAGCGCGCGGGGTCGGCCGGATGGTGGATGGGCGACCGCAGCCGCCAGGGCGATTTGCCACGGTAAATGGAGTCGTAATCCAAAAACTCGCCCGTGGCTTTTTTCTGAACCAAAGCCGTCAGTGGAATTTTTGAATCCACGGCTTCCTGCGCCAATTGAAAAATAGATTTCACATCGGCGAGCAGACGCAGGCGCGGTTCTTCCACGAGCGCCACGGCACGCGTCGCACCGTTTTGGATTTGGACGAGCCGCGTCATTCAATCACCTCGAAGTTTTTTAGCTTCTCTTCGTTCACCGTCAGGCCGAGGCCGGGCGTATTTTCGTCGAGATCAATGTAACCATTCGTCGGCGTCGGTTCGCCGTTGAAGCAATACCAAAACAATTCGTTGCCGACCTCGACATCCACCGGTGGAAAATACTCGGCCATCGGCGAATTTAAACTGGCCATGACGATGTGGTAGTTGTGCATCTGGCCGGCGTGCGGAATCACGGGAATCGAATGCGCCTCGGCGAGCGCGGC
>JANPGB010000374.1:0-7047 GCA_031423695.1 Verrucomicrobiota bacterium
CATCACCATCGTGAGCGGCTTGAGATACGCCACGCCCTTGTCCATGAAGTCGTGCTGACGTTTCACGATCTCCTTGGCGATGTTCAAAATCGTGGCCTGGCGTTGGTGCAAGCTCTTGATGAGAAATTTTCCCGCGCGGATCTTCTCGCGGATGTAGTTGCGGACCTCGGATGAGTTTTCGCCCTGCGACATCAGATCCTTGTAGGTGTTGCTGATGCGGAGATGCGGGATGTGCTCGTTGTTTGTGGTGACGTTGAAACCTTCGGCGGAACGGGTCACGAAAACTTCGGGCAGGACGTATTGATCGTTGTCCGGCAGAAATGCGCGGCCGGGACGGGGCTCCAGCTTGGCTATGTTTTCCAGCGCGTCCTGAATCTCATCCACTTCGCATTCGGTGCCCTTGGCGATTTCGGGAATGCGCCGCTTGCCAAGCGCTTCCATGAAATCGCGAATGATGCGGTATTCGAGGCTTTCCGTCTGCTTGGAGCGTTCGAGCTGGAGCATGAGGCATTCGCGCAGATCGCGCGCGCCCACGCCGGGCGGGTCGAAATTTTGAATCGCCTTCAGCGCGGCCTGAATTTTTTCGACCGGAAAACTAAACAGGGTGGAAAGTTCTTCGAGCGGGGTCTTGAGGTAGCCGTAGTCGTCAATGTTGCCGATGATCATCTCGGCGGCAGGGCGCAAGTCTTCCGGCACGCCGGATTCGCGGACCTGCTCAAGCAACATGTCCTGCAACGACGTGCTGGCGACGAGTGAATCGAACATGAACTGACGTTTCTCCTCGTCCTCGGCGGTGGCGCGGCTGGGGAGGTTCGATGAGGAGGCATGGTCGCGCCATTCCTGATCCAGTTGGGCAAGGCGTTCAAACTCCTGCTGAAAGTCATCGGCGGCCGGCTCGGGTTTTTCGGTGGCGGGATCGAAATTCACGTCCTCGGGCGGCTCGGCAAGATCGGTCGGCACGGGCGAGTTGTCATCGTTGCGCGGATCCTGCTCCTGCATCTCCGTCTCGGTGGTGGTGGATTCTTCAAGGACAGGATTTTGCTGCAACTCCTGCTCGACGAGCGCCTTGAGTTCGAGTGTCGGAGCCTGGAGCAACGCGAGCGACTGCTGAAGCTGCGGCGCCAGCACCATCGACTGCGACATTCTCTGCGATAAATGTAAACCTTGTGCCATGTTTCAAGTCGGATGTTAGATGATGTGCAGCATAGCTCAAGCAAAACGTGGCACGGCTTTCGCTACCACCGTCGCTTTGACCCATTCATCGGTGGAAACCAGGGGTGCTTTAAGCAAAACTCTCCCGGGTTGGAGGATTTCTTTCCAGCCTCGGTGGCGTTGAAATTCATTGCCCGCGCCACGCCCGCTGATTAACGTCCACTGTGGACGTTCAATTGACGATCTTAGGCAGCGGTTCCGCCGGCAATTGCGCCTACGTGGAGACCGCCGAGACGCGCATCCTCGTGGATGCGGGTTTCAGCCTGCGTCAGATCCGCCAGCGCCTCGCCACCATCGGGCGCACCCCGGAAAACCTCACCGGCGTGCTCATCACCCATGAACACAGCGACCACGTTTCCGGACTGCCCATGCTCTGCGAGAAGCTGCGCATCCCGATTTATTGCAACCGCCCGACCCACGAGGAAATTCAATTTCAGTTCAGCAAGAAATTCGACTGCCGCCTGTTTGCCACCGGCGCAAGCTTTGAAATCGGCGACATACTGGTCGAAACGTTTTCCATTCCGCACGACGCGCAGGATCCCGTTGGCTACCTGCTGCGCACGAACGGCGTGAACCTCGGCTTTCTCACCGACCTTGGCCATGCGACCAAGCTCGTGCTGGAACGCATCCGCCCCGCCCACGCACTCGTGCTGGAATCCAATCACGACGTGAAAATGTTGCAAGACTGTCCGCGGCGACCTTGGAGCCTCAAGCAACGCATCCTCGGTCGCCACGGCCATCTCTCCAACGAAGCCGCCGCTGATGCCGCCCAGGAAATCATGTCCGCCGAGCTGCGCCATTTGTTCCTCGGCCACCTGAGCAGTGAGTGCAACAAACCGGAAATCGCCCGGCGCGTCATGAATGCGCGACTGCAAAAAATCGGCGCGACGCATGTTCAGGTGGAAATTGCGGCTCAAGATGTGCCGTGCGCGACGCTGCAATTAGCTCCCTCTGGACTGGTGTCCCCAGTCCAGCAACCCTTGGGGCAAAGCCTGTTCAGCCTCCCTTCAGAAACCCCATTGTCCGCATGAGCTTCGCCTGAACGCTCATGTTTCAAGTTCAAAAAATCTCCTCGTTCGACTCCCCGGAGCTTCAGCCTTACGCCACACTGCGCCGTCCTTGGGAGCATGAACAACAAGGTATCTTCGTGGCCGAGAGCGACAAAGTCGTGCGCCGCCTGCTGGCAAGCCGCTTCACGGTCGTCTCCCTCCTGTCAGATGAAAAATGGCTGGCCAACTTCCGCCCGTTGCTGGAGGCGCGGCCCGAACTCATCACGGTTTATCTCGCAGAGAAACAGTTGTTGGAAACGATGGTCGGCTTCCAGATGTTTCAGGGAATTCTGGCCGTTGGAAAAATTCCGCCCGCCACCACGCTGGACGAAATCCTGGCCACCAGCACGCATCCCCTGCTCCTCACGGCGGTGGACGAAATGGCGAACGCGGAAAATCTCGGCTCGCTCGTGCGCAACTGCGTCGCGTTCGGCGTTCACGCCTTGCTCGTGGGCGAAACGTCCAGCAGCCCGTTTCTGCGACGCTCGGTCCGCAATTCCATGGGCACCATCTTCGATTTGCCGGTGGTGGAAACCACGAGCTTGGTGCAATCGCTTAGCGACCTCCGCAAGCACGGCGTCCATTGCGTTGCCGCGCATCCGCATGTCAGCGGGCGGACGCTGGCGCAGGCGGATTTCACCAAGGACTGCTGCATCGTGATGGGCAGCGAGGGCAAGGGAATTTCCCCAGGCGTCCTGGAAGCGTGCGACGAAGCCGTGGCCATTCCAATGCCGCCGACGGTGGATTCACTTAACGTCGGCGCGGCGGGGGCGATCTTTCTTTACGAGGCCAACCGGCAGCGCGGGAAAATTTGAACCAGCCTTGAAACCTTCGTCGGAGCGCGGACAGCCTTGTCCGCGCAAACCCACTGGGTGCATCAGAACTCGCGGAATCGGCAGTCCGCGCTCCGCGCCGTCAGCGGGCGACGGTTTCCAAAACCACCTCAAAGCGGGCGCGCTGCGGGCCAAGACGCAGTTTGGTGAACAGGCCATGCCAGAACCCGAAGCCATAGCAGAGGTGGCTGGCCACCAGCAGCGGCATCGCCAGCAGACTGCGCGCGAATCCGTTCACGGGCATGGAGGCAATGGTTTGCAACACGATGGCCAGCGCGTAAAACGCGAGCGGCACCGCGCTGAGAATTTTCAAAAGCCCCAACGGCCGGCCCAACGCGGTGAGCTGGAAAATCACCAGCGTCAGCAGATAAAGACAGAAGAGCGGCGGAACAAAATTCGGCGCGGAGCCGAGGGTCGGGGTGACCCGAAACTGCTCAGCCCGGCCCCGACCGTAGGTGCCCAGCATTTTGGCGAAGGCCCGCAGCGAATGGCGCGGGCGACGGTGGACAATCAGTCGCGGATCATAAATCAGCTTGCCGCCGCGCTTTTGCAATTCATCCATCAGCGCATTCTCCTCGTTGGGATAAAGCGCTTCGTTGAAGCCGCCCAGTTCCTGGAGATCGGCGCGGCGAGCCAGGAGGTTGCAAAGGATGAGTTCTTTTTCGCTGGTCACCCGCGCCTGGCCGAAGCTGGCGTAGCGCGCGCGGCTCGGCCCGAAGGCCAGCCAGCTGGCGAGGACAACAGCGAAAACCTTTTCCAGCGACGGCGCGTCCGGCGGACAAAGATTGGGGCCGCCGATCATCTTCACGGCAGGGTTGGCAAAATGTTTCGCCGCGTAATGAAGGTTTTGCGGCGGCGGAACGGAGTCATCATCAAGAAAGTAAATCCAGCTGCCGCGCGCAGCCCGGATGGCGGCATTGCGCTGAACCGAAGGTTGTTTGCCGCGAGCGACAATGATTTCCAGCAGACCGGGCGGGTAATCCAGCTGCCGGGCGGCGTCCACGGCTTTGATTTCCCCCTGTTCAGGACGGGCGGCAATGATAATGGTGACGCTCGGCAGATGTTCGCTCACGCGGAAAAGCTAAGGGCCGCCTCGGAAAGTTCAAAGGTCAAAGTTTGAGAGCGGTGGTCATGGCCGCTGCTTTCAATGAGGATACAGGGCGACGATGCTGCTCTTGTTGGTGCCGGTGAGAAATCCATATCCGACGTTTTCTTTTTGCAGGATTGCACCACCGAACGCCCAAGTTTTATTTTCGGCCCGATCGGTGACTTTGCCGCTGAAGAGGCCGGTCGCAGTTGAAAATTGAAGGGACAATTTGTTGGCGCTCAGGTTGGTGATCGTATTGCCGCGTCCGAGTGTGATGGCATTGTCAAAGTTGGCGGCCAGATTCCCACCACCAAAGGGTACGTCGATGTAAGACGCAACATTCAACACGGCGTTGGTCCCCGTCGGCGGCAAATACGTCAGGCCATAGAGGTGGCGTTGATATTCGAATCCGGCCTGATAGAAACGGGCTGCGGAGTCGGCCTGCTTGATCCAGACCATCCAGCCATCAAAGTCGCTGTCCTCTTTGGCGGTGAACGCCTGCCAGCCAACGGCCACGCCCTTGCCGGCATAAAGCGGAAAGTAGATGGGCCAGAAGCCATCTTCCGACAGCGTGATACCCTGGCTGATTTTCGTGCCGTCGGCGAGGGTTCCCACGATGCTGGTCACACCCCCAGCCGACACCTTCACGGTACCGTAGCTGTGGCCCTCGGGCAGGACGGGGTCCCCGGCTTGACCGGGAAGCAAAAAGGTGTAGCGGCCGGCCTGCGGCGCGGGACTGGACTTGGGATGAACGACTGCGCGGTTGGCTTCCAGCGGGGCAAGCCAGGTATCTTGGGAAACCTGACCGTAGAGATGGCCGGCTTGATCGGCGCGGAATTCGAGCGTCAGTAAATTCGTGCCGCGCTTGATGTGGTTGGTGGCCTGGCATTGGAAATTGATTTTGCCGCTGATGGGATAGCTGCCGCCACCAACTTTGACCCGGCCGGAATATTTGCCGCTGCGGGTGAGCGACGCGGTAAAATATCCGGCGCTCCCCACCCGCACACCTGCGGACTCGGCGAACAGGCCACTATAAGAACCCCCGGAGAGATAGACCGGGTCCGGGATGAAACTCGCCTGCAGAACCATATTGGAAACCAAGGTGAAGGTCAGTTTGGGGGAGGTCGAAGCCAGGTCACCGGCCCAGCCGACAAACAGATTTCCCAATGCCGGTTTGGCGGTGATGGAATAGACTTTGCCCACCGTGAGCGTGCGGGCGGCCAGATCGGGTGAGATGGTGCCGTTACCATTGGTGAGCAGGGTCAATGTCCGGGCCATCGGATCCGGCACAACCACGACTGTGATCGTGTTGGTGGTGGCATGGCCGGTGTCGTCCGAGGCATAAACCGACACCCGGCTGACGCCGGTTTGATTGAGGGCCGGAATCAACCGCAGGACGCGACTGGCTCCCGCACCGCTCAGGACTGCGTTTCCGTACGGGAAGAGTGAAGAATTATCCGCGCTGACCGAGGCACTCAGGTTGGCAACCGGAGTATCCGTATCGCTCACCGCAAAAGACAAGTTGGTGCCGGAACTGTTCTCGATCAGGATCAGATCGGACAAACCCACGATGACCGGACTGGCTCCGGGATTTCCGGAGCCCGCCAGTACCGTGAGTGCAAACTGAGCCACGGCATTGTTGCCGCTTTCATCCGTCACAATGATCCCGATGGTCGCGGTTCCGGAGGCGTTGGCAGCGGGTGTGATTTGCACCGTGCGCTCCGCACCCGTCCCACCGAACACGATGTTGGCCACCGGCACCAGCCCCGGGTAGGACGAATAGGCGGAGAGCGTCAAGCTATCCACCACCGAATCGGGATCACCAATGACGAAAGGCACGGATGCCAGGGTGGAATTTGTCTGAATGCTCTGGCTGCCGATCGCACTTATCGTCGGCGGCAACGTTGCGTTATTGGTGCCGCCGCCGGGAACCGAATAGACGACTTCATTGGAGAGATCGCTTTCCACCCCCGTGAAGTCGTAGGCCGTGGCGGCAAAGTAGTACGTCGCGCCTTCGACAAGTCCCGCGACCAAAAGGGAGGTGGAATTACCCGCTGGCAGCAGATTGGTGTAGTTGAGACTGTTGGGGCCGTAATAAACATTGTAACCAACCACGTTGGGGTCCGTGCTGGGATCCCAGCTCACCGCCGCGCTCTGATCCGCGAACACCGGCCGCGTGGCCAAGACGGCCGCGATTGCACACAGGAGGATGAGCCAGACAAGCCTCGAGCCACTCCGAACAAATTCTTTTTCCATCACGGAAGGCCTAAACGCATAAGCGTTGCCAAACTTGAACCCAGCCGCTTTTCAACTGCCGGCCGCGCCAACCGCGCGATGGCTAAAAATTATTCCGGGCGGTTTGGCCTTATAAACCAGCAGCTTCCCCGAAAAATCATGCCCGCCCTGAGAAGCTCCAATCCAAAGGAGGAGCGAGGAACGCTCCACTTATTGATCATTGTTGCAATTTTTCAAGACAGACAACGGGGCCGCCTGTCTCTTATTGGAGCAAGATCACTGCAGAAAGCGGCGCGCAACTGCGCATTTCCCCCGCACGCCTCCGGCTGCTTCCTCATCGCAAATTGGAGCGCACGATATTTTCATCCGAAAAAAAACCCTCCCGCCGTAAAAACTGTTTTGACAATTTCGAGGAGGTATCTAGATTGCGGGCGTTCCGGATGGGGGATTAGCTCATTTGGTAGAGCGTCTCAATGGCATTGAGAAGGTAACCGGTTCGATCCCGGTATCCTCCACCATCTCGGAACGGTAGCGGCGTCCGGAGCAATCCTTTGCCGGACGTCCTCTGTCGCTCTGGCTGCCAATCCCTCGACCATTAATCCCTCCCACTCCAAGTTGTCCGACCACTCAC
>JANPGB010000375.1:0-5247 GCA_031423695.1 Verrucomicrobiota bacterium
CGGCGGCAGCCTCGCGCGGTACGACCTCAAGACCGGGAAAGAAATCTGGTCGCGCGAGCTGCTGGACGCCGCGCGGATCGCCAGAGCGGCAGACCGGGAGTTCAAAGCCGCGGCGGCCCTGGTGGAAAAGGCCACCAGCGACAATCCGGACACCGCTCCCAAAATGCCGTCGCGGGAAAAGCTGCTCGCGGAGTTAACGCGCGCGGCGGGCGCGGCCCTCGAGCTGCGGGTTCGCGGCCAGCATGTCTGGGTGATTGCGCCGGACAAAATCACGAAGCTGGACTGGGACAGCGGCAAGACGTCGTCGGAAATCCCCCGCGCCGCCGGCTTCGGGCGCTGGGCGGAGACAGGCGACGAACTGGTCTTCACCGGCACGGCCGCCCCCGGCCAGCCGGTGATCCTGCACGTCAAGCTGGCGACCGGCGAGGTGACCACGGAAAACATCGGCCCGGCGGCGCAGGCGGATGTCCTGGCTGCCAAAGCTGAAAACGTCCCGGGTGCCGGGCTGCCCACCGGCCGGCCGGGAGCCGAGGGCGGGAGCGCCCTGGATCCGGAGAAAGTCGCGCAGCAGGCGCAGGATCTTTCTTTGCCCGGGCGAATCGCCCTGCCGGCCGTCCTGGCCAGCGCGGCCAATCAGGAGCGCGCGCTGGCGGAAATGAACGACCGGCCCAGGCCCAGATTGCCCGGCGCTTCCGCCGCGGCGCGCCGCGATTGGCGCGAGTTGATCCCCAGCCCGCACGGGCCGGTGGAGTTGTCTTTCCGGATGCTGCAGGAAAAATTTGTCTCGCGGAAAGCCATGCAGTCGGCGCCGTCAAAATCCGCGTTGGCCGGCAATCTGACCGTGTCCAAAACCGCCGACGTCGCCAATGAGATTCTCAACGAACAGCAGCGCGCGCGCGGCGGGGACGTGGTGGTGGACGATGAAAGCCGTTATCGGGTCACGGTGCATCTGCCGGGCGCGAACGGCGCGGCGGATTGGACCGGCGAAGTGACCGGGCCGCCGTCGGTGTTTCCGCTCCAGACGGTCAACGTCCTCACCGCCAACCGGACACTCATCGTGCTGGACAAAACGAACCAGAAACTCTGGCAGGAGTCGCTGACTTACACTGTGGCCGGGGGCACGGGCGAATCCCCGTTCGGCCAGGGGCCATGTGTGGAACGCGGCGACACGCTTTACGTTTTTGACCAGGCGGTGTTGACGGCGTTTGATTTGAAGACTGGTTCGGCGCGCTGGCGTCTGCCCTCGGTGGGCGTGGTCGGAATTTTCTTTGACGACGCCGGCATGTTGTATGTCAACACCACGACAGCCAGCCCGGACAAGATCCGCTACTCCCGGCAGATCGACATCACCGACCAAACGCGCGCCGTCATTTACAAGCTGGATCCCCGCAGCGGGAAAGTGTTGTGGAACGCGGATGCCCATGGCTTTGTCTCGTATCTGTCGGGAAAATTCATCTACACGATGCAGTCCTTTGATCCCGGGGAGGACGCCGAGAGCGGCAATGATCTGACCGGCATTTTGCGCAAGCCCCCGTTTCTGCGCCTCCGCCGGATTGATCCGGGCACCGGAAAAAAGTTGTGGGAACATTTTCAGCAACGCGCGCCGCTGGATGCGCAGTTTGACGGCAGCTCCATCGAGCTGGTGTTCAAAAAGGAAGTGCAAGTGCTTAAATATCTGGCGTGGTGATCACCATGGGCGGCCGCGCTGCCGGCTCGCGGGACGCGGTGCAGGCCCGGGGCAAAACGGCCGGGCTGAAAACGGGAAACCACCCCGGGGCATTTTCCACCACCGCGCCCAGGATACTAAACCCAGTTGGCAAATCCTTTAGATTGCGTACGTAACCCTCCCGAGACCGTTTGGAGTTTCGGCCAATGGTTTGCGCCGCACTGGGCCGCTAGAGTTTGCCCCATGCAATTGGTCATGAACCAGCCGGCCATGGAACCGTTCGAGGCAGGAAAAGACCTGAAGGTGTTCGTGGCGTGCGACACTTCCCAAAATGCGCAGGCCGCCTGCGCCTTGTTGGAACGCCTCGGGCGCACCATCGAAACGGACGGCCGGTTGATTTATAGCTGGTGGAATTTTGAACTCCTGTGCTTCGATCAATTGCGCAAGCTGGCCGCGCAAGAGGCGGCGGCGGCGGACATGATCTTCATCGCTACGCAAGACGGCCCGGCATTATCGGCCGAGGTCGTTGACTGGATCGGCCAGTGGCTGGCGAAGGCGGAAAATCGCGCCCGGGCGCTGGTGGCCCTGCTTGATCCGATGACGACCAAGGCCAAAGCCCGGTCAGGCATTCGTTCACAGTTGGAAAAAGTGGCTCAATTGGGCCACATGGATTTCTTCGCCAAGGGAGCCGAAGCGAAGCTAGCGGCGGCGCTGAAAAGGGGATCAGCGCCACCGTCCGGCAATTTGCCATGGAGGCAGGATCTGTACGCCACAAATTGCCGGGCGGAGCGGGACGGCCGGGTGCCAAAGACAATCATGACAGACCGTTGAACACACACGAACAACACGACCAAGATGACCAGTAAGAGTATAATCGAGCAAAAACGGGCCTTGAAACACGAGGATATCGCGATGATCGCGCGGCAACTCTGGGAACAGAACGGCTTTCAGTCCGGCCGCGACGCGGAATACTGGCTCGAGGCCGAGCAACTTCTACTGCTGACCAGTCAACCGGAAATTGACCAGGCAAAAACGACACCAACGACACCAACGAAATCTGGTGGCGCGGCGGCAACCGGAAAGAAAGCCATCCCGGCCGCACGCGGTGCCAGGCAGCCCAGACAGGCCCGCGCTTAGGGGCCGACTGAGCACCAACCAACGGCAATTTTATGCAAACGCATGTGACGATCAAAACTCCAAAGGTGCCCGCCGACGTGGGAGTGATCATGGGTGCATCACCATCGTCATCGTCCCTGAAGCGGACTGCTGACACGCGGCCAGCCGTTACCGGCCATCAGAAGCTCACCGACCATTCCGCGAAATTTTTGAGGGAAAACGCCTCGCGCCCTGAAGCGAGGCACAGCCATACCTGGCGTCGCGGGGGGATAAACGAATGAACGGCTTCGACCGTCGTGGCTGGGGCAATAATCTTGCATCCTTGGAACCAGATGCCTTGGGACGGAAGACGCTGGAATGACCTTATGAATGCGCATGTGAATCTGCAGAGCGTGAGACCCATGGCGACCGCCGCCGTGGTTCCTGGTATGCGGCATCCTGCTTTGCGAGCCATCCAGAAAGAGGTGAGGATCGCGGGGCTGGCGAATTCCAATCAAAAAACAGAGCTCGATGCGTCGGCCAAATTCCGAAAGGAAATTGCCGCCCGAAGCGAAGCCCCTTGCAGCCTGTTCTGGCAACGGGCGGAATAAACGGGTGAGCCGCCGGAGCGCGGCGAATGAATGTTGAGAGTGCTTTGAATTTGGAGGCAAAGCGCTCTTCCAGAAGTGACCCTGCGGCGGAGTCCGTCGCAGGGTCATTTTTTTGTTTTTGCCCGCCCCCGGCCGGCCGGCCTTTCCCCAAAGAAAAAAGCGGCGTGAAAGAATTCTTTTCTTTTCACCCGCTTCCTCACAGGATTTCGCGCGTTGCAACCAACCAGAAATTCGTTGCACGCATTTTACCGACTCATGCCAGCCAAACGCAAAAACGAATCCGGCCAACCGGAACTGCCCATCGAGGGCGCGCCACCGGCCCCGGCGGCGACCCAACCCGCTGAAGCCAACGGCAACGGCGAAACGCATGTCCTCGCCGAGGCGGTGCCGGCGACCATCGCGCATCATCCATTTGTGCCCGGCAAGATCGAACTGGCGCTGCATCGCCGCGTCAACACCAGCTTTCTCGAATACGCCAGCTACGTCATCCGTGACCGCGCCATCCCGCACCTCGCCGACGGCGTCAAACCCGTGCAACGGCGCATCCTCTGGGCGCTGCACGAAAAAGATGACGGCCGGTTCATCAAAGTCGCCAACATCACCGGTCATACGATGCAGTATCACCCGCATGGCAACGCGTCCATTGACGACGCCATCGTGGTGCTGGTGAACAAGCGTTACCTCATCGAAGGCCAGGGAAACTACGGCAACATCTACACCGGCGACCCCGCCGCCGCGCCGCGTTACATCGAATGCCGGCTGACGGAACTCGCCCGCACGGAGCTGTTCAACGACTCGATCACCGAGTTCATGGCGAGTTATGATGGGCGCAACAAGGAGCCCGTCACCCTGCCCTGCAAGCTCCCGCTCACGCTCATGCTCGGCACGGAAGGCATCGCCGTCGGCCTGGCCACGCGGATTCTGCCGCACAATTTCCCCGAACTGCTCGAGGCGCAGATCGCCATCTTGAAGAAGCTGCCGTTCAAGTGCCTGCCGGATTTTCCCACCGGCGGGATGATGGACGCACGCGATTATCAGGACGGCAAAGGCTCGGTGAAAGTCCGCGCGAAGATCAAAATCAAGGATGAGTCCACGATTGCGATCAAAGATATTCCGCCCACGACCACGACGGAATCGCTCATGGCCTCCATCGAGGATGCCGTGCGCAAAAGCAAGCTCAAGGTCAAATCCATCAATGATTTCACCTCGGAGGATGTCGAGATTGAGATCAAGTGTCCGGCGGGCGTGGATGCGGAAAAACTGGTGGACGCGCTCTACGCCTTCACCGACTGCGAAGTCAACATCTCTAGCCGCATCATTGTCATCCGCGACAACCGCCCGGTCGAACTGACCGTCAGCGAAGTGCTGCGCGAGAACACCGAGCAACTGGTCGCGATTCTCAAGCGCGAGCTGGAGTTGAAGCTCAAACAGCTCGAAGACGAACTGCATTTCCGCACCCTGGAACGCATCTTCATCGAGGAGCGCATCTACAAAAAGATCGAGCAGTGCAAGACTAACGAGGCCGTCATCGCGGCGGTGTACGAAGGCTTCAAGCCGTTCACGAAACAACTCGTGCGCGCCCTCGCGGACACCGACGTGGAGCGCCTACTGCAGGTTCGCATCCGCCGCATTTCACTCTTCGACATCAACAAACACCGCGAGGAGATGGACAAGGTCAAAGCCGACCTGGCCGAGACGCAAAAGAATCTCAAGAACCTCACCAAGTACGCCATCGGCCATCTGGAAACGCTGCTGGAAAAATACGGTCCGCTGTATCCGCGCCTCACCACCAAGTCCGCGCGTCATGAAGAAGTGGACGTGAAAGCCGTCGCGTTCAAGTCGTTCAAGGTGGCGTACGACCGCGAGACCGGCTAC
>JANPGB010000376.1:0-5151 GCA_031423695.1 Verrucomicrobiota bacterium
CGTCAAGACCAACGTGCCGAGCTTCGAGGACCTTGGCCTCCTGCCCATTGTGAAACAAATTGCCGAATCTCCCCGCGGCATCGTGCTCGTCGCCGGCTCCACCGGTTCCGGCAAGTCCACCACGCTCGCGGCGATGCTCGAACACATCAACGCCAATTCCAAAAAGCACATCATCACGATGGAGGATCCGATTGAATACGTCTTCGAGGACAACCAGTCGGTGATCGAACAGCGCGAGGTCGGGCTGGACACGCTTTCCTTCCATCACGCCCTCAAGCACGTGCTGCGGCAGGATCCGGACATCATCATGGTCGGCGAGATGCGCGACGCGGTCAGCTTCAGCGCCGCCATCAGCGCGGCGGACACCGGGCACCTCGTGCTGTCCACGCTCCATACCACCACGGCGGCGCAGTCCGTCGGCCGCATTCTGGATTTCTTCAAGGCGGAGGAGCGCGAGCAGGTCCGGCGGCAGCTCGCCGCCTGCATGCAGGCCGTCATCTGTCAGCGCATGGTCGGCACGGTCAGCGGCAGCATGACGCCCGCGCTGGAGATTTTGATCAACACCTCCACGGTGAAAAAACTCATCGAAGAAAACCGCCTGGACAAACTGGGGGCGGCCATCGAAACCGGCACCGAGGACGGCATGTTGAACTTCAATCAGGCCCTGTTCCAGTTGGTGAACGACGGCAAGGTCTCGAAGGCAGAGGCCCTGGCCAAGGCGAGCAATCCGCAGGCGCTCGAAATGAATTTCAAAGGCATCTTCAACTCCGAAGGCCGTCGAATCCTGGGCTAGAACGTCACCGCCACCACGTTGGCGTGGTGCTTAACCGCGTCAGCAGCCGCGCGTCCGCCGCCGGGAACCGGTATTGCACCAGTTCCTCTACGCCAACCCATTTCCAATCGGCGCAGCCCAGCGCCTGGGGCTCACCCGCTTGCCATCGGCAGTGGAAGAATTTCAGGTGGACGGACTTCTCCGGGTAATCGTGCGTCAGGCTTTCCAGAATTTCGCCGGGGATGATTTCGATGCCCAGTTCTTCGCGCAGTTCCCGCACCAGACATGCTTCGAAGGTTTCAGCGGGCTCCCGTTTGCCGCCGGGAAATTCCCACAGGCCGCCCAGGTGCGCACCGTCAGGCCGCTGGGTGATGAGGAGTTTGCCGTCGCGAAAAACCAGGCCGGCGCTGACTTCGATGATTTTCATGAGGCGTGTTGCGTGAAACGTGATGCACCTTTTCACGCGTCACGTTTCACGGATCATCTTCCCACGCTCTTGTAGATGAAACCGAGCCGCTCCATTTCCGCCGGGTCGAAGAGATTCCGTCCGTCGAACAGGATCGGATGCGTCAGTTCCTTGCGGACGCGTTCGAGATCCAGTTTTTTGAATTCATCCCATTCGGTGGCGATCACGAGCGCATCGCAGCCCGTGGCCACGTCGTTCATGTTCTCGACATACTCGACGTCCGGCAAAATCGCGCGAGCCTTGTCCATGGCCTTGGGATCGTGCACGCGCAGCTTTGCGCCTTCCTTTTGCAGCCGCTGGCAAAGCTCGATCGCGGGCGACATCCGCACGTCGTCGGTGTTCTGCTTGAACGCCAACCCGAGCACGCCGATGGTTTTGTCCTTCAACACCCAGAGCGTGTCGGTGATTTTTTTAACGAAGCGATTCATCTGCGCGTCGTTGACTTTCTGCACTTCCTTCAAGATTCCAAAATCGCAGCCGACCTGCTCCGAGATTTTGATGAAGGCGCTCAGATCCTTGGGAAAACAGCTGCCACCAAAGCCGAGGCCGGCGTTCAAGAACCGTCGTCCGATCCGCTCGTCCATGCCCATGCCGGCGGCGACTTCCTGCACGTTCGCCCCCGTGGCTTCGCAGATGTTGGCCACGGCGTTGATGTAGGAGATCTTCAGCGCAAGAAAAGAATTGGAGGCGTGCTTGATGAGTTCGGCGGAGTTGATGTCCGTGACGATGATCGGCGCATTGAACGGGGTGTAAACATCGCGCATCGTTGCCACGGGCCGGGGCGAATGCACACCGATGACCACGCGGTCCAACTTCATCAGGTCCGCGACGGCAAAGCCTTCCCGCAGAAATTCCGGATTGCTCACCACGTCAAATTCCACCTTGGCCTTGCAATACCGCTTGATGGTCTCGGCCACCTTGTCGCCGGTCCGCACCGGCACGGTGCTCTTGTCCACGATGATTTTGTAGCTCGTCATCGCCCCGGCAATTTCGCGGGCGACCTTCTCGATGAAGCTCAGGTCCACCGAACCATTGGGCTGCGGCGGCGTCGGCACGGCGATGAACACCACGTCGGATTGCCCCACGCCCTCGGCGATGCTCGTGGTGAAACTCAGGCGGCCGGCCGCCACGTTTTTTTTGACCAACTCCTCCAGGCCCGGCTCGTAGATGGGAATGCCGCCAGCCCGGAGCTTTTCAACCTTCGTCGCGTCGTTGTCCACGCAGATGACGCGGTGGCCGACCTCGGCGAAACAGGTGCCCGTGACCAATCCGACATAGCCGGTTCCGATGATGGTTAAGTTCATGCGCAGGTCTGGCATTGGAGCATCAGCTCAGGGCTTGAGACCACCGGTGGCCACAGGCGCAGCGGCCGCGGCCAGGCTGGGATTTTTAGAAATCAACACGGCCAGACGCATCCCCGCCTCGGAGCCGAGCGCGCCGTTGGGGTCCAGCTGGGCCACCTGCTGATAAAGATCGCGCGCCAGTTCGGGCTTGTTCTGGGCCTCATACAGCCGGCCCAGCGCAAAGCGGGCCTGCGGCGCCACGTTGTCGGTCGAGTGGTGATCCACAATGTCCTTGTAGGCCGCGGCCGCCTCGGCCGCCATGCCCTGAGCATCCTTGCTGGCGGCCACGCCGAGCAGTGCCTCGCCGGCGAAGGTGGAGTCCCGGTAGTCGCGCAGGAATTTTTCAAACTGCGCCTGGGCCTCCTTGTATTTGCCTTCCGTAAAATAATTCCCCGCCGCCATCAGCACCGCGCGCTTGGCAGCCTCGGTGCCGGAGTAATCCGTGGCCACCTTGAGCAGCGCCTCGGTCGTCGTCGCCTGGGCGCCGCCGGTGTAGGCGGCGCTGGTGATTTTTGACAGGGCCTCGCTGGCGTCGGCCTGGGTTTGGTTCTGCCGCCAGAGGTAGATGCCGACTACGGTGCCGATCACCGCCACGGCGACGGTGCCGGCCAGGAGCTGGCGTTTGTTTTTTTCAAACCAGGTCAGGAGCTGGTCTTGCAGGGTCAAGTGCGTAACTTCAGATTGCATAAGCTTGAAATCTTTCCGGTCAGCCCTCCAAAACGCAAGCTTGAAATCTACGGATTGCGGTTCAAACCGCCAAATCCGCCAGCCCCGGATCATTGTCCATGACAATGCGCCGCATTTTGGTCACGGCGGCTTTCATGTTGGGCCGCCCGAAAAGCGCCGTGCCGGCGACGAAATCATCCGCCCCGGCCCGCGCACATTCCCCGGCGGTTTTGTTGTTAATGCCGCCGTCCACCTGGATGTGGTAGCGAAGATTTTTCTCCAGCCGCCACGCCGCCGCCTGCTGGATTTTCGGGAGCGTCTCGTAAATGAACGGCTGCCCGCCGAAACCGGGATTCACGGTCATGACCAGCAGCGTGTCAATCTGCCTGAGGTGCGGCTGCATCTGCGCAATGGCCGTGGGCGGGTTCACGGCCAGGCCGACCTTGACGCCGAGCGATTTGATTTTCCAAAGCAGTTGCGGCACGCGCTCGCCAAGTTCGACGTGGACGGTGATCTGGTTGGCGCCCGCCTTGGCAAACGGTTCCAGGAGGATTTCCGGCTTGGAACACATCAGATGCACGTCGAAGAATTTTTTGCTGAGCGGCCGCAGCTCGGCCACCACGGCCGGGCCGAAAGAAATGTTGGGCACGAAATGTCCGTCCATGATGTCAAGGTGCAGCCAGTCCGCCCCCGAACGGTTGAAGCGGTCAACTTCCTTGGCGAGACGGCCAAAGTTCGAGGCCAGCAGCGAGGGCGCGATAATCATGGCTGCGAGGATAGAGGAAGGAGGATGGAGGATGGAAGGTGGAAAACGCTCTGGGGCAAAAAAAGAGCGCGGTATAAATTCCGCGCTCTGCGAAAACCGAAATCGGCCGAGGTCAGACCGGCGCGGGCGCGGCGTTGCCCAGGCCGGGCAACGTCGGCGGATTCGGCTTGGGCGGAAGTTCCGGCAGCGGGGTGCCTGCGGGCGCGCCCATCGGGGGCTCCACCTGCGGCGGGGGCGGCGGGGCGGTGAACTTGCCGGTGCGGATGATTTCCTCCACCTGCGCGCCGTCCAGCGTTTCATGCTCGAGCAGGGATTTGGCGATCAGTTCGAGCTTGTCGCGGTTGTTGAAGATCAGGTCACGCGCCACCTTGTATGCCTCGTCAATGATGCGTTTGATTTCGCTGTCAATATCCTGCGACGTGCGTTCGCTGAAGTTCTTCTGGCGGCCCATTTCGCGGCCCAGGAAGACATACTCCTCCTCTTCGCCGTATTGAACCATTCCCAGCTTCTCGCTCATGCCATACTGGCAGACCATCGCCCGGGCGATCTGCGTGGCCTGCTGGATGTCCATCGAGGCGCCCGTGGAAACGTCTTCCAAAACAATCTCCTCGGCGATGCGGCCGGCCATCGTCACGGCGATCAGGTCCAGCATCTCCTTGCGTTGACGGCTGTGAACGTCCTGCTTGGGCAGATACATCGTCGCGCCGAGCGCCTGGCCGCGCGGAATGATCGTGACCTTGTGCAGCGGATGCGTGTGCGTGAGCATCACGTTGACGAGCGCGTGGCCGGCTTCGTGCCAGGCGGTGAATTTCTTTTCCTCGTCCGTCATGGCCATGCTGCGACGTTCGCGGCCCCAGCGGACTTTGTCGCGCGCCTCTTCCAGTTCGGGCATGCCGACGCCCTTCTTGTTCGTGCGGGCGGCGAGCAGCGCGGCTTCGTTCAACAGATTGGCCAGTTCCGCGCCGGAGAAGCCGGGTGTGCCGCGCGCGATGATGGACAAGTCCACGTTGGGCAAGAGCTTCACGTTTTTGGCGTGGACCTTCAGAATGCCTTCGCGTCCGCGCACGTCGGGCAGGTTGACCGTGACCTGGCGGTCAAAACGACCGGGGCGCAGCAGCGCGGGATCGAGCACGTCCGG
>JANPGB010000377.1:0-6477 GCA_031423695.1 Verrucomicrobiota bacterium
ATGGTGCGGCCCAGCTCGCCCTGCACGGCGCGGACGTAGTTGGCGCGCTGCACGAAATCGGAGATGCCGAAGTTGGGCTTGTCGAAAATCTCGAAGCCCACGCCGTCGCCGCGCGGAATGCCCTTGCTGGCCAGCTGCATCCGCATGGCATAGACCTTGTCCGACGGCACCATGATGGAACTTCCCCCGGCACCGACCTTGTACGGCACCTTCGCGTCATCCAGCGCCGCGACGACCCGGGCGGATTCGCCATCCGCCATGCGGCCGTAGAGCAGACCGTACTCGGTGCGCGAGGACCAGAAGGCAATGGTGGAAAGGCCCGCGATCAAAACGAAGGTCGCGGCCAGCACGCTGATGCGCTGGCTGGTGCCAAGCTGTTTCCAGATTTCACCGAGCTGCTGGACCAGTTTGCCAAGATTTTTGTTCATTTAATAATTCCCTGAGTACCGCCCTCAAATCTGCATGCGCATGATTTCCTGATAGGATTCGAGGAGCTTGTTGCGCACCTCGACCATGAGCTGAAAGGAAACATTCGCCTCTTCCATGGCGATGACCGCCTGGTGCAGCGGCACGTTCTGCCCGGCCTGCAAGGCGGCGACGGAATCGCCGGCGGCGTGCTGCTTGGCGTTCACGTCCGCGACCATCTTGCCCAACATGCCGGCGAAGGAATCGCCGGCCGGTTGCGCCCCCGAGATCTCCTGCGGCTGGCCCAGTGGCAGCAGTTCGGTCGGCGCGAGGCGCGGCGTGCGCGACATCATGTCGAGGCCGGACATCGCGGAGGGCATGGCGGAGATGGGTGACATCGTGAGTTAGTCTGGAAAATCAGTGCCGGCCCATGGCGAGCGTTTGCATGGCCATTTGACGGGCGTTTTTGACGACGGCGAGGTTGGCTTCGAAGGAGCGCGAGGCGTTGATCATGTCGGCCATTTCCTCCTGGATGCTGATGTTGGGCATGGCGAGCATGCCATTGTCGTCCGCGTCAGGATTGCCGGGCGCATAAACGGATTCCCCGGGACGCGAATCTTTTTGAATGCGCGCCACCTGGAGGAGGGGCATCTGCGTGGAGGGGTCGCCGGTCATCGCGTGTTGCAGCGCGGATTCGAACACGACGACCTGCCGCTGATACGGCTTGCCGTCGAGACCGTGCGTGTTGTTGGCGTTGGCGATGTTTTCGGAGATCACGTCGATCCGGGTGCGCTCCGCGTCCAGCGCCGCCGCGGTGTTTTGGATGCCGGATAAAATTTGAATCATAGGCGTCAGGCTTTCCCGGTGATGGCCATGCGGAGTTTGGCGAAGGTGCCGGACACCAGCTGCGTTTCGAGCGCGTTGGTCAGCGTGTTCTGGCTCATGAGCATGAGTTCGCGCTCAAGGGAGACCGTGTTGCCATCGCGGCCGTTCGGCAGCGCGGTCGCATCGGGAGCGAGCGTGGGTTTGAGCCCGGCGAACTGGCGGGCATCCCGCGAGGAGCAGGCGCGGTCCAGTTCGGTCTGAAACGTCGGTGCGATGTCCATGCGCTGGTAGCCGGGGGTTTCCAGGTTGGCGATGTTGCCCGCGATGGCCTCCTGCCGAAGCGCGACCGCGTCCAGAGTCTTTTTCGCCGCCAAATAGTTTGGCTGGTTGAATAATGCGTCAATCATGCACAACTTTCCGAGGCTGTTCAGCAGCGGCGATGCCAGCGGGCAAAAACCGCCTAATCCCGTGGAATCCGCGGCGGGCTAGGAAATTGTTACCGCGCACTAGGCAAGGGTTGACTGGCGAACCCCGCCCGCGCCGGCGCGCGCCCGGACAAGCTGTGGGCTGGCCTTCACCCGGCGTCGGCGGCAAGTTCCTGCAAGTAAATTTGGCTGCGAAAAAGACAAAAAACGGCAAGCGCCGCTGGGCGCCTTGCGCCACGCTGGGTCACAACAGAAAGGCTCGCAATGTCACTGGAATAAGCATTGGACAAGTTTCCGTACGCCGCAAAACTAAAAGACGGCACGGCCGTCACGCTCCGCCCCCTCGGCAAGCGCGACGACGGCAAGCTCCTGAAATTCTTCCATGTCGTCCCCGAAGTGGAACGCCTCTTCATCAAGCAGCGCGTCACCGACCGGGTGCTGCTGCGCGAATGGTGCCGTCACCCGGACTTTGAGAAGAATCTGCCGTTGCTGATGCTGGATGGCACCAAGCTCATCGGCGAGGCCACGCTGCACCAGCGCCACGGCGGCTGGAAGCGGCACATCGGACTCGTCACCGTGCTGACGCATCCGGATTATCACGGCCGCGACGTGGCCAAGATTCTCGTGGAGGAGATCATCGGCATTGCGCGGCATCTCGGCCTGCAACGGCTTGAAGCCCGGTTCAATGGCGAAAGAAAAGTGGCCCTCCGTGCGCTGGCCATGCTCGGGTTCCGGGAGCTGCTGCGCGAACCGGACTACGTGCTCGACATGCAATCACGCCCCCATGAATACGTCCTTTTGGGCATGGATCTGCGCGCGGCCGAGGAATATGCCGGCACCGATTGAACGATGAATTTCCCCCCCAGTAAGCACCAGTAGGTTGGTGGGAGCGCCGGGCATAGCCCGGCGCTCCTTTTCAGTGCGAGCCCCGCCACCCCGCGGAGGACGAGCTTGAGTTTCCGCCGATCCAATGCACTTTGTCCGGTGTGGCGGCTGCGAAGCCGCCGTGTTTAACAACCGAAACCAATCATATTTCACTGAACCAACCATGTCCTCATCCACTCCAGATCTGACCAAACAAGCCCCCCGCAGCCCGCGCGTCCGCCTCGGCGGCTTTGTCCAACTCCCGCGCATGCTCGACAAAGGGCGCGCGACCCTCGCCGGCAAAAACGGCGAATATCATTACGACTGCCCGCTCGACCAGCGCTTTCTCAGTTTCGCCGGCATTGATGCGGATGCGCTGAAACAGCAGCTCGCCACCGGCAAGGGCGATGGCGAAATCCTCGAATGGATTATGGCCAATGCAAAATTCAAGCGCACCGAAGCGGAGATCGCCTGGTGGTCCGCTTACGAATCGCAGCGCGCTCCCGACAATACGGATGGCCGGGAATACCTTCACGGCGAACATGTGCGCATCGCGCCCAAACGCGAGGACATCTCCACCTGGTTTGATTATCTGGACGTGGATGATTACGTGAGCTTCGGCGGCAAGGCTTGAAATAATCTCAGCGCATACCCACCGGGCGCGGAGCCGACCCGTTCCGCGCCCGTGGTTTTGATTCAATTTTCGCGGCCGGACCGCGGACCGCCGAGTCCGCGAGTTCCTGTTTGCATCTGGGGTTCGCGCGGACTCGGCGGTCCGCGCTCCTGAGACATCCGCGCCAAAAAAAATGCCTTGCTCCGGGCCGCCTTGGCGGATTGTTTTCGGTTGCGGCTGCGATTGGGGACAAACCGCGCTCCGGAAAAACCAGGACACCACTCGCGACAGTAAATGCATTGTTCCCCCGCGCGGCATCTGCAAAACTTTCCGAATCCGATGATTTCCGTTGTTGAACATCAACCCGCCGGTGCTGATCTGGTTTCCCAGGTGGAACAAATCTTTTCCCCGACCGGGATTCTCTCCCGCGCCAAGAATTTTGAGTTCCGCCCGCAGCAGCAGGAAATGGCCGTGGCCGTGGCCCGCGCGCTGCAAAACCACGAACATCTCGCCGTCGAGGCCGGCACGGGCGTCGGCAAATCGCTCGCGTATCTGATTCCGGCGATCCTGTTCGCCGTCGGACAGAAGAAGAAGGCCGTCATCTCCACGCACACGATCAACTTGCAGGAGCAGCTCACTGAAAAAGATCTCCCGATGCTGACGGGCGTGCTCGCCGCTCTGCCCGAGCCGGTGAAGTTCAGTTTCACGATGCTCAAGGGCCGCTCGAATTACCTCTGCACGCGGCGGCTCCACAAGGCGATGCAGCAGAGCGGCAATTTGTTCACGTCGTCCGAGGCGGAGGAATTGCAGCGCATTGCGGATTGGGCGAAGGAAACCAAGGACGGCAGCCTCTCCGATTTCAACATCGAGCCGGACCCGAAAGTGTGGGCGCAGGTTTGCTCCGAACGCGGCCTTTGCTCGCCGAAAATCTGCGGCTACCAATCCGACTTCGGCAAGGATCATGGCATCTGCCATTTTCAACGCGCTCGCCACCGCATTCTTTCCTCCGACGTGCTCGTGCTGAATCACATCTTGTTCTTCACACTGCTCGGCGACGTGGACGAGGAGCAGGAGGGCGGCATCCTCTTCAAGAACGACTTCGTGATCTTCGATGAGGCGCACACGATGGAAGGCGTCGCGTCGCGGCACATCGGCCTGAGCGTGTCGAGCGGGCAGGTGCGTTACGCGCTGAACCGGCTGTGGAATCCGCGCACGGAGAAGGGACTGCTCGCCACGATGCGCCAGGGCAGCGCCGTGAAACTCGTCGCGGACATCCTGAGCGAGTCAGACAAATTTTTCGAGAACGTCGAAAGCGCGTGCGACGAACTGAGCACGCAAGTCGGCAAATCACGCTTCGGCGCAACGGACACGGCGGCCCGGCGCGAGCGCAAGTGGTCGGAGTTGCGCATCCGGCGCACGGAACTGGTGCCGGACAACATCACCCTGCCGATCCAGCGCCTGCGCGAAGCCGTGAGCGAGCTCATCAAGCTGAGCGACGACAAGGACATCGGTCAGGAACTGGTGGAATGCAACCGGCGGCTGGGCGAATTGAAGGTCGAGGTCGCGGAATTTCTCAGCCAGCAGGCGGAGGATCATGTGTATTGGGTCGAGCGTGCCGGCAAGGCGCAACGCAGTCTGGCGCTTAACGCCGCGCCGATTGACGTGGCGGATTATCTGCGGCGGCGGTTGTTCGAGAGCGATACGAGCGTCATCATGACCAGCGCGACGCTGGCGACCAAAGTAGGGCAGGCTTCCAGCCTGTCCGGCGAGCGCACCAGCGTGAGCAGCGAAAAGAAAACGACAGGCACAGCTTCGCCGACTCCGTCGGCGGGGGCAGGCTGGAAGCCTGCCCTACCTTTCACGGCGTTCGATCCGGGTGCGCCGGTGGCTATTTACAGCCGGCATCTTCCGCATTCGCGGCAGGACGGGGCGACTTACTTCGTCACATTCCGGCTGGCTGATTCAATCCCGCAGGAGCAATTGCGGCAATGGGTGCGTGAACAGGAAGAGTGGCTGAAGAAAAATCCCGAACCGCACACACCCGAACAGCGCGTGGAGTTTTACGAAAAATTCACCGACCGCTTTCATCGCTGGCTGGACGCGGGCATGGGTGCGTGCGTGCTGCGAAAGCCGGAGGTTTCCGCCATCGTCGAGGCGGCCTTGCGACATTTCGACGGTGAGCGATATGTGCTCGGCCATTACGTCGTGATGCCCAATCACATTCACGCCGTGGTGAAACCGGTGCAGGGACACTTGCTCAAGGACATTCTTCATTCCTGGAAATCTTTCACGGCGAATAAAATCAACGAGGCCTTGGGGCGCACAGGAACCCTATGGCAGGATGAATCGTTTGATTGCATCGTCCGCAGCGCGGCGCAACTGGACAAGATTGCATTTTACATTCAGGAGAATCCGACCAGGGCGGGCCTGAAGGTGGGAGATTTTCGGAGCGGCGCGGGCAGTAATGTAGGGCAGGCTTCCAGCCTGCCCAAAGAAAAAGAAGATGGCGGAGCGGGCAAACCCAAAGCTGCGGCTGTCTCTCAAGAGATTTCTTCGCCGACTGCGTCGGCGCGGGCAGGCTGGAAGCCTGCCCTACTTTATTTTGCGCGCCGCGTTGGCTGTGAAAGCGCCACGATGCTGCAGGTCGGCACGCCGTTCGATTACGAGCGGCAGATGAAGATTTGCGCCGTCAAGAAAATGCCCGACCCGCGCGAGGCCGGCTACCGCGACGCGTTGATTCACTGGATCGAGCATTACATCACGCAGACGCACGGCAAGGCGTTCGTGCTGTTCACCAATTACAAGCTGATGCAGGAGGTCGCGGAGCTGATGCAGCCGTTCTTCGACCAGCTGGGCGTCGCGTGCTTTGTGCAGGGCACCGGCACGCCGCGCTCGACGATGCTGGAGAAGTTCAAGGACGACACGGACTCGGTGCTGTTCGGCACGGACAGTTTCTGGCAGGGCGTGGACGTGCCGGGCGAGGCGTTGAGCAACGTCATCATCACGCGGCTGCCGTTCGCCGTGCCGGATCATCCGCTGATTGAGGCGCGCATCGAGGCCATCGAAGCGCGCGGTGGAAATTCCTTTGGCGAATTTTCCCTGCCCGAGGCGATCCTGAAATTTCGCCAGGGCGTGGGCCGCCTGATCCGCACCAAGACCGACACCGGCATCATCGTGGTGCTGGACAACCGGATTCTCGCGAAGCAATACGGCCAGGCGTTTCTCGACGCGCTCCCGAAATGTCCGGTGGAAATCGTCTGAGCCGCCATGGATTTTCACGAGGTTCTGAAAACGGTTGGCGGAGTTTTGGTGCTGCTGCTTTTTATTCCCCTGCTGGTCGTGGCC
>JANPGB010000378.1:0-8675 GCA_031423695.1 Verrucomicrobiota bacterium
CGCGGCGGAGATGCTGCGCATCCAGGCCGTGCGCGAATCGCAGGCCGGCTACGCGTGCAAGCCCGATGCGCCGTGGCAACGCGAGTTTGAAAGCGCGTTCATCTACGAGGAGACGCGCGACCAAGTCACCGCCATCGCCGCGACCAAGTCGGACATGGAGCGCGCCAAGCCGATGGATCGCTTGATTTGCGGCGACGTCGGTTTCGGCAAGACAGAGGTGGCGATTCGCGCCGCGTTCAAGGCGGTGATGGATGGCAAACAAGCCGCCGTGCTGGTGCCGACGACGGTGCTCGCGCAACAGCACTTCAATAATTTTCGTGAGCGCATGGCGGATTACCCAATCCGCATCGAACTGCTCTCGCGCTACCGCACGCGCCGCGAACAGGATCGCGTGGTGAAAGATCTGGCGGCGGGCGCGGTGGACATTGTCATCGGCACGCATCGGTTGGTGCCAATGACGATATCCACCGCGCCCGCCGCCAGATCCTTGACCACGCGCTCCTGTTCACGGCGGGTGCGGTAGCGCGAGAGCAGTTCGACGCGAATCGGATAATCCGCCATGCGCTCGCGGAAATTATTGAAGTGCTGCTGCGCCAGAACCGTCGTCGGCACCAGCACGGCGGCCTGTTTGCCGTCCATCACGCACTTGAACGCGGCGCGGATCGCCACCTCCGTCTTGCCAAAACCCACGTCGCCGCAGATCAAACGATCCATCGGCTTGGGACGTTCCATGTCCGCCTTGGTGTCGGCGATGGCAGTGAGCTGGTCGGGCGTTTCCTCGTAGATGAAGGCGCTCTCGAACTCGCGCTGCCACGGCGCGTCGGGCTTGCACGCGTAGCCGGCCTGCGATTCGCGCACGGCTTGAATCCTCAACATCTCCGCCGCAACGTCGCGCACAGCGGTCTCGGTCTGCTCCACCGCCTTGCGCCAGCGGGTGCCGGTGAGCGTGTTGAGCGGCGGCCGCAATTTTCCGGCGCCAACATATTTGCTGATGAGATGCGACTCGGAAACGGGGACGTAAAGTTTCGGCGGCTCATTGGCGGCATCGGTCGGGGCAAATTCGATGGCAAGACATTCAGTTTCGGATTGCGGGTCACGCAAATCCGAATCACGACCACCCAGACCGACCGGCATGTTCTTTAATCCAAGGTAACGCCCGATGCCATGCTGCAAATGCACGACCAGATCGCCTTCCTCCAGATCCGCAAAATCAATTTCCAGCGCGGAACGCATCGCGGAGGCCTGGGCAGACTTGAGCCGGCGCGGCCGCTGGATTTTGTAGCGGCCGAAAATTTCGGCATCGGTGACAACCACGAGCCTGGCTTCATCGCAGAGAAAGCCCCGGGCGAGCGAGCCGAGGTGGGTTGAAATTCCAACTTCCAAATCCCAAGCTCCCGCGGCTGCGGCGGGCTTTGGCACTTGGAACTTGGAACTTGGAGTTTTCTCACCCAGCCCATGCTCCGCCCAAATTTCCGTGAACCGCTGGCGCTCGCCGGCGTTGTTGCAGAAGATATGTACGGCGTAGCCCTGCCGCAGCCAACGATGCAGCTGGATGAAAAATTCCTTTCGCTGCACCTCGGCCACCTGTGGATCGGTCGCGCGTTCGGCCAGTGGACGAAAGGCGTCGAGCGAAGCGAAAATGGGAGCGCCGCTCTCCGGTGTTCCAGTCAAATCCGCTTCACCCAATTCCAACTGCGTCATTGCGCGCGCGGCGAGTTCAGACCGGAATGCCTCCCACGAAATAAAAAAGGCATCGTCGGGCGGAATTTGCGCGGCGTATTCCCCGGCGCGCAGCGCCAGCTGCTCCGGATCGCAAAGCAGAAAGATGGTTTCACTCGGCAGGTAGTCCAGCAGCGTGGCCAACCGACTTTCGGTAGGGACGTGTTCCACCGCGTCCCCGATATTTTCTGAATTCAAGGACGCGGTGGAACGCGTCCCTACCAGGTTTTTGAGAATCGCCAGCTCGCCCGCCGGCGGCAGTGTGATGTCCGTGATTTCTTCGCGGGACATCTGCGTCAGCGGATCGAACCAGCGTAGCGATTCAAGCTCGTCACCGAAAAACTCCAGCCGCACCGGCCACGGACTGGTGGGTGGGAAGATATCGAGAATGCCGCCGCGCAGGGCGATCTCCCCCTTCTGCGTGACCTGCGCCTCGGGTTCATAGCCTTGCGCCTCCAGCCATTCCACCAGGTCCAGCGGTTCGGCACGATCCCCCCGTTTCAAGGCGCGCGCCCGGCTTTTTAAATCGTCCGGGGCAAAAGTTTTTTGGAGGAGCGCGGCCACACTGGTCACCACGAGTGCGGCGTGCGGAGTGCGGAGTGCGGAATTTTCGGAGAGCGCGAGGAGCGTTTGCAGCCGATCCGTGATGGTGTCCGCGTGCGGGAGTTTGGTTTCGTGCGGAAGGATTTCCCAGGCGGGATAGAACAGCGGCGAGGAGGGAGAATGGAGGAGGGAGGTGGGAGCCTCAGCCGCTTTGGAATTGGGAATTTGGAATTTGGCCTCAACCCCCATCCACGTTTCCAGATCCTGCTGAAAACTTTCCTGGGTCTTGAGGTTTTCCGTGACGACGAGGATGGGGCGGCCGGAGAAAATCCTTTGCAGCAGCGCGGCGAAAAACGGCTGGGCGGCCGCGCTGACCTTGACACCGGACAAAGCGCCGCCCGGCTCCAGCAGCCGCGCGAGGGATTGCACGGCGGGAACCTGCTCGATGTCAGCGAACACGCTGCCGGCCGCTGACGCTGCTGCTTTCGGCGCCAAGCGTGGGCAAGTTCGCAGGCGGCGGCGCGCAGGTCAAGCGGCCGGCGTTGCGGGCAGCCTTGCCGTTTGAAATGCTGTCGGCGGATTTCGCGCGAAGCAGCCGAAGGCTGCAAAGGTGGGAAGATGTTTTCACCTCCGCCGCTTTTGGGCAACGTCACCCGGCGCCACCACCGGCCTTGAGAATTATTTGCCAAACCTCCGGGCCTCCGGCTAGGATGCGCCCCTCATGAACCGGTTATTGGCATTGGCATTGGCATTGGCGGGCTTGACGGTCTGGCTCTCAGCCGTGCCGGCGGCACGTGCCCAGGAGGAACAGTATGTGCAGGTGTACAACCTCATCCAGGAAGGCGACGCGGCGGCGCTCGCGGAAAACACGACGCAGGCGCTGAACACCTACCTCCGCGCCCAGACGGAACTCCAAAAGTTTCAAAAACTTTATCCGGACTGGAATGGCCGCATTGTCAGTTTCCGACTGAACTACCTCGCAACCAAGATCGCCGACCTCTCGGGACGCACGCCGCCCCCCGCCCCGGCGGCCGCGGCCCGGCCCGCACCGCCTTCGGCCAAACCTGCGCCGGCATCGCCCCCCAACCAGGCACCGCCCGCCAACGACATTCAAAGCCAGCTGAACATGCTGCGGGAACAGATCGGCCAGTTGCAATCCGACAACTCCCTGCTGCAGGCCAAGGTCCGTGAAGCCTTCTCCGCCCAGCCCGCCGCGGTGGATCCCCGCGAACTCGCCAAGGCGGCGGACCAGGTCAAATCGGTCACCAAGGAAAACGCCCTGCTCAAAATCTCCCTCGCCCAGGAAAAAGCCGCCAAGGCCGCCGCCGATCCGCGTGAAGTGGAGCGCATGAAACAGCAGCTCGCCGATGCCAGCCGCGCCGTTGCCGAGCAGACCGAACGCGCCAGCACGCTGGCCCAAGAAAAACTCGCGCTCCAGAACCAGCTGCTCACCCTGTCCGCCGCGAGGAACAACAACAGCGGCGGCGGCGACGCCCTTAAAAAATCCCTCGCCGAGGCCAGCCGCAAGTTCAACGACCAATTGCAGCTCACCACGCAACTCCAGTCCGAGAAGGCCGCGCTGCAGAACCGCGTGGCGGCCATGAGCGTCGAGGTCGAGGCCGCCGGCGCGTTGCGCGCGGAAAATCTACTGCTTAAAAAACAGCTCACCGACCTCAAGCTCGCCGCCAGTTCCGGCCGGAACGAAGACACTGTCCGCGAACTCTCCAAGGCCCAGGCCCAGATCGCCGCGCTGCAATCCGACAAGGAAATCTTGCGGCTCGAAAAAGCCTCGCTCCAGCAGCAGGTCAAACAGCTGACGCTCAACAACGTCGTGGCGACCCGGACCACTCCCGAAAACGCCGCCCGCATCAAGAAGCTCGAGCGCGAGCGCGACGAACTGCAACAGCGGCTGGGCGTCGCGCAAAGCGAGCTGGCCAGCCGCAAGAACCGCAACGCCACCTCGCAGATCGATGATCTGCGGGGCCAGTTGGAAGTGCTGCGCACCCGCATCGCCGTTTATCAGGCACCGGCGGTCCCCTACTCCAAGGACGAACTGGACCTGTTCAACAGCAAGCCCGAGCAGATGTCCGTGGCCACCACGCCCGGCTTCGAAAAGAAATCCGCCAAGGAATTGCCGACCGGCGCCCTCTCGCTCGTGAACGAGGCGCAGCGCGACTTCGCCCTCGGCCGGTTTGTGGACGCCGAAACCAAATACCTGCAGGTGCTCAAGCAGGACGAAAAGAATGTCTACACGCTGGCGAACCTCGCCGCGATTCAACTGGAGCTGGGGCACTTGGAGGAGTCTGACAAACACATCCAGCAGGCGCTGGCGCTCACGCCGGAGGATCCCTACAGCCTGGCCATCCTGGGCAACCTGAAATTCCGCCAGGGCAAACTGGACGACGCGCTCGACGCGCTGGCGCACGCGGCCAAACTGGACCCGAAGAATGCCGAGGTGCAAAACCATCTCGGCCTGGTGCTGAGCCAGAAGGGTCTGCGCAAGGAGGCTGAAACCGCGTTGCGCAAGTCCGTGGAACTGGACCCGAACTACGCCAGCGCCCACAACAACCTCGCGGTGATTTACATCACGCAAAGGCCGCCCGCCCCGGCCCTCGCCAAGTGGCATTACCAGAAGGCCCGGGATCTGGGCATGCCCGCCAATGCGCAACTGGAAAAAATGCTGGAAAACGTCACCACCGCGCAGCCCTGAGGCCCATGCTGCGGCAGGCGTTCCACGAATTCACCCTGGCCACCCAGGGGCGCGGGCTTTACGAATTGACCGGCGAAGCCACGGCGTGGCTCGCCAAGAATAATTTTCAAAACGGCCTGTTCACACTCCACCTGCGCCACACGTCCGCTTCACTGCTAATCCAGGAGAACGCCGATCCCAGCGTGCGGCGCGATCTGGATGCCTTCTTCGCGCGACTGGTGCCGGACGGCGATCCACTTTTCGTCCACACCAGCGAAGGCGACGACGACATGTTTGCCCACATCCGAACCGCGCTCACCAGCGTGAATCTCAGCATTCCGTTTCACGACGGCCAGCTCGTGCTAGGGACGTGGCAAAGCATTTACCTCTGGGAACACCGCAAGGTGCGGCACGCGCGCAAAGTCGCCGCGCATTTCATAGGGGAATAAAACTCGCCAAGGCACCACCCCGGTGGCAGTTTTCGCCCCAGAATTTATATGAAGACTTTCAAAGCCTGTTTTCTTTTCGCGGCAGGATTCCTGGCGCTCCCGTGCGCCATCAGCCTCCACGCTGAAAACACCGCCACCAATTCCTTCGGCTTCATCGGGCGTGAAATTTTCCCGATTGAAAACAGCATCAGCCAGCTGCATGTCGCAGACATGGACGGCGACGGCTTGAACGACCTTGTCGTCGTGAACAACGCCCGCTCGCGCATCAACATCCTCTTCAACCAGACCGGCAAAACCAATCTCGCCCAGAAGCCCAAACAGCCCGGCAAAATCGAGATCAACGAACTCCCGCCCGACGCGCGTTTCCGCATCGAATCCATCGCGTCCGAGAAACGCATCTCCGCGCTCGTCGTCGCGGATTTGAACGGCGACGGCAAACCCGACCTTGCCTACTACGGCGAGCCGAATGAGCTGATCGTCCAATACCACGAAGACACCAACCGCTGGGCCACCCCCAAACGCTGGCCCATTGACGACGGCCAGTTTTCACAGAACGCCATGGTCGCGGGTGATCTGAACGGCGACGGGCGTCTCGACCTCGTCTTGCTCTCGGAGAAGAACATTTATTTCCTCGCGCAGAAGGAAGACCATACGCTCGCCGAGCCGGTGAAAATTCCTTTGTCTTCGCCGGTGAAAGCCGTGCAGGTGCTGGACGTGGACGGCGACGGCAGAAGCGATCTGCTGCTGGTGGACTGGGAGAACCGCTACCCGTTCCGCTTCCGTCTGCAAAAGGCGAACGGCGAGCTGGGCCCGGAAAATTATTTTCCAATGTCACCCATCCGCTCGTACTGGGCGGACAACCTGGAGACCAATTCGCGGGTGCAGGTCATCACCATCGCGCAAAATTCCGGCCGGGCGCAGATCTCCGAGTTCACCCGTCAGCCCGCTGAAAAGCTCTCGGGAAATTTTCTCAAGGGCCAGCTCCAGATTCTGCCGCTGAACAAGACCGACAAGGCGCGGCGCGGCATCCTGTGGGCTGATGTGGACGGCGACGGCCGCCAGGATCTGCTCGTGGCCGAACCCGAGAGCGGACAAATCTCTATTTGTTTCCAGGAGAAGGACGGTTCGCTTTCCACGCCCAAGACTTTCCCAACACTCGCCGGCATCAGCGAACTTGCCGTGGCGGATTGGGAGGGCGACGGCAGGCCGGAAATTTTCATGCTGAGCGCGGACGAGAAACAAATCGGCGTCACGCGGCTGGATGCAAAGCAGCGGCTCCCCTTCCCCACGCTGATTTCGCTCGAAGGCAAACCGCTCGCGATGGCCGTCGGCAAATTGAAAACCGGAGCGCCCACCACGCTCGCGGTCATTGTGGACATGGACGGCAAGCGCTCGCTCGTCACACGCACGTCGGAGAGCAAGACCAACCGGACGCAGAAGTTGAGCGAGAGTTTCAAAGCCAACCCCACGCTCATGGCTTTTCACGATGTGGATCAGGACGGCTTGGCGGACTTGGTCGTGTTGATTCCGTACGAAAAAGCGAAGGTGCTCCGCCAAGTCACCGGCAAAGAGTTTGAAGAGCTGGACATCGCCCCGCCGGGAGGTTCCCTCGAACAACCGTGGCTGACCGCGGCCGACGTGGATGGCGACGGCAAACCCGAACTCCTCCTGCCGCAAAAGAATTTTCTCCGCGCCGTCGTCGCGCAGCCCGATGCGACCGCGCCCGACTCGACAAATAAAATCCCGTGGACGTTCAAGGTGAAGGAGCAGATCAACGGCGCGGCCAGCAACTCGCGCATCATCGCCGCGACCGCCGTGCCCAACGGCTCCAACGCCGTCGCCTCGATGTTCCTGCTCGACGCCGAGCGCAAGACGCTCACTCTGTCCGAGCGCGACAGCGCGGGCGTGTGGCAGGTGGTGCGCAACTTGGAACTGCCGATCGCGGAGTTTGCCAGCCTGCAGACCGTGGCGCTCGGCGGCGCGGTCCCGAACAGCGTGGCGCTGCTGGGTCTGAACAAAGTCGCTTGGCAGCCGCTCGCCGGACAAGTCTGGGAGCTGAAGGAACTAGACGGTTATGAATCCCCCATCAAGGACAGCCGGCTGAACGACGTGGTGTCCGGCGACCTCAACAATGACGGCCGCAAAGATCTGGTGTTCCTGGAGACGGGGAAAAATTATCTCGACCTCGTCCTGTTTGACGCAAACCACAAACTGGTCCCGGCGAACCGCTGGCAGGTGTTTGAAGAACGCACCTTCCGCAGCCGCCGCAGTGACGCGCCCGAACCGCGCGAAGCCGCCGTGGCGGACGTGACCGGCGACGGAAAGAATGACCTCATCGTCCTCGTCCACGACCGGATTCTGGTTTATCCGCAGGAATAGGGCGCGTCGGCCCGACAGTCCCCGGGCGCCAAAACTTTTTGTTCGCAAAATCAAATCGGAGTCGTAGGTTGTCAGCCGTGACCACGAGCCTGGAAAAAATCGCCCAGACGCTGCTGCAATTGCCGCGCGAGGAACGCCGCCAGTTTGCAGACTGGTTTTACCAGCATGAGGCCCGCATCATCGAACCGCAGGAAGTGGAGGACGCGGCGGACGATCTCAGCGAGGAACAAAAGGCGGAGATGATCCACTGCCGGCACCTGGCCGAGGCGCATCCCGAACTGCTGGAACCCTGGGGCGCGACGCTCGCCCAGATCCATCAGCAATTCCAGACGCATCACCGGCCCAATCCGCCCTCTCCGTGAGGAATGCTGTTCCCCCGGATGCCGGAGCTCCTGACGGCGCTTGAATCTACTTTCAGCGTCCCGCCACAACCGCGCGGCGCCTGCGGCGCGCGGGTCGGCCTTGGACTCATTTTCAACCGGACGGCGGTGAATAAGTTTTCGCGTCGGGGATTTGCGGACCTTTGAATCGCAGCTATGTTGTCCAGTGCGCGGGCGAGGGTGGAACGTGGAACGTGCGTTCGCGCGTGAAGAAAAACACCAATGTAGAAAGGAACAAGTTTATGCATATCTGCGTTCATCACAAAATCACCGACCCACAGAAGTGGGGACAAACCACCAAAAACATCATGGCGATGTCCGAACAGGGGCGACTCCCCCAGGGCTTGAAAGGGCTGATGTTCCTGCCGGGCGTGAACGGCCGCCAGGCGGACTGCGTCTGGGAAGCAACCTCACTGGAGGCGCTGAAGAGCTTTCTGGACCGCGAAACGGGAAGCGGCGCGAAGAATGAATACTTCCAGATTGATGACGCCAAGGCGTTCGGCCTGACCGGGCCAT
>JANPGB010000379.1:0-11179 GCA_031423695.1 Verrucomicrobiota bacterium
CGGCCGCCAGGCCGCGCGCGTCGCCAAGAACGAAGCCTTGGAAGTCTGGGCCAAGGACATGGAGGACGGCTCCAAAGCGGTGGGCCTTTTCAATCGCGGCTACAGCGAAGCGCCGGTCACAGTTGCCTGGAGCTACCTTGGACTGACCGGCAAACAAAAAGTCCGCGACCTCTGGCGGCAAAAAGATTTGGGAGAATTCAGCGGCTCATTCACCGCCCCGGTGGCCCGCCACGGCGTCCTGCTGCTGCGACTCTGGCCGGCAAAGTGACGAGGGGGTTGGTCGGGACGCGTTCCACCGCGTCCCCTTTATCATCCGACCAGTGAAGGACGCGGTGCAACGCGTCCCTACCTTCTGAAGTCATTTCACCGCACTCAGCCGGAACAATCCGGCACCATGCGTGGCCACGGGCTGCGAGAAGGTGCCGGTGAATTCCCCCAGTTCTCTCTGCGCCCACAAATCGCGGATGCGCACCGCGTCGTGGAATCCCAGCTCGGATAATTTCACGCCCATCAACTCAGTCTTTGCGGTTGGTCGTGGATCGGTTGTGAACACTAGAAACTGAATCGTGCCGCCACCCGCCGCCGTGGCACCGCCAGCATCCAGACCGCCGCGCGCCTGGAAGCGCGTGCTGCCCGAAGGCAAACGATACTCGATCACCGATTCCGCGTGCGTGCCAATGCCGTTGGTGAAAGTTTTTTTCGCCACGATCAGCGCTTTTCCGCTGACACTTTTTCCCACCGACGTTTTGCCCCAGCCGCTCGTCGCGCTCATCCATTTCAAACTCGTCAGCAAAGTTTCGCCGTTGGTTCCAACCAAGCGCGGTTCCAGCCAGTCGGCGTGATCCCAACTGTTTCCATCGCCGCCATCCGTCACTACGAGAAAAAGCTTTTCCGCGCCAGTGATGTCCACGTCAATGTCCACGGACTGTCCGGGTGTGTTGCGATTGACGATGGGGCTGCGGAACTTCGCGTGGTTCACATCAAGCTCGCCGCCGCCCGCATTGAACAGCGCGAGATATTTGTCTATTGAATCCGGCACATCGGCGACCCACGCGATCAGGTCGTTGGCACGGAATAGCTGGCGGTTGTTGGCGCTGCGCTGGTTGACGGCGAGCACCTCGTCGTTGTTCAACAGCGACAAGGTGAAGGCATCGTTCTTGGGCAGATGCCCGCCCATGATGAGCGGCGAACGGGCGATGGACCACAACGTCATGAGCGTGATTTGCTCGTTGGTGGTGAAGTGCGTCCAGCCGTTCGGCTCCACCGCGCGCACATTTCCCAGCGGCAGCATGTCCGCGTCGGGCCAGTGGCCGGGGCCGCGCAGCGGCGTCCAGTTGTGGAGCCGGGCAAACTGTTCCTTCAACGGTTTCCAATCGTCCCAGAAGTCGTCGCTCACGCGCCATTGATTGGCGTGCTTGGCGACGTGTTCACCGGCGGACAAAGGGGTGTCGCCCGGCGACGTGCTGAAGACCATCGGCCGGCCGGTGAGGTCGATCGCCTTCCGGATCGCTTCAATTTCCGCCTGATAGTACGGCCGGCTCAGATCGTCCACCTTCACAAAATCCAAATCCCACGCGGCGAACAGTTGAAAGACGGAGTTGTAGTACTCCTGCGCGCCCGGCTTGCTCATGTCCACGCCGAACATGTCCGGGTTCCACTTGCAGAGGCTGTTCGTATCCGCAATGTCGGCGGCGTGAAACTTCGTGCCGAGAATGGGCGTGTTGCGTTTCACCGCCTCGCGCGGAATGCCGCGCAACAGATGCAGGCCGAATTTCAAACCCTTGCCATGCACGTACTCGGCAAGCGGCTTGAAGCCCAGGCTGTTCGTGGCGGACGGAAATTTTTTCAGCACCGGCCAGAGCCGCCCCCATTCATCCATCGTCACCTGCGGATGCGGCGCGTATTCAAAACCCTTCGACTGCGGCTCGTACCATTGGATGTCCACGACGATGTATTGCCAGCCATGCGCGGCGAGTTTCTCCGCCATGTAATCCGTGTTGGCCTTGGTGAGTTCCTCGGTGACGGTGCACCCGAAGGCATCCCAACTGTTCCAGCCCATCGGCGGACGTTGCGCCCAGTCGAGAAAGTTGGAAGGCGCATGGTGCGGGGGAAGGATCGCAGCGGATGCCGGCCCGGCAAGCCAGACGACAAGCAGAAAAACAGGGCGTATTTTCATGTGTTAAACTCTGTTCTTCCAGTTTGCGCCATCCGGGATTTGAAAGCAACGGTGCGGCTTCATTCTTGAAGTGAAAGCCCGCCCGCCTATAATTCGCGCGTGCTCGACATCAAATTGATCCGTGAAAAGCCCGACTTTGTACGCCAGCGGCTCGCCACGCGCGGGGCCGGCGACGAACAGTTGATTGATGGAATTGTGCAACACGACGAGGCCCGTCGGAAGGCGCTGGCCGAGGTCGAGACGCTCAAGGCCACGCGCAACCGCGTCTCCAAGGAAATCGGCGCGCTGATGGGCCAGAAAAAACTCGCCGAGGCCGACGCAAAAAAAGCCGAGACCAAAAACCTCGGCGACCAGATCACCGCACTCGATGCCCAAGCCAAGCAAGCTGAGGCCGCGCGCGATGAACTGATGCTGCGCCTGCCCAACCTGCCGCATGAATCCGTGGTGCTCGGAAAATCGGCGGAGGATAATCCCGAAGTCCGCGTGCATGGCACCAAGGCGGTGTTCCCCTTCCAACCGAAGGCGCATGTGGCGCTGTGCGAGAGCTTGAAGCTCGTGGATTTTGCGCGGGCCACGAAACTTTCCGGCAGCGGCTTTCTGCTCTACACGAACTGGGGCGCGCGGCTGGAACGGGCGTTGATCCAGTTTCTTCTCGATCTTCACATCACGGAACACGGCTACACAGAGATCGCGCCGCCGTTGATGGTCGGCGAACAATGTCTCGTGGGCGTGGGGCAGTTTCCGAAGTTCAAGGATCAGTATTACGGCGTGGCCGAGGGCGATGACGCGAAGAATCTCGGCAAACTGTATCTGATCCCCACCGCCGAAACGCCGGTGGCGAACATTCATCGCGAGGAAATCTTGAAGGCGGACGAACTGCCCATCCGTTACTGCGCCTACACGCCCTGCTTTCGCGGCGAGGCGGGCGCGGCGGGCGTCGGCACGCGCGGCATGATCCGCGTGCATCAGTTCGACAAGGTGGAGCTGATCAAGATCGTCAAACCCGAGCACGGTTACGACGAGCTGGAAAAAATGGTGGGCAACGCGGAGAAGGTGCTGCAACTGCTGGGGCTGCATTACCGTGTGATCCTGCTCTGCACCGGCGACATGGGTTTCGGCAGCGCGAAAACCTACGACATTGAAGTCTGGGCGCCCGGCCAGGGAAGTTACCTGGAAGTGTCGAGCTGTTCCAACTGCGAGGATTTTCAATCGCGCCGGATGAACCTGCGCTTCAAGAATGAGACCGGCGAAAACAAATTCCCGCACATCCTCAACGGCAGCGGCACCGCGCTGGCGCGGCTGTTCGTGGCGCTGATTGAAACCCACCAGCAGGCCGATGGCAGCGTGCTGATTCCAGTGCCGCTGCAACCGTATTTGAAGACGGATCGGATTCACGTCTGACTTTTTCGTCGCCGACCAATGAAAATCCTTCTCGCCAGCGGCGAAGTCCACCCTTACTCCAAGACTGGCGGCCTTGGTGACATGGTCGGCGCGCTCGGCAAGGCGCTCGCCCGCGAAGGACATCAGGTGGGTCTCGTCACGCCGCTTTATGCCGGGATTCGCGAGCGCTTCCCGGCCCTCAAGTCCTTCGACTGGGTGCTGAATCTGCCGCTGGGCGGACGCCGGGTGGCGGGCAAGGTCTGCACGCTGGAGCCCTTGCCAGGATTGACGATTTACTTCATTGATCAGCCGGAATTTTACCTGCGGCCGGGGCTTTATCAGAACGGGGGCTTTGATTATCACGACAACGCCGAGCGTTTTATTTTTCTTTCCAAAACGGTGGCTCATCTCGCACGGCATCTGCCCTGGAAACCCGAGCTGGTGCACGTCCACGATTGGCAGGTCGGACTCGTGCCCCTGCTGATCAACCACGAGAAATCCTCCGGCGGCTGGGCAAATCCTCCTCGCACCTGCCTGACGATTCACAACCTGGCCTATCAAGGACAGTTTCCGGTGACGAAGTTTCCGGTGACCAATCTGCCGTGGAGTTATTTCAAACCGGAAGGCGCGGAGTTCTATGGCCAACTCAACTGCCTGAAGTCCGGCATCTTTTTTGCCGATGCGGTGTCCACCGTCAGCCCGCGTTACGCCCGCGAGATCACCACGCCCGAACTGGGCTGCGGACTGGAGGGTCTCCTGCGGCGGCGTCAGAGCCAGTTGTCGGGGATTTTGAACGGCGTGGACTACGACGAGTGGAACACGACGACGAATCCCTTTTTGAAGGAGACGTATTCGGCCGAAGATTTGCGCGGCAAGACGGCGAACAAGCAAGCGTTGCAGGAGGAGATGGGGCTGCCGGCGAACGACAAGATTCCCCTCTTCGGCAGCGTCAACCGGCTGGTGGATCAAAAAGGCGTGGACATCCAGCTCGCCGCGCTGGAGGAGGCGCTGGGCGGGGAGATGCAGTTCATTCTGCTCGGCAGCGGCGATCCCAAGTACGAGCAAGGCTATCGCGAACTGGCCCGCCGGCATCCAACCAAGGTCGCCGTGCGGATCGGCCACGACCAGGGGCTCTCGCATCGCATCGAGGCAGGCAGCGATTTTTTCATCCTGCCGTCTCGCTTTGAACCGTGCGGGTTGAACCAGATGTACAGCCTGCGCTACGGCACGGTGCCCATCGTGCGCGCCACCGGCGGACTGGATGACACGGTGATTGACCTCACGGAAAATGCCGCTCGCGCCAACGGCATCAAGTTCACGGAGTTTTCCCCCGCCGCGCTCGGCAAGGGCCTGCGCAAGGCGCTGGCGCTTTACGCGGAACCGGAACTGCAACGGCACTACCAACGCAACGGCATGGCGGCGGATTTCTCCTGGGCGCGGACGGCGCGGGTCTACTCGGACTTGTATCAGAAGATTCTGGCGGACTGATTCACGGCTTCATGGCCACCCCCAAAGTCCGGGCATCCGGCCCGCTCCATTAAACCATTGGCAACCGCCCTCTGGGAACCTGTGGAAGGTGGAGAGCCGCCGACGTGGCATCACTACCTTGGCAGCCAACGCGACTAATCCCGCTAAAGCGATTGCGGGATCCGCCGATAGTAGCGGAGAGTTGCAAATGCCTGGCTGTGGGAGCCGGATTTCTCACGGTTGGCGTCAGAAGGAATCCGGTCGGGTCCTCCGGCTGGCGAGTGGCACTGATTGTGCAAAGTTTGCGACAGGAACCGTCGGTCCGCACGGAAAGCGCGTCGTAATGCCAAAAATCAAAATCGAGCAGGTGAAGGAAGGCATGGTGGTGGGCAGCGATGTCAAGAATGTTGACAGCATGCTCCTCGTGCCGGCGGGTTGCACGTTGACGCAACGCCAGATCAACATCCTGAATGCCTGGGGGGTCGTGGAACTGGAGGTGTTGGTGGCAGAGGGTTGCGACGATGCCAATCCGCTGGCCGGACTTTCAGCGGAGGAACTGGACCGGTTTACCGCGGAAGTCAAAGAGCGTTTCTGGAAGGTGGACGTGCAGAATCCGGTCTTCATGGAGATTTTCAAGCTGGCCCTGCAGCGCCGCATCAAATCCAACGCCGGGGAGCTCGCCACCAAATGACTCCCCCTGGCGTCACCAAACTCATCAGCGGCATTCCCGCCAGCCTGGGCTCCTATGCGCCAGTGCTGGAGGAGATCGAAGCCTTGTTGGAATCCCCCGAATGCAGCCTGGTCACCATTGGCGAGACCATTGAAAAGGAGCCCGATCTGACCGCGCGGCTGCTGCGCCTGTCGAACAGTTCCTTCTACGGATTTTCTTCGCGTCTCTCCACCGTGACCGAGGCGATCAGCCTGATCGGGATCCAACAGGTGCAGGATCTCATTCTCGCCTCGAGCATCATTTCACAATTCAACGGCGTGGAGGACGACTTTGTGACCATGGAATCCTTCTGGCAGCACAGCCTGGCCTGCGGGATCGCTTCGCGCCTGCTGGCGATGGAGAAACGGCTGCCCAAGGCGGACAAATTCTTCGTGGCCGGACTGCTGCACGACATGGGGCGGCTCGTGCTGTATTCCCGCGCACCCCAACCAACCCGGGAGGTCTTCCAGCTCTACCGCAGCGAGCGCCTGTTGTTGCACGAGGCCGAGAAGCGCGTGCTCGGATTTGACCACCAGCAAATCGCCGCCGCCGTCATGGAGCAGTGGAAGTTCCCGGCCAACCTGACGCAGGCCGTGGCCTGCCACCATCACCCGGAGTCGGCGGATCTGGCCCGCCAGGAGGCGTGCGTGGTGCATCTGGCCGATCACCTGGTCAATGCCCTGCAAATCGGCAGTTCGGGCGAACGGCATGTGCCGCCGCTCAGCATGCGGGCCTGGGAAACGCTCGGCCTGCCCACCACCGTGCTCCCGGGCATCGTGGCCGGCATCGAGGCGCAGCTCGGGGCCGTCCAGGACGTCTTCCTCAACTGAGCGATGCCATGAGCGAAACCTTCGATTCCGTGTATCCCGACCTGCTGCGAACCGGCTTGACCAAGCTCGGCGAGTTGGATGAGCGCCGCGAACTGCTCGCGCTCTTCTCCGCGGTCGAACATTTCCGCCGCGACCTGCATGACCAGCACACCCCGGCGGACATTCTGCAGGTGACCGCGAAATATGTCGGCGGCCTGAAACTTTTCCGCAGCACGGGTTTCTGGCTCGTCAATCCCGCCGACCTGAACTTTGAGCTGCAACTGTGTTTCCCTCCCTCCGAGAATGCCCGGCTCAAGCTGCTGGTGGACGCCGAAATCAAAAACGGCCGCTTCGCGATGGCGCTGCGGCAGAACACCGAGGTGTTCTTCCACGCCGGCCCGCCGGAACACCCCGAACGCGGCGTGCTGCACGCCCTGACGGTGTCGAGCCGTGTCGTGGGGATGTTCTGCGGCCTGCTCGACCCCGGGCTCGCGGCGAATCAGGAAATCACCTTCAGCCTGCTGTCCCTGCTGCTGGGCCTGAGCACCGACGCGCTGGCCACCCTCCACAAAACGGCGCAGCTGACCAGCCAGATTGAAACTCTCAACGGCATGCTGCCGCTCTGTGCCTGGTGCAAAAAGGTCCGCAACGACAAGGGCTACTGGGAGCAGATCGAAAAATACATTTCCGTCCGCTCCTCCACCTCCTTCACCCACGGCGTCTGCCCCGAGTGCCAGAAGAAGCTGCTTTACGACATCAAGCGGACGGCCACGGCGTAAGCCCTGTTCGGATCAACTGCGGCATATTTCAAAAATCTTTGACTGGATTTTGTTCCGCGCCGCTTGCATCATCCGGACATGAAATTGATTCTCTCGACGCACAATGTGACTCTGACCAAAGCCATTGAAGACCACGTGCTGGCCAAGCTCGACCAGCTCGAACACTTCAACCGCTGGGCCGTGGACGCGCGCGTGACGCTCGAACACGACAACACCCGCGTGCCGGAAAAGGCCTTCTCCTGCTCCCTGCGCCTGAGCGTGCGCGGCCCCGACCTGTTCGCCGAAGACCGGGAAAGCGACCTCTACGCCGCGATTGACAGGGTCACGAAAAAAATCGAGCAGCAGATCCGCAAACGCCACAACAAACACAAGGCGCTCAAGCACACCGTCGGCGCCCGCTCCAAACGCAAACGGCAGGAAGCGGATCTTTAACGGATGCTTCTCCGCGCGCGCGTCGTCCTGCCCCTCACCGGCCCCCCGCTCCAGGACGGCGCGGTTCTAATCTACGGCAACCGCGTGGCCCGCGTGGGCCGCTGGAAGGATTTGTCCGGCGACGACCGCGACCAGGTCTTCGATCTCGGTGACACGGTGCTGCTTCCGGGCCTCGTCAACGCGCACTGCCACCTGGATTACACCGACATGGCCGGGCAGTTCCCGCCGCAAAAATCCTTCACCGACTGGATCAAGCTCATCACCACCGCCAAGTCGGAATGGAACTACTCCGAGTTCGCCGAGTCCTGGCTGAACGGCGCGCGGATGCTGATGCGCACCGGCACCACCACCGTCGCCGATTTTGAAGCCGTGCCGGAACTGCTGCCCGAAGTCTGGCAGGCCACCCCGCTGCGGGTGATCTCCTTCCTGGAACTGACCGGCGTGAAAAGCCGCCGCGCGCCCGCCGCCATTTTGCGCGACGCCATTGAACGCATTGACGCACTGCCGGCGCACCGGTGCCGGGCGAGGATTGCGCCGCACGCCCCCTACTCCACCGCGCCGGAATTGCTGCGCCTCAGCGCCGAAGCCGCACGCGAACGCGGCTGGCCGCTCTCCGTGCATGTGGCCGAATCCGCGTCCGAATTTGAAATGTTCCAGCACGCGCGCGGCGAGATGCACGACTGGCTGCGCCGCAACCAGCGCGACATGAACGACTGTGGATTCGGCTCGCCCGTGCAGCAATTGCAGCGCAACAGCGCGCTGGGGGAAAATCTGCTGGCCGTGCATGTCAATTACCTCGCCGCCAAAGACGCCGACCGCCTCGGCCGCAAAAAAGTCAGCGTCGTCCACTGCCCGCGCAGCCATGCCTACTTCAACCACGCGCCGTTTCCACTGACCGAACTGGCGCGCGCCAAAGTCAACCTCTGCCTCGGCACCGACAGCCTGGCCAGCATGGACAGGAAACGCCGGCAGACCATCGAGCTGAACCTGTTCACCGAGATGCAGACGCTCGCCGCCGCCAGGCCCGGCCTGGCGCCAAAGGCTATTTTGCAGATGGCCACCCTCAACGGCGCGCGCGCGCTCGGACTGCGCGGGCAGGTCGGGGAAATTTCCGCCGGCACCTTCGCCGATGTCATCGCCGTCCCGTTTGCCGGCAAACTCCCGGCGGTTTATGAGGCGGTTTTAAATCATCGCGGCGACGTGGCGGCCAGTTTGATGGATGGCCAATGGGCCGTCGCCCCAGACTGAGCGGGCCGCTTTAAGCTCGTAAATTACGAATCGCAGATCGTAAATTCCCCCGTGACTTCATTCGACGAGGAACTGGTCCGCCGCCTCGACGCCATCCGCGCGCAAGGTTTGCACCGCGAATTGCGCCGCGTGGATTCCGCGCAAGGTCCGCGCATCCAAAGCGCCGGACGCACCCTGCTGAACTTCTCCTCCAACGATTACCTCGGCCTGGCGAATCATCCCGCGCTCAAGGAAGCCGCCATCAAAGCCGTCGAACAATTCGGCGCGGGCGCGGGCGCCTCGCGGTTGATAAGCGGTTCGCTCGCCCCGTTCCATGAACTGGAGGAGACCCTCGCCGCGTTCAAAGGCACCGAAGCCGCGCTGACTTTTTCCACCGGCTACGCTGCGGCTGTCGGAACCATCGCCGCGCTTGTGGGCAAGGACGACATCATCATTTTGGACAAACTGGTTCACGCCTGCATCGTGGATGCCGCCAGACTTTCCGCCGCGAAACTGCGCATTTTCGATCACAACGACCTGAATGGTCTGGAAAAGATTTTGAAGTGGGCGGCTGCCAGAAAACCGGAAGGCGGAAAGCGGAAAGCAGAAATCCTCGTTGTCACCGAATCCATTTTCAGCATGGACGGCGACGCCGCCCCGCTCCGCGAGATCGTTGCGCTCAAGGAAAAATACGGCGCGTGGCTCATGGTGGATGAGGCGCACGCCACCGGACTCTATGGCGCAAACCGTCGAGGCCTCGCCGAGGAATTGGGCGTCAGCGACCGCCTCGAGATTCAGATGGGCACGCTGGGCAAGGCCCTGGGTGCGAGCGGCGGTTACATCTGCGGCTCGCGGGCGTTGATAGATTTTCTCATCAACCGCGCCCGCAGTTTTATTTTCAGCACCGCGCCCGTGCCGGCGGCGGCAGCGGCGGCGATGGCAGGATTGCGCCTTGTTCAATCGGGCGAAGGTGAGAAGCAAAGATGTAAACTTTTCGATCTAGTCGAAGAAGTTGAATGCTCCATTGTTGAGTTTAAGAAGGACATTGATAATTTGTGGAGTCCCATATTACCGCTGGTGATCGGCGACGAGACAAAGGCGGTCAATGTCGCCGGAGCTTTGCGGGAGAGAAATATTTTCATCCCCGCTATCCGTTATCCAACGGTCGCACGCGGCGCGGCGCGGCTGCGGATCACTGTCACGGCGGGACATTCGCCGGGGGATATTTCGCAACTCGCAGCCGTCCTTTCCCAAATCGTAAATCGTAAATCGTAAAGCAAAAATCCCCCGATGCACCCGCTCGCCAAACTCGATCACGCCCATGTCTGGCATCCGTTCACGCAGATGCGCGACTGGCTGAAGCGCGAGCCGATTGTCATCACATCCGGCAAGGGCGCGGTGCTGCGCGATCTTCGTGGCCGGGAATACCTGGACGCCAATTCCTCCATCTGGACCAATCTCCACGGCCACCAACATCCGAAGATCAACGCCGCCATCCAACGTCAGTTAAAGAAAATCTCCCACAGCTCGGCGCTGGGTTTTGCCAACGAGCCGGCGAGTTTGCTGGCGGCAAATTTGGTCAAGGCAGCCAACCCGAAACCCAAAACACGAAACCTGAAACTCGCCAAGGTTTTCTTCTCCGACGACGGCTCCACCGCGCTCGAAGTCGCGCTCAAGCTCGCCTACCAATTCACCAAACGCACGCGCGGGCCGAAGTCCAGGCCGCGTTTCCTTTCGCTCGATGGCGCGTATCACGGCGACACGGCGGGCGCGGTTTCACTCGGCCACATTGATTTGTTTCACAAGGCTTACGCCGGCCTTCTCTTCAAGACCGACAAGGTCATGTCACCGTATTGCTACCGCTGTCCCTTCAATCGCGCCAAGCCGGAACGCGGCGACGCGCGGGAATATCGGAAGTGTAATTGGGAATGTGTCGGCCAGGTGGAACGGAAATTTTCCGCGCAGAAAAAAAAGGGGAACCCCTACGCCGGCTTTGTCTTTGAACCGCTCATGCAAGGCGCGGCGGGCATGATTCCGCAGCCTTCCGGCTGGCTGAAACAAGTCACGGACATCGCGCGCGGCCACGGCACGCTGCTCATCGCTGATGAGGTACTGACGGGGTTTGGCAGAACTGGACTTGTAGCAGCCGACGTGAGGAGGCTCATTACAAAACCCGGACGGAAGTTAGAGCCTCCTCACG
>JANPGB010000380.1:0-10334 GCA_031423695.1 Verrucomicrobiota bacterium
GCCGGCGTGGCGGTGGACGCAATCTTTGATTCCGTAAGTGTCGGCACGACGTTCAAGAAACAATTGTCTGAGAAGGGCGTCATCTTCTGCTCGTTCACCGAGGCGGTGCATGACCATCCTGACCTAATTAAGAAATATCTCGGCTCGGTCGTGCCGTACACGGACAATTTTTACGCCGCGTTGAACTCCGCCGTCTTCACCGACGGTTCGTTCTGCTACATCCCCAAGGGCGTGCGCTGCCCGATGGAGCTTTCGACTTATTTCCGCATCAACGTTGCCAACACTGGCCAGTTCGAGCGCACGCTGATCGTGGCCGACGATGCCGCGCATGTGAGCTACCTCGAAGGTTGCACCGCGCCGATGCGTGATGAAAACCAGTTGCACGCGGCGGTCGTCGAACTCATCGCGCTGGAAGGTGCCGAGATCAAATACAGCACGGTGCAGAATTGGTATCCGGGCGACGAGAACGGCAAGGGCGGCATCTACAACTTCGTGACCAAGCGCGGCCTGTGCAAAGGTCGCAATTCGAAGATTACTTGGACTCAGGTTGAGACCGGCTCGGCGATCACCTGGAAATATCCGAGCTGCATTTTGCAGGGCGACAATTCCGTGGGCGAATTTTATTCGGTCGCCGTGACCAACAATTATCAGCAGGCCGACACCGGCACGAAGATGGTTCACATCGGCAAGAACACGCGCAGCACGATCATCTCAAAGGGCATCTCCGCCGGCCACGGCCAGAACAGCTATCGCGGGCTGGTGAAGATCGCCAAGAGCGCCACGAACGCGCGCAACTTCTCGCAGTGCGACTCCATGCTCATCGGCGCGAAGTGCGGGGCGCACACGTTCCCTTACATCGAAGTGAAGAACACCACGGCGAGCGTGGAGCATGAAGCCTCGACCTCGAAGATCGGCGAGGACCAGATTTTTTACTGCAACGCGCGCGGCATTGCGACCCAGGACGCCGTGAACATGATCGTGAACGGTTTCTGCAAGGAAGTGTTCAAGGAACTGCCGATGGAATTCGCCGTCGAAGCGCAGAAGCTGCTGGGCGTGAGTTTGGAAGGAAGCGTTGGATAATCAGCCATGTCCACGAGCGGCCAACAGATTGCAGGCACTTTTTCTTGCGCGCCAACCCCCCAAGCTCAATTGTTTTGGCCGGCGTTGTTGTTCGCCGCAGTTGTTTTCGGTGGCTACATTTGCCTGGATTTTTCCGGGTACTGGACCGGTGGAGCCTGTGTCCTGCTCTTAATCATTGGCTGTTCGGTCACACGGCGATCTGCAATTGTTCCACGAGAGCATTTGGTCGAGGAGCGAGCGCTGCTTTTTGACCGGATTGTCCTCATGAAACGCACCAAGCCGTTGGCGGAATTCGTGGAAATTATCTGTGACCTGATGTACGCCGATGACAATAGTTTTTGGGTGGGACTAAAGCACAAGACCGGATATGTCTTGTGGGTACGTGGCTGTGGTTCTGAACGGAGATTCGCTGAAGAACTGGCATGGCGTATCCACTGTGATACGGGCATTAAACTTAACGGCGAACGGAACTGATATTTTTAAATGAGCAAGCAACCTATTCTCGAAATCAAAAACCTCTCGGCAGGTGTCGAAGGCAAACAAATTCTCAAGGGCGTCAGCCTCACCATCAACGAAGGTGAAGTCCATGCCGTCATGGGTCCGAACGGCAGCGGCAAGAGCACGCTGGCGGCGGTGCTGGCGGGTCGCGACGGCTACAACATCACCGGCGGCGAAGTGCTTTATTATGGCAAGGATCTGCTCGACCTGGATCCCGAAGAACGCGCCCGCGAAGGCTTGTTCCTGGCGTTCCAGTATCCGGTCGAGATTCCCGGCGTGAACAGCACCTACTTTCTCAAGGCCGCGCTCAACGAAATCCGCAAGCACAAGGGTGAGCAGGAACTCGACGCGATTGAATTCCTCGCGCTCGTGAAGGACAAGATGAAGCTGCTGGAGTTGAAGGACGACCTGCTCAAGCGCTCGGTCAACGAAGGCTTCTCCGGCGGCGAAAAGAAACGCGCCGAGATCTTCCAGATGGCCGTGCTGGAACCCAAGCTCGCCATCCTCGACGAAACCGATTCCGGCCTGGACATCGACGCGCTCAAAGTCGTCAGCCACGGCGTCAACGCCCTGAAGCGCGCCGACAACGCCCAGCTCGTCATCACGCATTATCAACGCCTGCTCAATTTCATCGTGCCGGACTTTGTCCATGTTTTGGTGGACGGCCACATCGTGAAAACCGGCGGCAAAGAACTCGCGCTCGAACTCGAAGCGAAGGGTTACGACTGGATTCTCAAAGGCCACGCGGTCACAGCCTAAGCCGGCCGCGCAGCCTTCACGGATGAATCAGCCGGAAAAACCGGTTGCCCGCCGGCGGCAAGATGGTGACCTGGTTCGTGCCGTTCACCAACGCGACTGGGTTGGTCGTGTAAACCCAGTTCGCGGCGATGAGGTTGGTTTTTTGTTGCAGGACAAAGCCGCCGGGCGCGGCGGGCCAGGAAACAACCGCGCTGCCGCCATTGCTCGCAGAAATATTCATCGACGACAGCTGAATTGGCGAGGTCTGCACCTGAAAAGTGAAGTTGGGGCCGAGATAAAAATAGATTGGGTTGAAATCGGCGAAGGTTCCGTTGGTCGTGATCCGCGCGCCGACGTAGCCGGTCAGTTGCGAGGCCAGATGGTACTGGCCGTTCGTGTAAAACCGGAGCAAGACCGGGGTGGGCGGGGACAGCGGCCCGTCCTGCACGCTGATGGAATAGCGCCTCCCGGCGAGCAGCGTGAGCGTGACGTTGCTGTACACCATCACGCCGGAGCTTGCGCCGGGGATTAGCTTATAGCTGGCAATCGGAAAGTTGGTGTCGGACCAGAAACTGACAATTGGATTGCTGGCTCCGATGTTCAGATATCCGACGCTGGTCACGGCCAGGTTGGTCGTGGTGCTGAAGGAGAAGGCGATCCCGCCGTTGATGTAACCCGAGCCCTCGTTGAACGCGTTCGTCACTGCGTCAATGTCCGCGCGCGCCGGTTGCGGCGGCACCAGCAATCCCCAGACGACGACTGGGAGCAAAGCAAATCTCTGGAGTGGTGTTTTCATGGTTGCTGCTCATTGGCCAAACCTGCGACCAAGGGGACAAAAAGCAGGAGGTGAGTCAATAACTTTGTTGGGACCGGACACGGAACCACCACCGTTCAGCTAAAGCTTGCGACGGGATGGGGCCGCTTCTACGCTGACTTTTGATGCGTCTGCTTGACCGTTACTTGCTCCGCGAGTTTCTGATCCCGCTGGGCTTTTGCCTGGGCGGATTTCTGGTTTTGTGGATCGCCTTCGACCTGTTCGGCCAGCTGCAGTGGCTCCAGCAACAGGGGCTTTCGGTGTTGGACATCGCAAAATACTACGTCCTCAAGTCGCCGGGATTCCTCATCCTCGTGCTGCCGGTGGCCCTGCTGCTGGCGATGCTCTACACGCTGACGAACCATGCGCGGCACAACGAGATCACCGCCATCCGCGCGGCGGGCGTCAGCCTCCTGCGCCTGTCCGTCCCGTATCTGGCCGTCGGCATCTTCTCGAGCGCGCTGCTGTTTGCGCTCGACGAGGTCGTCGTGCCGCACATGGAGGAGCTCGCCGACCAGCTCTTTGTGCGCCACAGCCAGCTGCGCTTCAAGGGCGCGCAGAAGAAGCCCGTCAAGAACCTGACGTTCGTGACCACCGTCAGCGCGAACGAGAAGCGGCATTGGTTCATTGGCATCTACGACCAGCAGACGGGGGAGATGATCAAGCCGCATCTCGACTGGGATCTGCCCGATCGTTCCTCCCGTGCCCTGGAAGCGGACCGCGCCATCCAGACCAACGGCGTCTGGACCTTTTTCAACGTGCGCGGATTCATCAACCGCTCCGGCACCAACTTCCTGTATCAGAAAATGCCGCAGGCGGATAAGGTGGCGTTTCCGGAATTTTCCGAAACGCCGGAAATGATCCGCAGCGAAATCCTCATCAACGACCAGCACGACCACCAGTCGGCGACGCGGCGGGCGGACATTCCCGTCTCCCAGATCTACAGCTACCTGCGGCTGCATCCGCAGCCCGAGGCGGCCATGGGCCCGTGGATTTACACCAAGCTGCACGGCCGGTTCGCCGGGCCGTTCGCCTGCCTGGTCGTCGTGCTCGTGGCGATTCCGTTTGCGGCGGCCTCGGGCCGGCGCAACGTGTTTGTCGGCGTGGCGGCGAGCATCCTCATTTTTTTCACCTACTACATCCTGCAGCAGCTCGGCTTCACCTTTGGCGAGACCGGCAAGGTGCCGCCCTGGCTCGGAGCCTGGCTGCCGAACCTGTTCTTCGCCCTGGGCAGCCTGTGGATGATTGCGCGGGTCAGGTGAGTGGCGCGTGGCAGATTTCGGGTTCCCGGGCGGCGACCGCATCAAAATCTCGCCGTCAAAAAACTCGAAACGAGAAACGAGAAACGAGAAGCTCCTCAAAGTGAACGACGAACTGAAAGCGCTGCAGGCGCGTTACGACCGGCTGGAACTGCTCTACCAGGTCGGCAACGTCATCCATTCCACGCTCGACCCCCAGGAGGCGCTCCAACTCATCCTCAAAGAAGCGGTGCGGCTGGTGGGGGCCTCGAGCGGTTCGGTGGCGCTCGTGAATCCAACCACGGCCTTCCTCGACATCCAGGTTTCCCAAGGTCTGCCGGCGAATGCCTCCGGGTTGAAACTCCGCGTCGGCGAAGGCATCACCGGCTGGGTGGCGCGCACCGGCAAGCCCGCGCGCATCGGCGACGTGTCCAGCGACCCGCGCTACATCATGCTCCGGAAAAACGTCCGCTCCGAGCTCGCCGTCCCGCTGGAGGTCAACGGCGAGACCCGGGGCGTGATCAACGTGGATTCGGAACGCCCGGAGGCCTTCGCCGCCGCCGACCAGGAACTGCTCGAAGCCCTCGCGCTGCAGGCCGCGCGGGTCATCCAGAACACCTGGCTCTACGAACAGCTCCGGCTCAAGGCCCGCCTGTTCGAATCGCTCGCCAACGTCAGCCGCACCCTCAACTCGGCCCTGAACCTGGGCGACGCGTTGAAGGTCATCACGCGCGAAGCCTGCCTGCTGATGCACGCGAAAATGTGCTCCCTGATGCTCTTGGACGAATCCCACGAATGGCTGGACCTGCGCGCCAGCCACGGGGCCGGCGAAGCCTACCTGAGCAAGCCGCGGCTGAGCCTCAGCGAAAGCCTGCTCGGCGTCGTGGCGCGGCGCAAAAAACCGATGCAGGTCGGCAACGTGCAGGTCTCCAACCGCTATCAAAACGTGGATGTCGCCCGGCGCGAAGGGCTGGTCTCGCTCCTGAGCGTGCCGCTGCAGTTCGGTGGCCAGGTCATCGGCACCTTGAGCGTCTATACCGGGCAGCCGTATAATTTTTCCAACGAGGAGATTCACATCCTGACCGCGCTCGCGGACCTGTCGGCGATTGCGATTGAAAAAGCGCGGCTCCACGAGCGCATCGTGGACGTGGAGGAACAGCTGCGGCAGAACGAAAAGCTCTCCGCGCTCGGCCTGCTGGCGGCCGAGGTCGCCCACGAAATCCGCAATCCGCTCACCGTGATCAAGATGCTGTATCACTCGCTCGACCTGAAATTTCCCCAGGGCGACCCGCGCAACAAGGACGCCCAGATCATCCGCGACAAGATGGAGCTGCTGAACAAGATCGTGGAGCAGATCCTCGACTTCGCGCGCACCAGCGAACCGAAGCTTGCGCCCGTGAATTTGAATGTGTTGATCGAGGAGCTAGGCCTGCTCGTGCGGCACAAGTTGAAGAATCAAAACATCCAGTGGGTGACGAATCTGCAGCCGGACCTGCCCCTGATCCTCGGCGATGCAACGCAGCTGGAGCAGGTGTTTTTGAATCTGCTCCTCAACGCGGCGGAGGCCATGCCCGGCGGCGGCCGGCTGACGCTCACCACCCAAGTGGTCCGGACGGAACGAAACGCCGCGGATCCAGCCAGCCTGGTCGCCTTGGAGATTCAAGACAACGGCGCGGGCATGACGGAGGAACAACAGCGCCGCGCCTTCACCTCCCTGCTCCACACCACCAAGCGCACCGGCACCGGCCTCGGCCTGGCCATCGTGCAGCGCATCGTGGAGGCACATCGTGGAAAACTCTCCCTTAGCTCGCAGGTCGGCCAGGGCACGACCATTCGCGTGGTCCTGCCGGAAGAAGCCGCGGAAGGCTGAGCCCGGACCGGCGGCGCAGACGGTCTCCCGCCTCCAAGCCCCTGGCCGGCATCAGAGAGTTCCGGTGCGAAGCAGGGCCAACTGGTTTGCCTGCCAATAAACGCCGGAATTCACCTCCAGACACGTCAGCCAACCACCGCCGTACGCGCAGGTGTCGATGCACACCGCATGGCCGAGATTCAGCGGCTCCCCGCTCCGCTGGGAAGTGTGCCCGCAAATCATCCGGCGACCGGACTGATGCGGCGGCGGGTGATTGAATGTCTCCCAAAACAGCATGTCGTCCGGTTGTTCTGCGAGCGCAAGATCCGGCTGCGCGTTGGCATGGACGAAAAAATCCTGTTCGGTCTCGTGAAACCGCCGACACGTTTCAAGAAACTGCCAATGTCGCGCTGGGATGACTTCCATCGTCTGCCCCTTGTATGAGTCGAGGGTGGCGCGGCCGCCGGCATCGCTCCAATGGTAAAAAGCATCACCCCCGTGGCGGGCCTCAAGCATCATCAGCTCGTGGTTGCCCAGCAGTGGAACGAGCGTGGCGCGCTGATCCAGGGCGATCAGATGGTCAAGCACCAGCCGCGAATCGGGCCCGCGATCCACGTAATCCCCGAGCGTAACAACGACATCTTCCGCGCCCAACTTTAGCTTCTCGTCCAGCGCCAGCAGCGCCGAGTAACAACCGTGAATGTCTCCAATGGCGAACAGGCGCATGCCGAAATCGTTTTGCCCTGACGCTTCACTCAGCACACCCGCTTGACTTCCACTCCCAGCAATGCGCCGAGCTTGGCAAGCTTGTCTGCCATGTGGCCGACCCCAATCGCGCAGTGATGCGCCGGGCCGCTCATGGACCATTCGTGCAGAAACGCCTTCGCACCAATGTCAAATCGGTAGCGGCTGTTCGTGTTGCCGATTTGCAGGATGGGGCCGGCCACGGATTCACCTTCCGCAACGAGCAGCGAAAGTTTTCCGCCCGCGCCCTGCACCACCGAGAGCAGGGTCACCGGGCCATGCCTCACCGTCATCTGAATCGAAAGACCTTTGCCCGGCTTGCCGTGATAGAGGGGCAGCGGAACGAGACCAACACGGCCTTCGGCAATCGCGACATGCGCCGGGCCGTCGTGGCCGAGATACACCACGTCGTCCGTGAAGTCGCCGAGGTAAAGCTCCGAGAACGAGCCGCCGACGCCGAACAAATCCATGATCTTCATGGCCTGAACGTTTTTGATTTCGCACTCCCCCGCGACCGGGATGTGACGGCCGGTGAGCAGCGTGTTGCCCGCGATCACGCTCGTGGCGATGTCGCGATAGGCGTTGCCGTCCTCGCCTTCGTAGTAATACGCGAGCGAGCCGAGATCGTAATTCTCCACCAGGGCATCCAGCGCGCAGGAAGTTTTCGCGGCGCGGGTGAGTTCCGCCTTCTCACATGTCTTCGCCACGTCGAATGCGCGACGAAACTCAGCCAGCTTGGCGTCCACCTGCTTCTTGGTGACGGTTTCGCGGTGCTTGTTCAGCGCGCACATCTCGATCAGTTCAAAATGATTGCCAAACACGGCGGACTGCTGCGTCAGGTCGCTGTAAACGTCCAGCATCCCGCAATAATAATGGCCGAGCACACCAACGCGGTTGTTGCGCATCCCAGTCAAAACCTTGGCGGCGTCCACCCAGTCGTGGATTTCGCGCCACGCCACCTCATCCTGCAAATGGCCGGTGACCAGATGATACGCAATGCCCGCGCGATTGAAGACGCAGGCGATCTCCGGCGCGGAACAGGCCTGGCAATGTTCCAGCCAGATGCCGGTCATCAGGCCACGGTCGCCGAGTTGGTTGAATTTTTCGTAATCAAGCTGCGGCACCGGTTGCAAATTCAGCACCACAACCGGCACGCCCGCTTTTTGCACGACCGGCAGCACGGTGGATGACAGCGCGTAGGTGGAGATGTAGAGGAAGATCAGATCCACTTCCTTCTGCCGGAACAATGACGCGGCGGCGTGGGCCTTCTGCGGATTGTCCACCATCCCGGCGTCAATCAACTGCACGCCGTGGCCGCGCAGCTTGCCGGCGATTTCCTTTTGATAACCGGTCAGGCGATCCAGCAAGCCGTCAAACTGCGGCCAGTACGTGTCGAGCCCGATGCCGAATAACCCGATGCGAACCTTCGTGTCTGCCATGCGTAACAATTAGACGGAATCCGATTTGACGGCGATAACATTTTGCGCGAAATGGCTCGCCAAAACAGATTGGAGTGGCGGTTCGTCCTCGTCGTCGTTCTCGTCCTCGTCCTCGATTTTACGGGGGGGTGCGAGGGCGAGGAGGATGGGGTGTTTCACACGGGCTTGTTAACGGGATTTCGAAATGCCATCGAAACCTTCAACAGGGGCTGGGACAACCGCAGTCCTACGCCCCAAACTTTATTTTTGCCCCCGCGTTGACGAATCCCGGACGGGTGATTATTCTGCGGCTCGATTCCAAAACGGAGAACCGAATTTACAAAAACATTATGCCACCTAAAGCTGAGAAACCTGAGAAGAACGCCGTCGTTGAAACCAAAAACACCGACGCCGCCAAACAATCTGCCGCCCGCGAACGCGATCTGGAAGCCGCCATCTCCAGCATTCACAAAGCCTATGGCGACGGCAGTATTATGCGCCTCGGCGACGCCCGCTCGCTGCGCAAGATTGATGTCATCCCCACCGGTGCGCTCGCGATTGATCTCGCGCTCGGCGTCGGCGGCGTGCCGCGCGGACGCGTCATCGAAATTTACGGACCGGAATCTTCCGGCAAAACCACGCTGATGCTGCACGTTATTGCCAACGCCCAGAAGGCCGGCGGGCTCGCCGCCTTCATCGACGCCGAGCACGCGCTTGATCCCGCTTATGCCAAGAAGCTCGGGGTGAACCTGGATGACCTGCTCGTCTCGCAGCCGGACAGCGGCGAAGAGGCGCTCACGATTTGTGAAACCCTCGCGCGCTCGAACGCGCTGGACGTGATCGTGATTGATTCCGTCGCCGCGCTGGTGCCGAAGGCGGAACTCGAAGGTGAAATGGGCATGGCCACGATGGGCATGCAGGCGCGGTTGATGAGCCAGGCGTTGCGCAAGCTCACCGCGATTCTTTCCAAGTCCAAGACGACCTGCGTGTTCACGAACCAGTTGCGCGAGAAGGTCGGCGTGATGTTCGGCAGTCCCGAGACGACGCCCGGCGGCAAGGCGCTGAAGTTTTACGCGAGCGTGCGCATCGACATCCGCCGCAAGGAAACGCTCAAGGACGCGGCGGGCAACGCCATCGGCAACCACGTCAAGGTGAAGATCGTGAAGAACAAGGTCGCGCCGCCGTTCTGCGAGGCGGAGTTCGACATCATCTACAACCACGGCATTGACAAGGAAGGCAGCATTCTCGACGTGGGCATCGAGTGCGGCGCGGTGGACAAGAAGGGCGCGTGGCTGCAATTCGACGGCGAACTGATCGGCCAGGGCAAGGACGCCGCGAAAAAAGCGCTGGCGGAAAAGCCGGAGCTGGCGAAGAAAATCGTCGAGGCGATCATGGTGAAGAAAACGCCAGTGGTGGTGGCGGCGTAAGCCTCTTTATTGTTATTCCGTTACATATTCCTTAAACACCAAAACTGGAATTCCTAAATATGTTCCGCTACTGATAAAAACTTTTATGACGGTTGTTTTCAACCCATCGGCATCCAACTTTCTTAGCTGTGTTGTTGAATCAACCAACTCTTCCTGAGAACGAGGCAATTCCAGTTGCAAATTTTTTAACTGCTGTTGCATTTCAATTAGCTCTTTCTTGTCAAAATTAAGTCTAACTCTCGCCTGTTCTATGGCTGCTGTTCTGTTCATTTGCGCCTCAACCATGGCTGAATTGCCGGATGCATACGTAATTGCGGTTGCTTCCAAAAGTTGCTGATTGTACTCCCTCTGTTTTAATTGGGAGGCAAATACACTTGTTTGATCGGCCAACTGTTGGATGCGTGCACTCGATTGTTGGATCTGAGCATTTAACAGCATTATGCTCTGAACCAAACTTTGGCGTTGGCTCGAATAAGCAAGCAACCCGGCCGGTTGATTGCGCAAAATAACGCGCCTTGATATTTCTTG
>JANPGB010000381.1:0-26702 GCA_031423695.1 Verrucomicrobiota bacterium
ATGAATTGGTCGCGGTGTTCGCGGTCGGTTGGCCGTTGTTCACGATCAGCGTGATGGTCGCCGAGCCGGATTGATACGTGGCCGGCGTGACTTGCACCGTGCGGGAGAAACCACTTCCGCCGAGGAGGATGTTCGCATTGGGAACCAGATTTGTGTTCGACGAACTCGCGGTCAGCACCAGGTTGTTCCCCGTCACCAGTGCATCGCCGAGCATCACCTCCAGCACGGGCGTGGCCGTGTTTTCGGCGATGACCTGATCCGGCACGGCGGAGATGTTCGGCGGGGCCGGCGGAGCGACGGACACGCCGGTGAACGTGGTGTTCGCCAGCCTGGCATTGTCGTGCGAGCAATCCACCACGCCAACCACCGCGGCATTGGCGAGCGTCGTCGTATGCGAACCGATCAAAATCCAGAAGTCCGGCGTCGGCGTGCCGGACGTTGTGGCGTACCAGGCGGTGAAGGTGTTGTTGCTCCGGACCAAACGGAGCCAGACGGCGGGGTTCACCGCCACATTCGCACCCTGCTGCCCCGCGACCGCGCCAGTGGAATCACGATAGAGAAATTGCAGCCCCTGACCTTGATCATGCACCAGCGCGACCAACGGCGAGTTGGTCGCCAGCGAGCTGCGAAACATGATGCCCGCCTTGGCGTTTGCGTTGGTGGTGCCGTCGCTGAGGACCGCGCCGGTCAACAGCCGCGCCGCCACGCTGCCGGCGCCGGTGAAATTGGAATACGAGAAATGAAACTGATCCGCGCCCAGCCAGATGTCGCCGCCGCTGCCGCCCAACGCCCAGATGCCGGTGGCTGAGGCATAGTTGGCGTAGCCCGGACTCCCCGGACTGCCGATGTCGGTGTCCGTCCACGGTGCCGGTAACGGCTGGGGCGCGAACAGCGCCGCAATCTGGCTCGCGCCCAACTGGTAGTTGTAAAGCCGCACGTCATCCATCGTGCCGGAAAAGAATCCGCCGCCCGGCTGCAGGGAACCGATGCGCAGGCCGGTCGGTGCGCCACGCGTCCCCACAGGACCATTGGCCAAAGCCTGTAACACTCCGTCCACGTAGAGTTTCATCGCGCCGCTGGCGTTGTTGCGCGTGGCCGCGACGTGATGCCACTGGCCGTCGTTGATGGCGGAGGTGGAAGTGATCGTCGTGTCGGGATTGCCCACGCCAAAAGCCGCCTTGTTTCCGATCAGCGACAGGCCGAAATCCGCCATCGCGCCGGGAATCTCGCCGTCCACCAGGCCCAAACCATTCCACCACTGTCCCGCGCCACCGGCGGCGGTGGTCTTCACCCAACAGGCGATGCTGAAATCATTCGCGACGGAGGCTGGAATTTGCAGGTAGTTGGTGGCGCCGTCGAATTGCGCGGCCTGCGCGCCGACCTTGCCAGCCACAAACGTGACGTTGTTTTTCGCGACCGCACTGTTGGCAAACCCGCTCGTGTCGGAGGCGTTGCCTTCAAAGCCGTAGTTGGCCACGAGGGTCGAAGCGGGGGTCGCGAGCGCTTTGGCCTCGGCGGCATTCAACGCGTAGTTGTAAAGCCGCACCTCATCAATTGATCCCGCGAGATAGTTGAAACCCGTTTGCAGACTGGCAAGGCGCAGCGACACCGGCGTCGCGCGCGTGCCGGTTGCGCCGGTGCCGGCAGCGCGCAACACGCCGTCCACAAAAAGCTGCAGCGCGCCGCTCGTGGAATTGCGCGTGGCCGTGATGTGATGCCACTGACCGTCGTTGACCGCCGTCGAAGAAGTGATGGTGACATCGGAGTTGCCAATGCCAAACCCGACGTTGCCGCCCAGCAGGGAGACGCCAAAATCATTCGTCGCGCCGGCCACTTCGCCATCCACCAATCCCTTGCCAGCCCACCATTGGCCGGTGCCGCCCGCGGCGGTGGTATTAAGCCAGAATGAAATGCTGAAGTCGTTACCGAGCGGATTCGGAATTTCCACGAAGGAGTTGTCACCACCGGTGAAATTGATCGCGGAAGAATCCACCTTGCCCGCGACAACGCTGGTGGTGCCGTTGACGGTGCCGTGAAAACCGTTGCCGCTGCTGTCCTGCGCGCCGTTTTCAAATTTATATTCCGCGACCAACCCGAGATTCAAGCCGCTCGCCGGCGCGGCACTGGCCTGGGTAGAATTCGGCGACTCGTTTTCCAAACTGTCGAGCGACCTGACAATATAGTAGTAAGTGTTACCGTTCACCGCCGCGTTGTCGGTGTAGAAATTCCGTTTGATGTCGGCATTGATCTTCGTGTAGCCGCTGCCCGAAGTGGTGCTGCGGTAAACCTGGTAGCGCGGCGCACTGCCCGTCCACCGCAGCGTGACGCTGCGATCCGCCGGCGTTGCGCTCAAGGCGGTCGGCACCGCGACGGCGGCCAGCGACGCGGGAAAGTAAGGTTTCACAAAACGAAAGCGGGTGTTGTCCGAAGGCGAACCGAAGGGCAGCGTGCTGAACCCAATGCCGGGGAACGAGCCGCTGCAATTCAAGCTGACGCTGCTGTTGGGATTATCAATGAAGTAATAGCCTTTGCTGTCCGGGCCATTGAACGTCCACTCCACCGGCGCGCCCGTCGTGGCTGGCGGCGCGAGATCCAGCACCGACGCGCTGAATCGCAGACGTCGCCCGTCGTTGAGCGATTGGATGTAGTAACGTCCCGCCGTCGGCGCGTTGGTGAAAACCCACTGCGTCGCCGCATCGCCAAAGCGAATGGACGAGGCGGCGGGTCCGTTGACGTTGCGCGTCGAAGCCATCCGAAAACAGGTCGCGGCGTTGTGGATGTAATACGGCGTCATGGGGCGCTGCGTGCGATCCGCATCCCACGCGGCATAGAGTTCGCCGTAGGGCGTGAACGTATAGCCGTCCGCGAGGAAATCGTCGCCGCGATGACCGTTGCCATCCCATGGATTGACGGACGGCGTGCCGCCGAAAGAGAACAGCGAGTAGCGTTTGATGCCGATGTGATCTTCCACCTGCCACAGGAATTCCGCCAGGAAACGATAATTGTCGTGCTCGCTCCAGGTCGCCGTTCCGCCCCAGTCCACCGTGGAAAATTCCGTGAGCCAGGCTGCGCGTCCCCAGGTGCCATAGACACTGTCGAGCGTGTTGAGCAGGCTCGTGGCATCGGGGTTCCCATACCAATGCACGGCGGTAAAATCCACGCGATAACCGTTCGCGGCGATCTTGTTGTAAAAATCTCCGAGCCAGCCGTTGAACGGATTGACGGGTGCGGGACTGACGAGCGGAAGATTCATCGCCTGAAGTTGCGGCCAGCGCGCGATGGCAGCGTCCGTCGTCATATTCGCCTGACCGGAGCCATCGGGTTCGTTGAAGCCCATGACATACATCGGTTTTTCCGTCGCGTGCCACGCCGCGTAGGCGGACATGTCCACGTTCCAATCGCCCCATTGCATCGGCTCATAAACTGTCTGTGCCGGAAGCGCGAAGCCGTAGCCCCAGCCCCAGTTGTAACCCCAGTTGATGTTGAAGCGCGGCCACTGATCGTCCCAGCCCGCGAGACCTTTTTTCGGATAATGCGTCTGATACGCGAAGTGCCAGTATTGAAAGTTATTCGCCGCGACCGGCGCAAGCGTGACCTTGGCAGGCGCGCCATTGTCGGTCTGCAGCGCCAGGCCGCTGGCCACATTCACGATCTGATAATTCCCGCTGCCGACAGAAACAAAATTCCAACGCTGCGACGTCGCGCCGGTATAGCTCGACACCGTGACGACCGGCGTGCCGTTCGTGGTCGCACCGTTGCGCGCACCAATGCAGAGCCAGCTGTCGTGGTTCCGCAAACGGAACGTGCCGTCCTCGACATTGTAAAGCAGCTCGAACTGCTGCTGAAACGCGGTGTTCGTCCCGACGGCCTGGCTGGCGCCAATATTGTTCACGACGAGGGTGTTGTTGTTTCCCTGGTTGATGACCGTCCAGAAACCGTCTCCGTAGGTATCGTAAATGAACGCATGCACCGGCATTTGAAATGCCAGCGCAGCCACCGCACTGATTGCAAAACGCAACCACGATGCTCGTCTGATTTGCATAAGCTACTCCGAAATGATGCGCCAGATTGCCCGCCTGTCATGTGACATGAATCGGCCACAGTTTCCCGCGAAGGAAAGATCCACGTCTTGTCCGGCTTATCTTTGCAGCCGGTAAAATTGGGCGGCAGCTGAAATTGGAATAGTGATCTGCCAGTTGCTGCCGACGATTTGGGGCGCGGGGGCCGCCACCGTGCTCCAAGTTCCCGAAACGAGGTTCGTCCGCGATTGAACCGAGAAACCCGCCGAGGCAATCGGCCAGGCCAGCGTCAGATTGCTGCCGCTTGCCGAAGCGGTGATGACCGGACTGCTGCTGCTCAACAACTGGTCCGGGCCGAGCACCTACGTGGCGGCGATGTCGGCGGGCGACAGCGCGCCGTTGTAAATGCGGAACTCATCGAGCGTGAAGTCGGGATACGGATCGGCCGAATAAATGGATTTCCCGATATAGCTGTAAACGTCGTTCACGGAACTGAACGTCGTGGTCACAGCGTTGTTGACGGCCGCCAGCAGGCCGTTCGTGTAGAGCGCGATGTATCCCGCCGACGGATTGAAAACCGCCGTCAGATGCAGATTGGTGCGAAAGCTGAAATCGCTTCCGCTGTAGGCGTTTTGTTCGGCCGAATAATTTCCGCCGGAGATGGCGATACGGCCGGCGCGCGGCGCGCAGAAAATGTAGCTCATGCCCTCGTTGCCATTCGTGTTGCCGAAGCCGAAGAAGAAACAGTTCACCGGCAGTTGATTCGCAAACGTGACCCAGGCCTCGAGGGTCACCGCGCTGTAATTGCTCAGAATGTTCGACGGCAATTTTACAAACTGCTGGCTGGCTGCCGACAACATAACTTTTCCGCCGCCAAACGTGCCGCCGTTCGGCAGGACGCCATTCCAAAACGCGCCGCCCACCGAGTCAGCGGTCGTGCTGCCCGAACTTTCGCCGCAAGCATACCGGTGCACGAGCGCGGTTGGCACAAAGATCACCTGCACGTTTTGGGTGGCAAACAAGCCGAGGCTGCCGTAGGCCGCGATGATGCTGGCGGTTCCCGAGCCGACGCCGGTCACATTGCCACCGGCGTCCACGATGGCGACGTTGGTGTTCGCGGACGAATAAGTGATGGCGTGATTAGCATTCGTCGTGAGGTTGATCCAAGCGCCGGATTTTTGACCCAACACCGTGGCCGCAACCCGCTGACCGCTGGTGATGGGCGAAGCGAGTTGTAACGCGATATTCGTGTAGTTGTTGATTCCGCCAGCCTGCAATCGCAAAACAGACAATGAATACGCCGGCAGCGTGACGAGAAAATTAGTGCCTGCATTCGCGATGGCATTGGTGACCGGAAAAACATTGACCGGCGAAGCGAGGGAATTTTCATCCGCGCCGCTGCCGGAGGCCAGTTGAATGAGCGTGGCGTTGGTCGCGATGGAACCGACTCCGCCGACATTGAACGTGGCGGCCACCGGCTGGCTGTACGGGTTCACGGCCTTGACAATGATCTGGCCGCGGGCCTTGTCATACACCGAGGAAGCGATCAGTCCGCCGGCCGGAACGGCAGGATAGGTGACATCCTGAATCAATGCGCCGTTGAGATAGCACTGCATCCGTGCTCCGGAGACGACGACGGAAATGTCATACCACACGTTCGTCGCGATGCTGCCCGCGACGCGCGTGCCCAGAATGGTCTTGGCGCCGTTGACGCTTTGCTCGATGCCGTGCAGCGTGTTGCCCCAGCCGCCGAGCACGAGCCACGTCCAGTTGTTGTCATCCTGCCAGTTGAACAAGATCAGAAAACCCTCGGCTCCGCTGACCCTGCGGGCGCGCAACGAGAGCGTGTAGTTCGCCCAATTGGTGTTGCCCGTGGTCGTGCGGCAATCCAGCGCGGCGGAAATCTGCTGATAAATTCCCGCGTTCGTGTTCCACACGCCGTTGAAGACGCGCCAGCCGTTCGTGCCTTGATTCACAAAATCACTTTGGTAGAGCGTCACGCCGTTGCTGGTCACCACAACATTCGTGAACTGCACTGACGTGGACCAGGAGCCGAGGCCAATCGCGCCGTGCGGCGGCGGATTCGTGGCCACGCTCATCATCGTTACACTGGACGGCAAAACCGTGTCGCCGCGCTGCTGGCCGAAAAGTTTTTGGACGTAATACGACGGCGTGCCGACTCGGCGCGAGCTATCGTAATAAATCAAGTCGGGATGCCACTGGATGCCGTTCACGTTGGCAAAGAGCGGCGCGTAGGAAGCGAGCTGGACAATGTCCGCGTTGCGCTCCATGCCGGTCATGAACGCGGCTTCGCCCAGCGCGGCGGAAAGATTGCCAAGTGCGCCGTAGCCGGAGGTCACGGCGTATTCACCCACGAAAACTTTCGGCCCGTTGCGGCTGTAGCTGTCATATTTCGTGGCGAAGGAAATGAATGTGCCCGGATCGGAATAATAATGTTCATCACGGATTTCCACCGGCCGGCTCGTCGGACTGGACGGGCTGCCCCAAACGGGCGAGATCAAATGGATCTCCGGGTAGCGCGCTTTGATGGCGTCGTAAAACAGCGCGTAACGCTCGTCGTACAGCGGCCCGCCGTTCTCATTGCCGATTTCCAGAAACTTCAAATTGAACGGCGCCGGGTGGCCGTTGGCGGCGCGCACTGCCCCCCACGTCGAATTCGTGTCGCCGTTGGCGTATTCGATGAGGTCGAGCGCGTCCTGCACCCACGGGCCCATGTCGGCCAGCGGCACGGTGTTGTTGGTGGCGCCGTTGTAACCCAGCATCAAGCCGCAGTTGATGCCGTAAAGTGGTTCCATGGCGAGGTCCTCGCAGAAAAGAAGAAATTCGTGCAAACCAAAGCCATCCGTGGACCAGTAACCCCACGAATCGTTCCAATGCCCGGATCGGGTGGCGAGATCGCCGATGGTTTTTTTCCACCGGACGGCATTGGTCACATACTGGCTCTCGATGAAGTTGCCGCCGGGATAGCGGAAGAACGAGGGATGCAAATCCCGCAGCAGATTCGCCAGGTCCAGGCGCATTCCGTTGGTTCGACCCAGAAAAGTTGCCCGGGGAAAAAGTGAAACCACGTCGAGCCAGACCGTGCCGGGCTGCGCGAGGCTCAAGACAACTCGTGCATTCGCATTGCTGCCGCTGGCAACGAGCGAAGCGGCGAAGTGCTGCCAGTTGGTCGTCAGGCCGCCGAAGCTCGTCTGTGCGTAAAGCTGGCTGCCATCCGCGCTTTCCAACCGCGCGCTGACAGGGCCGGAAAACCCGTTCGTGGCGCACGCGTAAAAATTCAAATCGTAGGTCGCGCCCGCCTGGAGCGCGATGCCCCAAAAGCCGGCGTTGCCCGCACCGACCATGCCGCTGCCCGATTGCATCGTGAGTTTCAGCGCGCGCAGATTGTTCGGGTTCAACGGACGGCTGCCATCCACGCTCATCTGCCCGGCTGCGGAGCCTTGCGTGACCAGCGCCCAATAGTCGGGGTTGGAGGAATTATCCAGCGAGCGGTTGCGGATCAACTCCGCGTAAACTCCGCCCTCCCCGCCGAAATTAATCTCCTCAAAGAAGATTCCGAACAGGTTGGAACTGATTTGCGCGCCCGCCTGGTCCGCGGCGATGGCGACCACGGCGGTGGAACTGGTTTGACCCGTGACCGTGGCGGTGCAGGCCAGCAGCCAGGCCACCATGAAAATGGATGGGGTTCTCGATTTCATAAAACATTTTGGGGTTGGATCGCCCCTGCAAATTAAACCCTTCACGGCCCGCTCAGGCGGAAGAATTGGAGCGGACCTTTGGTCGCCGGCAAGTTCAGATAAAACAGACCGTTGCTGCTTTGGGGCGCGTTCGTGAGCAGTTGCCAGCTCACTGAGGCGAGGTTGCTACTCGTGAAGACCGAATAGTTACTAGCCCATGCCGGCCAGGAGAGGGCTAGCAGGCCACCCGAAGCCCCCAAGACCGTGCCGATCTGGGGCAGTCCATGCGGAGTGACGTTGATCATGGCGGAACTGGCGCTTTCGCCGGTGGCATTGGTGGCGGTGACCAGGTAGTAGTAGGAGGTTTCGTTGACCGGCCCGAGATCGGTGCAACCGGTGACGAAGACATTTGTCACGGTCGCGAACGGGCCGCCGGGGGCGGGGGCGCGTTTGAGATTGTAGCTCGCAGCACCGATCGCGTTGTTCCAGTGCAATGCAACCCGCGCATTTCCACCCGCCGCTGCGAGACCCGTCGGGGTCGCGGGCACCGCCATTCCAGCCAGCGATGAAATTTCCGCGGCGTTCAGCAGCCGGTTGAACAGTTGCACCTGATCGAGCGAGCCTTTGAAATAATGTCCGCCGTTGTGGCTGTTGCCGAGGTGAAGATTGTCCGTGATCGCGCTGCGCGGACCGGTCGGTCCGGTGCCGGAGGCATTCAGCACGCCGTCCACATATACCTTCATCGCGCCGGTGGCGGCATCCCAGGTGGCGGCCACATGATGCCACGCGCCGTTGTTAATGGAAGTCGCCGAGGCCAGGGTCGTGTCTGGATTACCGATGCCGAGGGCAAATTTTCCGGCGGAGAGCGACGTGCCGAAGTCGTTCACCAATCCCGGAACCACGCCATCCAGCAACCCCTCGCCGTTAAACCACACGCCGCCGGCACCGGTGTCGGTGGTCTTGATCCATAGCGCGATGGTGAAGTTGGTGTTGCCGATGGAAACCGGAATCTGCACCCAGGAATTCGAGCCGTTGAATTGGGCGGCCTGCGCGCCGATTTTCGCGGCTGTATATGTCAATGCGCCGTTGAACTTGCCCGGATTGCCGCAGCCGCTGGTGTCGAGCGTGTTCCCCTCGAAGGCGTAGAGCGCGACGGCATTGGTCGTGAGCAGCGCAACAGCTTCGCTGGAGTTGGCGCCGTCGCCAAAAGCATTGGTCGCGGACACGACATAAAAATACGGGGTCTCGCTCACGAGGTTGGTGTCGGTAAAGTTGTTTGCGCTCTGGCTGGCGATGAGGCCGTAAGGCCCGCCGCTCGTGGTCGCACGTTTCAATTTGTAATCCGTAGCACTCACCGGCACGGTCCAGTTCAACTGCACTTTCGGGGTCGCGTTGGAACTGAACAGCGCCGGGCTGCCAGGCGGTTGGTTGGGCTCGTAGGCGAATGCATCCATCGCGATGGTGGGACGGCCCGAATTGAGCCAGGCCGTTTGTCCCCAGTAGGCATAACCCTCCGGCTCCCAGTAGAAGAGGCCGAGGCCGCTGGTGTTCGGAACCGCGCGCGTCTTGTTCATCAAATCCACAAGCATGTTCTGGCAGGCTTGTGCGGCGTTGACATCCATCCCCGTCTCGGCGATCACCACTTCTTTTCCGTAACGCGCGGAAATGTCATTCATGTTGGCCAGCGCCGCAATGGTTTCCGAAACCCAATTGGTCGTGGTGGCCGGATAGACCGAGAGTCCAATCACGTCGAAGCGTGCGCCCAGATTGACCACGGGATCAAACCACCAGCGATAATTATATTGCCCATTGTTCAGGTGGAGGATCACGCGCGTGGACGGGCTCACCGCTTTGACCGCGGCGTAACCGCTGTTGATCATGGCCACGAGGTTGGTCGTGTTGTTGGTGACGCCGCAGGTGAACGCGTCGGGCCACAGCATGCCGCAGGAAATCTCGTTGCCGACCTGGACCCATTCCGGGGTGACTCCGTTGGCCACCAATCCGCTGATGACCTCAGCGGTGTGATTGGACACTGCGGTGACGATCTGGGCGGTGGCGAAATTCGTCCACGCCGCCGGTTTGGTTTGCTGACCGGGATCGGCCCAGCCGTCGCTGTAATGAAAGTCAATCATCACGCGCAGGCCGGCGTTTTTCGCACGCAACGCCTTGGCAATGGTGTCGGCCTTGTGGTTGTAACCGGCGGCGGGATTCACCCAGACGCGGAGCCGGACGGAATTGATTCCCAGACTTTTCAGAATCTGAAAAATGTCCTGCTGTGTGCCGTCGCGGTTCTGCCACGAGTAACCGTTGGCCTCCATCTCCGTCACCCAGCCAACATCGGCACCTTTGGCGAATGGTGAACCGCTGGGCAGAACCCAGGCCGAAAGCGGCACGGCGGACACGGGGGCGGAATTGGCGCTCGTCGCGCCGGCAATCACCGCCGCAACGGCAAAGTAATAAGTCATGCCATAACTCACCGCCGTGTCGGTGAAGTTGGTGGCGGTGCCCGTGTTGCCAAGGATGCGGTAAGGCCCACCGCTATCGAGTGCGCGCGAAACGATGTAGTTGGTCGCGCCGGCTTGTCCGTTCCATTGCAGTGCCACTTGGTTGGTGGCCGGCGTGGCGTACAAACCGGTTGGCGGCGCCGCGAAACCGGAACGCGGCGAAACCATCACTGCGGCGAAGAGGGCGACAGCGACCTGGGGAAGCAAGCGTGGTTGCTCAAGCTTTATGCAATTCTAAATACTACCGGCGGCATGCAATGAGGTCGAGTGACATAAGCGCCCTCACAGACCAAAGGAAACCGGTCGGACTTTTCATTTGTCCGCGCTTTTGGCCGGCTCTGGCAAACCCGCCGAAAGCGGCAGCGGTTTTCCGAAATCAGGCGTGCCATCGGCGTTCCAGCAAAATTTTTGCACGCGCGTCGTGCGGCCGCGATAGGTGTATAGCGAACTCGTCTTGGCGTGATAGACAATCCAGTCCGAGCCGTCGGCGGCCTTGAAAAAACTGTTGTGGCCCGGCCCGAAAACTCCCGCGGCATCGTTGCGTTCAAACACCGGGCGTGGAAATTGTTTCCACGAGGACGGATTCATCAGCTCAGAGTTGGTGCTGGCGATCAACATGCCCAGCCTGTAATCCGGCTTGCCGGTGTCACACGCCGAGTAAACCAAAAATAATTTCCCAGCGTGTGGTAGCACCACCGGGCCTTCCCGAACCTCATCGCAGCCAAATCCGGAGGCGGGAATCACCACGCCGTTGCCGTGCAAAGTCCACGGATTGGCCATCCGCGCGAGGGTCAATACATGACCGGGTCGGGCGGCCCAGACGAAATACCACAAGCCGTCGCCGGGATTTTGGAACACCGTTCCGTCAATCGCATACTGGTCGTTGGTGGGATTCACCAGCCGCCCCCTGTAGGCGTAGGGGCCGAGCGGGTCAGCCCCCGCGCTTTCGAGGACATGCATCCGATGATTGGCATCGTTGTCATCGCTCGAAGTCGCGGTGTAATAGAGATACCAGCGGTTGGTGATGAAGTGAAACTCCGGCGCCCAAACACCCCGGCTACGGGTGGGTTCGTTGTCCTTCCAAACCGTGGCGGGCACTGCAATTTTTAATCCGGCCAACGTTGGCGCTTTCCAGAGTCGGATGGATTCTCCCTGCGTGGTCGCGAGATAATAGTTACCGTCAAAGAACTCCAGGTAAGGATCCGGCCCGGGGTTGATCGGATTTTGAAATTTTCCGGCAGGGGTCTCGCCGCGAACCGGCAGCAGACCCGCGCCGGAAAATAAAATTGCCAGCAAGCATTGGCGCAATCGGCTGATGGAAACATTCGCGCGAAAGGTGGGCAGGCTTTTCATGGCGACAGCACGACTCGGTAGAACCTTGACGCAAAATTTGTGGCGTTCGGATCCGACCAGGTGAATGGCAGCCCCGGGGCATTGGTCTGCGTCAATAATTGCCAGTCGAAAAGGTTGCTGGAACTCCACACCTGATAGTCGGGCCCGTAGTCGCCATTGACTGCCATTCGGAAAATACCGTTGCTCAAAGCCGGTGAACTGACCGCAGGCAAGGCGAGCGGCCCGACCGTGACCAGAAAATTCTGCGTCGCGCTCAAGCTCGGCGTGCCGTTGTCACGGGCAACGATGGCGACCGGATTGGTTGAGTCGGCCTGGCTGACTTTTGGTCGCCAGGAAAAAAGGCCGGTCGCAGGATTTACGCCGGAGCCGACTGGCCCGTTCAGCAGCCCAAAAGAAAGTGTTTGCGGCGGCACATCGGCATCGGTGGCGTTGTTCGTGACCAGCCAGGTCTGGCCGGCGCCGATGGTTGGGTTTGACGGGGGCGTAAACACAGGCGGATGAGTAAATCCGGCAGCGACGTTGACTTCGGCACCGGACAACGCCCGGCCATACAGCCGCGCTTCGCGGATGGTTCCGCTGAAATATTCATCCCCTCCGGGAAAATCCGCGCCCAGGGTCATCGACTCATTGACGACCCCAAAGTGCAACGCCACCGCAGGCTGGTAGGAGTCCAGCACTCCGTTGATGTAAAAGCGAATCGTCGCGCCATCGTAAGTAACGGCCACATGGTGCCACTGGTTGGTGCTCATCGAGATAGTTGAGTTCCACGATCCGCCACCGACTCCACCAGCGGGAGCCCCCCAGTTCGCGCTGAAACGCAGCGTGCCATCATGCCAGATTTGCATCGCATACGGCGAGGTGTTGATGCCCTTGGTCAGGATGCCCGCCCAGTCCGCAAAGGTGTTGACCTTGATCCACGCGGAAAGCGTCAGCGTGCTTTGAACATCGTTGCCGGTGATGGCTCCGCAATCCACATAGGTGTTGGTGCCATTGAACTTGAGGCCGGGGTTTTGCCAGACCGGCGATCCCACGAGCGTGCCAGCCGGGCCGCAGGGTGTCGTGGCGGCGGTGGTGCCGCTGACGGAGTTGAGGAGATATTGTGCCACCAGGTAATTGGTGTCCTCAACCACGAGCGAGTTGGTTGGAATCGGCGTTCCAAAGTACGGCGTGTTGCTGGCGTCCCAGAAAATACGTTGCGCATGGAGCTGGCGATACCCACCGCAGCCCTGACCCGTGAGGTTGTTGGCGTGATAGACATTCCACCATTGGCCGGAGCCGTCCTGCAGCACGCAATTGTGGCCCGGACCATAGGCGGAAGGTTGCTTGGAAAAAACGGGACCGGTCTTGGTCCAGGCCGCCGGATCGAGCGGGTTGGTTCCCGTGAGTGTCAGCAGACCAAGACAATAATCATCGGTCCAACAACCGCTCGCGGAATACACAATGAACGCCCGCCCGTTGCGCACAAATCCAAACGGGCCCTCGTTGACTGACGGCGGAGTGCCAATTTTCTCCCAGGCCAGAGTCGGGGCTGAAATCATCACTGGCGTGGCGCTGAGCGTGTAGGGATTGCTCATGGGCGCGATGTAAAGGTTCTGCGTGCCACTTGGGCTTCCGGAAAAAATAAAATACATCAGCCCGTTCGTGCCGGTGAACACGCTGCCATCAATATTCCAATAGCTGGAAAGCAGGACGCCGCGATCCGTGTAGGGGCCGGAGGGACTGATGCCAGTGCTTTGGACCACGTGCACTCGCTCCACGCCCGGGCCGCCGGTTTCGGCGCTGTAATAGATGAACCAGCTGTTGCTGGCGGCATTCCAATGAATTTCCGGCGCCCACACATTGGCGCAGCCAGCCGCATAGATCACCGTATTTCCCGCTGCCGCAAGTCCCGACAGCGTCGTGGCGCGGGTCAACCGGAGATTGCAACCGTCGCTTTGAATGAGATTGAAATAGCCGTCCTTGAAAGCAATCTGCGGATCTTGCCCCTGCATCATCGGTTCAGAAATGCAGGCGGCTTGAACCAGGCCTCCCGCAGCGAGGAGGCTCAGAAGAAAAAGGGTGGCGGGCCGAAACAAATTGGCCGGGCCCAGCCTGATTGGTTCTAGGCTCATGATTTAATTCAGGGCGACAACCGCACCCGGTAAAACCTTTGCGCAAAATTGCTCGCATTGGAATCGTTCCAGAGAAACGGCGGCACGGGAGCCAGATTGGTGGTCAGCGGTTTCCAGAGCGTCACCGGAGCCAGATTGGTCGCGCCTTCGATGACGTAATCCAATCCGCTGTCGCCGTTCACGCGGAGTTGAAACGCGGCGTTTGTGAGCGCGGGCGAAACCAGTTGCGGCTGGGTCAGGCTGGCCACGGCGACGCTGAACCTTTGCGTCGCGCTCATGCTCGGCGTGCCGTTGTCGGCCACGCGCACGCTGAACGGATAGGTCGCGCCCGCTTGCGTGGCCGCCGGTCGCCAGGCGATCACGCCGCTGGATGAACTGATGGTCGCGCCCGCCGGAGCCGATGGCAGCGAGTAGTCCAGCGTCTGCGCGGGAAGATCCACGTCGCTCGCGGAGTTCGTGATGTTCAGTACGCGGCCCGCGGCCGTGGCGGTGTCGAAAATAAATTGCAACGCCGGTGCGTGGTTCATCAACGACGGCACTTCGCCCGCACTAAACACGCGCGAAAACATCTGCACGTCATCAATCGCACCGTTGAGATAGGTACCGGCCACCAGCGTCTGCAACGCGCCAATCTTCAGGTTCGTCGGCGCGGCGCGCGTTCCGGTCGGGCCGGCGGTTGTCGCCTGGAGCACGCCGTCGCGGTAGAGCGTCATTTGTCCGCTGGTGGCGTCGCGCGTCGCGGCGATGTGATGCCACGCGCCATCGTTGATGCGGTTGGTCGTATAAATTGTCGTGTCGGGATTACCCAAGCCGAAAGCCGCGTTCGTGCCGGTCAGCGTGATTCCGAAATCATTCGCCACGCCAGGCATCTCCCCATCCACGAGTCCTTTGCCCGCATACCATTGGCCGGTGCCGCCGGTCGTGGTGGTCTTCACCCAAAAGGCGATGGTGAAATGGTTACTCACCGAACGCGGGATAGTGACGTAGTTTCCCGAGCTGCCACTGAATTGCACCGCCGACGCGCCGAGCTTGCCGGTGGGATAGGTCACGCTGCCGGTGATCGTGCCGTCGTTGCCGTTGCCGCTAGCGTCGTTCGCGTTGCCCTCGAATGGATACCACGCGGTGGGGACTTCCGCCATGGTGGCGGCGAACTCGCTGGCGACCAGATTGGCGTAACTGGAAAGGGATTGGCTGCCGTCTCCGCAATAATCGCGCACCCCGAGCAGGCCGCCGGAAAAATTGTTGTCGTAGAGATCCACCACCGGCTGGTTGGTGTCGGTGACAAACAGGCGAATGCGCGAGCCGAGGGTCTGCACCTTGAGATGATAAAACGTGTTCGCCGCAATCGGCATCGGCACGTTGGTCAGGCTGTGCCACGAATTGCTCGCCCAGCCAAATTCCAACTGGTCGCCGGCCGCATTGATGCCAAAATAGTAACCGCAGTAGGCGTCCGCGCCGATGTCCGGTCGGGTGGCGCGGAACAGCAAGCCCGCGTTGCCCAAAGCACCGACCGAGACATCGCCTTCGTAGGTAAAGTTGCTGAATACCGTCGCCGTTGCCAGCGCTTTGGCTCCAAAGGCTGAGGCAGGAACTGTGCTTAAAATATTCGAGCGCACGGACCAGTTGCCGCCAAAAACCGTCCAGCGCTGGCTCCAGCTGGAATCGAAGTTTTCCGCGAACGCACCCGCGGTCGGCGCGGGCGTTCCAAGATACGGAAACCAGCTCACGCGCAAATGCTGCGAGCCGAACGGAACCAGGCTCACCGTTTCCACGATGTTGGTTGAAGCGACCGGACTCACGGGCGGCTCGAATGACTGCGTGCCGAGCCAGCCGAGCGTCCAATTCGGAATTTGTTTTGCGGAGGCCGTGAGCGTGATCGGATTTTGCGCAGGGTCAAAAGGATTTGTTGGCGTGGTGAGACTGCTGCAGCCAAATGCCGCGCTCGGATTGAGCGGATCCAGTTGCAGCGCGTAAGCCCACGGCGTCGTCGGGCGGATTTCAAACTCGTCAAAACCCAATGCCAGCGGGTCGGGTGTGCGCACCGTCCAGTTCTCCCCGACACGCAGCGAATAGACCAGCGGCCCGCGATTCACCGCGACCGACCGCGACGGGCCGGTTTGAGTTTGCACCGGCATGGGCACATTCAACACGACGAGATCGCCGTTGTTCCACGAATTCGAGAGCCGCAAAAACGAACCGGCGACGACCCCGGTTTGCAACTGGCCATTGACCGTGACGGTCGCGTTGCTACACCAGCCGGGCACGCGGAGCCTGAGCGGGAACGCGACGGAGTTGCTGACGGAAATGCGCAGGCGGATTTGTTCTTCGAACGGGTAGGACGTTTCTTCGGTGATTTGCACCTGCCTGCCGCCGACCAGCGCGTTGACCTCGGTCGGGGCGTAAGCCAGCGCCGCCAGCCCACCCTCGTCCGTCATCGCCCAGGAATTCTGCACGAACTTCGGCCAGCCCATGTGAAAGTTGTAGCGGCAACACGGAAAGCCGGAGTTCGGGCCGGGCAACGTGGCGTTGGCATAATCCTGGTTGAAGCCATGCGCGCCATTGATCGCGATGGCGCAGTTCGGCTGCGAATAATACTGATGACCCTTAATGTTGCCAGTGAGCGCGGCGGGCAGCGCGTTGAAAGAAATGGTTTCCAACCGGTCCAGCAACGAGGGATCGCCGAGAATGCGCGCAGAGGTTTCCAGACTCAACATGGCCTCCACAATCGAACACAGCTCCACGCCTTGCACACTGGCGTTGCCGGAGAGAAATTCCGTGCCGCTGTTGATGCCGCACGACAGAGCGTGCTCGCGCATCAGGTTGCCGATCCCCAGGGACAACGCATCGCGGTCGCGAGCCAACTGCGAAAGTTGATAATAAACCGCTGGCATTTTCAGCGCCTGCTCGACGTTCACGTTGTGCTTCGGATGGAAATCGGTTCCGTACAGCATGAAATGATTGCTGGTGAGAATTCCGGACCAGTCGTAGGCCTGCTGGCGCAGCAGATTCACGAGCGTCAGCAGATTCGTGTCGCCGTTGCGATTGTAGAGCCAGAGCGCGACCTCCATTTCGTCCCCTGCCCTGGCCTTGCCCCAATCAATGAGCGGACGCGTGGGCAGATTGAGCCGCAGGTAGCGAAAATAATTGCTCAACACAGTCGGCACGCGCACGTCGGCGGTGGCTTCGTAATAATCCTTCAACGCATAGGTCGCAATCATGCGCGGCCACCAGTCGTTGTTGGAAACGGGGCCGAGGTATCCATCCGCACCCTGGTGCGTCAGCAACCAGTCCATCCATTTCTGCGCCTTCGTTTTCAGGCCCGCATCGTTCATCGTGTAGGCGAGCGGCACCAGACCCTTGAAGTAGTATGGACTCTTCTCCCAGTTGTCACCGGTGCCGCCCAGCCAGCCGCTGTTCGTGCCGAGATCAGCGGCGTAGATGGTCTCGGCGTTGCCGGTGAGACCGTCGCGCTGCAACTGGCATTGCGTGAGCAGCCAGCCTTGCGGACGCACGCTGCCCAATGGCAACGGCGCGAACGGCGTGGACAACAGCGCTGATTTATTTGTCACGACCGAAGTGGGCGGAAGATTTGTCGGTGAAGGAAAACCAAGCGCGTTCGTGCTCGCGAACAGCACGCCGGTCGGCACAACTTCCCGCGCCTGGCTCGCGCTGTTCCATTCGAGCACCGCGCTGCCGCCGCCGGTCGAGTTGAAAAATTCCACCTTGATGTCGTAACGCTGGCCACCGACGAGATCAATGCTGCCCGCGTAGTCCACGCCGAAATCATTCGTCCACCGGTCAAGGATGAGCTGGTTGTTGACCCAGAGCCGGCGGCCATTGTCGCTCGTCAGATGAAACGTGCAACCCTCGGTGTAGCGCGGTTGAATCTGACCAGTCCAGCGCACGGAATAATTTGAATTCGACACCGCCGGGGCGGGCGAATTAAAACCCCAGTTGAAGTTGAGGTTCGGGTCGGTGCGGTCCACGACTAGCGTGCTCAAGTTGGTGCCGTTGAAATACTGGCCGCGCAAACCCGTGCCGTTTTCAATCCACGCCGGCAACGCAGGCGGTTGGGGCGCGGCGAGCAACACCGTTTTCACATCCAGACCAACATCCACGTATTGACCACCGCCCGTTTGATGACAATGCACGGCGAGCGTGTTGAGCGCATTGAGTTTCAGCGCCGCGCGTCCGGCCTCGGTGATCGCAAAATGCGAATAGGCAGAAATATATCCGCCGGCCGAGTAGGCGAGCGTGCCGTTGATGTAAACTTCCACGTCCTCGTCGTGATGGAGATTGACCACGAGATTGCTGACCTGCTGCGCGGTGAGGGCGCCGGGGTTGAACGCGCGCCGCAGCCAGATGTCGGCGGTGTTCCAAGTCGTGCCGATCACCGCGCCGGGCGTGCCCGCCGTGCCGAAGCCGCCGACTCCGCTGGTCCATGCAGTGTCGCTGAAATTGGTTGCAGCCCAGTTCGCGGCGGGCGAAGCCGTTGTGTATTTCCAGGTCTGGCCGGCGGTTTGCGAAGTCGGCAGCACGGTTGCATAACTGTATTGCGCGAGCGGCGCGAGGCTCGCCGACTGCATCCGGCGCAAGTCTGGCTTCAGCACTTTGCGGTCGTAGGTCAACATGCCGTTGAGCTCAACTTCCACGTCGGTGATTTCGGTATAAACCGCCGCGCTTAAACCGTGGTTCTGCACAAAGTCTGAAAGCTGGCTGGAAAAATTTTCAAACTTCGCCGCGAGATCGTCGCCATCCGCCGCCGCCACATAGCCCCAACCCGCCGCCCAGGTGTGGTTGGTAATGCCAAGCCCGACACCGCCATATTCTCCGCACACCAGCGATTGATTTGTGCTCGTGGGATAACCCGGATCAGGATAGGCGTGCACGTCCAGCACATCGCCGACGCCAAAATAACTTCCACCGCTCGCCTGGTTGACGACCCGCGACGGATCCAACGCCTTCACCTCCGCCACCTACGCCGCCGTGTTGTGCTGGCCCTGGCTCTCGTTGAAAACCACCCACATAACGATGGCGGGGCTGTTCCAGTGATTTGTCACCATGCGCACGAGTTCGGTTTCAAACTGATTCGTCATCACGGGCTGCGGATTGCCGGTGTAGGAATTCAAGCTCGGCATGTCCTGCCAGACCATGATGCCCAGCTTGTCCGCCCAATAATACCAGCGCGCCCGCTCCACCTTGATGTGCTTGCGAACCATGTTCCAACCCAGCGCCTTTTCCATTTCGATGTCGCTCTTGAGCGCCAGGTCCGTCGGCGCGGTGTAAATGCCGTCCGGCCAAAAACCTTGATCCAGCGGACCGAACTCAAACACGAACTGGTTGTTCAGCAAAATTTTCACGACGCCGCCGTTCGTGCCGAGACTCACTTTGCGCATTCCGAAATAGCTCGCCACGGAATCCACTTTCGACACGGCGTTGGATAGGGTGACATCGAGGTCGTAGAGAAAGGGATTCGTCGGACTCCACAAGTTCGGACTCGGCACCGGCAGCAACAGCGTTGTGCCCGGCGCACCGGAAATACTGCCGACGATGTTCGTGCCGATGCGCGCGACGGCGTTGACCGTGATGTTGTTGGTCGCGCCTGAAACATTTGCCACGATGGCGAGCCGCGCGTTGTCAATGTCCGGCACGAGCTTGATGCTGCCGATGCTCGTGGCCGGCACCGGCTCCAGCCACACCGGCTGCCAGATGCCGCTGCACGACGTATACATGATGCCGCCGGGAAAAAGCGTCTGCTTGCCGCGCGGCTGGCCGGCGTTGTCCGTCGGATCATAAACGCGCACGATGATTTCCTGCGCACCGCTGCCCGTCACCCACGGCGTGATGTCGTAGGTGGCCGCGTCGTATCCGCCACGATGTATCCCCAGGCTGTGTCCGTTGATGAATACTTCCGATTCCCAATCCACCGCGTCGAGATGCAGCAGCAGATTCTGTCCGCTCCATCCACCCGGCACCGTGAACGTGCGGCGATACCACGAATTCGTGTAATAATGTTTCACGCCGGAAATCGCCGACTCCATGGGAAATGGAACGAGAATCTCGCTCGACAACGTCTGATTGGTCGGCACGGGATCGTTGATGGCCCCGGGCTGGAACTGCCAGATGCCGTTCAAGTTCATCCAGTTTGAGCGCACCATTTGCGGACGCGGATATTCCGGCAGCGTGTTGGTGGGATTCACCTGCTGCGCCCAGTCCGTCATCAACGGCGCGGTCTGCATCTGCCAGGCGTTGGCAGCCAGCGCGGCAAAGGATAAAGCGATGACCGCGCTAAGAAGTCTTTGTCTCATCAATTGCAGAAGCTACACGGAACGCGCCCAACCGTCATGTGACATGAAACGGCCACGAATGAAAGTTGGCGCTTGGAACTTTTCTTCATCTTCACGGCCTGACAAGCCGGAAGAACTGAACTCCCGTTCCGATTGGCAGCGTCACGGTGAACTGTCCGTTGGTTTTCGCCACCGCATTCGTCACCGCCGACCAAACCGCTGGAGGTGTGAGATTCGTCGTTGAATACAAGTCCCAGTCCGCCGCCCAATCCGGCCAGCTCATGCTCAGTGCCTTGCCATTGGCACTCAGATTGATCGCTGGCCCCGGCAAGAAGACGCCCACCGCCGCCGAGTTCGTGCTCGTGCCGTTGCTGTTCACCGCCGCCACTTCGTAATAGTTCGTCTGCCCGTTCACAGCATTCGTATCCACATAGCTGATCGTGCTCAATCCGGTCGCAATGGTTTGGTAAGTTCCGCTGTAGTTGGTGGATCGCCACAGATTGTAACCGGTGGCGCCGCTGACCGCTCCCCAAGTCAGCGAAATCCACCGGTTGGCTGCCGTTCCCGTCAAACCTATCGGCGAAGATGGCACGGCTGTGGTCATCGGCCCCAGAGCATAATTGGCCGCCACGGCATTGGAACTCAACACGCCAGTGTAAATTCGGACAGAGTTTAAATACCCGGAAAACCAGCCGCTCTTGGGGTTGATAAAGTCGGCCGTTTGACTTCCGATCCAGATTGGCCCCACTGGCGTGGTCGGCGTCTTGATGGCACTGTTCTTCAAGGCCCCGTCGGCGTAGAGCAATATATTGGTGCCATCGGCGGTGACCACCAGATGATGCCACGCGTTCGCGGTGGGGATGCCATTCCAGCCCATGTCATCCGCCCACATGGCCAGGCCGCCCCAACCACCATTGGAACCATAGTTAAAGGCGAAGTTATAGTCAGTGTTTCCACGGCGACCCAGCGCCACGATCGTCTCCTCGTCGCTCACGGATGGATTGTTCACCCACACTTCAATGGTTCGTGGCGCGCTGCCTGCCAGCAATGACGCAGTGGGGCCTTTATATTCGTTGGCTCCATTCAATAGCACGGCCGAAACACCCGCGTTTGTCGTATAGATAGGAACTCCCGTGCCGTCGTTCGTAAAGTTCCCCGAACTGGCCCGGTTGGTCCAGACTATGGCCCCCGAAGCCAGATCGCTGGCGCGCAAATCCACATAGAGCGCCACGGCGGATGAAACGCCGGTCAAACTGAACAATGTGAAATTGCGCGACGCTGCGATTCCGCCGGTCTGGTTGCTAATAATAACGCTGGCAGCATAAACGCCCTGCGCCAAATTTGTCGCCACCGAGATGTTCACACTCACAGTTGTCGTAGTGGCAGTTCCGCCGAGCAGAACCCCGGAATTGGAGGAAACATTCAACCAGCTTGACGTATTGTTGATGCTCCAGGAAATAGGACCGACGCTGGCATTGGAGAGCGTGAACGACGTGTTCATCGGCAAGGCCTGGAGATGATAGGTTGCGATGGCGTCAAAACCGGTGGCCGGAGTTGTCACCAATGGATTCAGGCCCCGTTCGATCGCGGTGGCATAACTGGCTAGATTGCCGTCTCCAATAAGCTCCAACTGCCACATGAAACCACCATTACTCAAGGGCGCCCAAGTTGTAAACTTTGATTGAACAGTGGCCGGGCTGTCGTTGTTCCAGTCACCGGGGGTAACTTTGAAGCCGCCAAACAAGGCATCCCAGGTCGAGGGATCATTGAATGCGCCCCCGTCGTAACACTGTAAATAGACCTGGTCTATGGAGCTGTTAAGAAAAATACTCTGCCAATAGGTCATGTTATTGTAAGGAGCGAGCGTATTTTTCATTCCGAGCGAGGTGATCATGTTGTTGAACGTCGCCGCCGAACCCGCGTCGTAAGCCACCTCGTCATCGTTGCAGATGGCTTCAATGCCCAGCGCGTTTTTCAAGGCCAGAAAATTACGGTAAAGGATGCTGCTGGAATTGGTGCCCTGCGTCGCAATCAGGTTCTTGATGTTGTTCCAGCTTTGGGCACCCGCCCCGCCCGTGCAGGCCTCAATGCGATTGATGGACGTGGGCGCTTGCTTCAAGGCGGCCAGGCGTCCGCCCCAGCCCGGATCGCCAATGTAAACGCCGTTGGTGACAATCAGGTGATCGCCGTTGTAATTCAGGTCGCCGTTGGCTGCGACATCCACGACAAACAGGACCACGGTCGTGAAACCTGAGCTTTTCAGCGCGGAAATATTGCCGACATTCAGGTTGAACAACTCTTCACGGCCAAAAACCATCGAGGAAGCAACCGTCGCCACCGGTGCAGCCAACAGCAAGATTAGTCCCAGCAGCACGGGCCAACCGCGAACTTTATTCAAGATTGCCAGGCTTGATTCAAATTGCCGACGGGTCGTTTTTCCAATGGGGTGTATCATAAATTATTAGATTCGAGTATTACGGGCTGACCAGGCGGAAGAATTTATTTCCCGAACCGATGGGCAGGGTCACGTTGAACTGGCCGTTGTCGCTGACCACGGCATTGGTGACTCCCGACCAAACCACCGGCGGCGTCAAATTAGTAGCGGCATATAATCCCCAATCATTCGCCCATCCCGGCCAACTGATCGTCAACGAACCGAAGTTAGCAGTTATGCCCAGTGCAGGTAACGGCAGGAATACTCCCACCGCCGCCGAGTTCGCGCTCGCGCCGCAGCCGTCGGTGGCGGCGACTTGATAATAATTCGTCTGACCGTTCGCGGCGTTCGTGTCCACCAAGCTGCTCAAAGCCAAACCGCCCGCGGCGAGTTGATACGACGCGCCGCCGTCCGTCGAGCGCCAGAGGTTGTAGCCGCTCGCGCCGGACGAGAGCGTCCAGTTCAAGTTGATCACCCGGTTGCTGGCGATGCCAGTCAGTCCCGTCGGCACGGGCGGAGTCGCGCCGCCGCTCATGGCGAACTTGCATTTGAGCGCGCGTTCCAGCGCGAGCCGGTCGGCGTCCAGAAGTGCTGCGTTGTATATCTGCACCTCGCCGATGTCGCCGTTGAGAAAATTATTCAACACCGCCTGCGCGCCGAGCGTCAGACAATTCGGCGCGGACAGCGATTGCGTACCGCCCGTGCCCGTCGCTACGAGCGTGCTGTCCACATACAACGCCAGCACGCCGCTGCTCCTGATGCGCTTGAAGGTCACGACGTGCGGCAGACCGTTGTTGAATCCGGTGCCGGAATGGATCGTCGTGTCGGGGTTGCCAACGCCGGAGAGAATTTGTCCGTTCGCGTTGAGCGAAATTCCAAAATCGCTGACCGTCCCGTTTTGCTCGCCATTGATCAACCCCGCGCCTTCCCAAAAATTTATTCCGGTGCTGATGCCTTGTGAACTGCGATAGACAAAAATCATCGTGAAGTCATCCTGCACCGGACGGTAGAACCACAGGTAAGTGCTGTTGGCGGAATTGAACCGCACGGCGGGAAATCCATTGATGGCGTTGGTCACAAATGTCGGCTGGTTCGCAGGTAACAGTTGCAGCGCGTTGAAGCCGTTGCCGGTGAGGTCAGGCCAAAGCGAAATCGGCGCGCTGTTCGAAAGGCCGCTGATCGCATCAGCCTTGAGCCACACCACGAGCGCGGAAGTGTTCACGCTGGTTGGTGTGGAGTTCGTGCCTTCGCCCATCACGTTCACGGGTGAGACGACGTAGTAGTAAGTCCGGTTGTTGGCGACGCTCGTGTCCCCGAAACTTGTCGCCACCGTGTTGATTAGCGTCGTGTAAGGCCCGGTGCTGACGAGCGCGCGTTTGAGATTATAGCTCGTGGCGAGCGGGGCTTCCGACCACGTCAACTGCACCGACGCGTTGCCGTTGGCGATGGCCGTGAGATTCGTCGGCGCGGCAGACGGAGCCATCACGCTGCTGGAATAAAGGGCCGCGACTTCATTGCTGCCCAGCGTGCGCGGAAAAATTTTCACCTCATCGAGACTGCCGTTGAAATAATTTCCGCCGGTCGAACCAAGCAACAAATTCACCGGACTGCTCAAGGTGTTGTTCGTAGCTGTGGTGGTCGTCGCCTGCAAATTGCCGTCCACATAGACGCTCAAGGTGCCCGCGGACTGCTGCCGCGTCGCCACGCACTGATGCCACGCGCCGTCGTTGATCGAGGTCGTGGAAACAATCGTCCGGTCGGGATTGCCGGTGCCAAAACCGAACTTGCCGCCGACGAGCGCGGTGCCGAAATCGTTCGCGGTGAACGGCACGTCGCCGTCCACCAGGCCCGCGCCGTTATACCATTGCGGCGTGCCGGCGGTCTGCGTGGTCTTCACCCAGAACGCGATGCTGAAATCGTTCACGACCGGATTGGTGATTTGCACGTTGTTGTTCATGCCGTTGAAGGTCAGGCAGCCGCCGACTCGTCCGTTCGCGTTCCACGTCGCGCCGTTCACCGTGCCGTTGTTGCCGGACCATGCGGCGTTCGTCGCGATGCTGCCGCTCGTCGCATCCAAAGGCCAGTAACCGATGTAATCCCGCGGCACGGCCAGCGCGGCGGAACCTTGCGTCGGATCCGCCATCTGCAACGCCTCGTAGGAGGCAATGCAATCCCACGCGTAAAAATTGGTGCCGAGCGGCGACGGCTGCAGCCATTGGCACCACGACAGATTGTCCGGCGCACGTCGGAGGCTCCACGCGGCGGCGGCGTTTCGCTGAAACCACGTTTCATAGGTGCCTTCCAGATTGCGGTTTTTCATGTAGCGCATCATCCAGCGCAGAAAGATCGCGTTGAAGCCGGAGTTGTTTCCCGCGATGCCATACTGCGGGAGGATGCCGCCGCTGGTGAGGTTGAGCATCGTGAAGTTCGCCGCCAGCCGCGCGTCGTTCGTCTGGCCGAGATAATTCGCCGCGCCGATGAACGTGCCCTGGTTGTAGGTCAGCGAGCCGCCGTTGATGACGCCGTTGGTGCCGATGTTGTCGTAGATCGCGCCGTTGTTCGTATTGAACAGCACCTTGCGCTCCCAGAAATAAATGTTCGTCGCCTTGCTGTAATAATTTGTGTCGCCGAGAACTTGATAAAGCAGGTACGCCGCAATCGCCGCCGGCCCTTCGACCGCCGCGTTCTTGGAAAAATTTCCCGTGGACCAATAAAGCCCGCCGCCAAGGTTCGTGTCGTAAGCCCGCGCGTAGCACGCGTCGAAATTCGCCTTCGCAACGGCATAATAATTCGTCCGTCCCGTCGCCTGGCCGCCGCGCACAAACGCGATCGTCGCCCACATGATGTCGTCGTTGTAGATGTTCCAAGAAGTCCAGTTGTTGCCGTTGGCAACGAGGAAGCCGTTCAGCAGATTGGTGATGGTGTTCGCGGAGGCCACGTTCGTCCGCCACTCATAGGCGTCAATCACGCACTCGATCATGTTCGCCTGGCCCCAGAAGTAGGCATTGCCGCCGGTCTGCATGTCCTTGAAAAATCCGTTCGTGCCGTTGAGGGAATAGAACGCGTTGTTGAACGAGCTGAAAATGGTGTTTGCATCCCGCACGGTAAAGGCCTGGGTGGAAAAACCCGACAGCAGTAGGCCGAGGCAAACGAAATCACAAATTCGATGTCGGGTTTGCCTCATGGCATTGTTTCCCGAACCGGTGCTGGAGTATCGTGCATGGTGAACTACTAGCAGATTCGCCCTCCAAAGTCCCGTGGCATGAAACGGCCACGACGGCACGGCGAATTATCCGGTCACACGCCGCCACGCCCAGCCCGCCCAGATCCTTGGGATGCCGCCATCCTTGGTTCGGTAAGGACGCCTTCCACCGCGTCCCATTATCCAAAATGTTCAACCGCCAACTTCGATATTCAACGTTCGATGTTGGATGTTGGATGTTTGTTCCCGCTTTGCCGCTTTCCACTTTTGCCTTCACCCATCCAGCGGACTCCGCACCCCGATCCCCGGCTTGGCCATGACATGCGACTGGAGCGGCTTGGGAAGCCGCGACAGGGATTTCGCGCAGCGAAAGGCCCGCAGGGCCGAGCCGAGCGGGCGCGAGCGAGCCAATAAATCTGGGTCGTCGCCACATCCTTGTGCCCCAGCAAATCCTGCAACGTGCGAATGTCATAACCGTTCTCCAGCAAATGCGTGGCGAAGGAATGGCGCAACGTGTGGCAGGTGGCCCGCCTGGCCAGCTTCGCCCGGGCCACCGCCGCCTTCATGCCCCGCTGCAAAGTGTCCTCATGCAAATGATGCCTCAGCCAGACCGGACGTGTTTCTCCAGTCCCGTCAACTCGACGATTCGCGTTGGCCAGACCTGCCGCCGGGAAAACATATTGCCACGCCCATTCCTTCGCCGCGCCCGGATACTTTTTCCCGACGCCTTCCGGGAGGGTGCTCGCTCCGCGCCCCAACTCCAGTTCCCGCGCATGCTCCAGCCGCCACCGCTCCAGATGCGCCTGCAACTCCGCCTTCAAACTCTCCGGCAAAACAGTGACCCGATCCTTCTGCCCTTTGCCTGACCGCACCATGATTTGATTCCGGCCAAAGTCCACGTCTTTGACTCTCAAACGCAACAACTCCATCAACCGCAAGCCCGTCCCATACAACAACCGCAGCGGCAGTTGATATTCCGGAGCCGCCGCTGCCAGCACCAGCTTCACCTCCTCCCGCGACAACACCTCCGGCAGCCGCGCCGGCCGCCGCACCCGTTCAAACTCCCCGATCTCCGCCACCAACACATGCAACAC
>JANPGB010000382.1:0-2408 GCA_031423695.1 Verrucomicrobiota bacterium
ATGCAGAGCCGGCGAACGTGTGTTAGCGCCAGCGTGCCACGCATCACCGCGCCAAGTGCCGAGCCAAAAATTATGGCACCTACCGTCTTGGCCTCGGACGCGTCCAGTCCGCGCCGCTTGAAGAGCTTCGCCGTGGCGGCCAGACGTGGATCGTGGCCACCCCGACTGGTGTGCACAATCACGCTGCGTCCGGCTTGGAGATGTTGAACCGTGGTGGCGGTGGCTTGCGCGATGACGCGCCCGATGTTTTTCTCCGTCGCCAGCGTGGCCGTGTCGAGCGCAACTCCGGCAAACCCGTGCTGCAACGCCCACGCGATCTGTCCTTCCGTCACCGGCGAGCAACTGCCGGAGGCGATCAAAACCTGCTTTGTAGCGTCGGGCATCCTGCCTGACGTGGAGGGCGGCATCTTGCCGCCCGGACTGGCAAGCATCCCGATACTATCGCTCGAACTCTCGATGCGCCGACTGTCATCCACGCCGGTTCCGCCGGGCTGGAAGCCCGGCTCTACGGCAGGCAGGATGCCTGCCGCTACCTGCCAGTGCGCTGCCAGCGCCATTTCAATGCCTGACGAGCCAACTGAAAACAGCGGTTGTTTCGCGGTTGCATAGCCATCAATCAATTCGCCGATGCGCCGCATTTGCTCCGCATAGAGTGCGTCGAACAAAACCACCTCCGCACCTTCGGACAAAATTCTTTTCAACGCCGTGCGCGCCTCCTGCGGAGACAATCCGAGCTTGAAAATGTCGAACAGGCCGATGCGCTTCGTGGTTTGCCGCGCCAGATGCACCCGCAAATCTGCCTCCGCCATGGGCGTAACCGGATGCTTGCTGATGGACGGATGGCGGTCCAGCCGGTGCATCGCACCCGCGCTGCCGATGCCGTAGCGCGCAAAATGATTTCCAAAAACTGTATAACGTCCCAACGCCGGAGCGGCAACGAGCAGCGGAATGAACGGCGCACGGAAAACTTTTGCGGCCACTTCAATCACACATCCGATGCTGCCGATGGTCGGCGAGGAATCAAACGTGGAGCAGACCTTGTAGTGGACATGCCGCGCGCCGAGAGCTTTAAGGTTCTTCAACGCAGGCCGCAGTTCGCGCCGCATGACATCTGGTGGCAGCGAGCGGGTGATGCCTGCCACGCCAACGGCCTGAAGGTTCTTGAAACGCCCGAGCTGCTTGGGCGTGGGCGGCTCAATGAACAGCGCCGTGCGAATACCCGCCAAGGTGAGCTGCTCCAGCGCGTCGGTTGAACCGGTGAAGTCGTCGCTGTAAAAGGTGAGGAGAAGTCTGCTCATGCCAACGCCAGGAAACATTGAACATTGAACATCGAACGACCAACCTCGAAAGAAATAGCCGAACGATAGCCGTTCAATGTTCGATGTTCGGTGGTCATTGTTCGATGTTTCATTTTTCTTTCTTCCCGAACTTCTCCACCGACATTTTCAGCCCGGGATATTTCAGCACCGCTTGTTCCATCGTCAGTCCTTCCACCGCCGCCTGCCACCACTTCTGCAACGAACGCACGCCCGCCGCTGGCCCATCGGGATGCGCCATGATGCCGCCACCGGCCATATAGAGCAGATCAACGGTCCTGGTGCGGCGATACGTTTCGCAGGCCTGTCCGCCCCATTGACCGGAGGAAACCACGGGGAGGATCGAAAATGCGCTGCTTTCCTCACGGCTGGTAGGGCGCGTCACTCCGTGCGCGCCGAACTCTGAGCTGGTGTCGGAAGGCGCGCGCGGAGCGACGCGCCCTACCTGACCAAATAGCGGCTTGAGGCACGCTTCAATGGAGCGCACGACCGAGTCGTCACTCTCCCAAAACTTGTTGGCGATGCCGTTGACATGAAGCTGATCCACGCCCGCCAGCCGCCAGAGTTTTTGATACGCCGGAAATTCGATGCCGAGCAACGGATGCCGGTTCAACATGCCCCAGCCGTTGCGGTGACCATGAATCGCCAGCCGCCCGAAGTCGCAGATTTTTTTCGCGCCCGCCAGCCCGACGCTATTGAGCGAAATCATCACAGCCTTGCCGCCGGCGGAAACCACCTTCTCATAATGCCGCTGCATGGCGTCGAGTTCGTCGCTGACGTTGAAGGCATACATGACCTGCTTGCCGGTGCGCTGCGCGTGGTCGTTGATGACGCGCATGATGGCGTCCACGCGTTCGTCGAACGGCGAGTGCGGCGGATTGGCCATCAACTCGTCATCCTTCACGAAATCAATGCCCGCCTCGGCCAGCGTCTTGACGAGCGCCGCGGTCTGCTGCGGCGACAGGCCGATGCTCGGCTTGATAATCGTGCCGATGAGCGGACGTCCTTCGACCTGGGTCAGCGTGCGGCAGCCCGCGACGCCAAACTGAGGCCCGCGAAAATGTTTAGCGAACGACGGCGGCAATTCCACGT
>JANPGB010000383.1:0-7461 GCA_031423695.1 Verrucomicrobiota bacterium
GGATCGGCAAGACGACGGCCACGGCGAAAGTATTTGTCGCCTTGCTGAACGCCGACGCTTCTGCCTTCCAGTTCGCCGCCCTGCTGGGTGGCTCGGGCAGCGACAGCGCTCGGGGCGTCGCGCTGGACGCGGCAGGAAATGCTTACATTGTCGGCGGCACCACTTCGATCGATTTTCCAACCCTGCATTCGCTCAAGTCGCGGCCGGGTGGCAAACAACGAAGCAACGATGTGTTCGTGGCGGCGATTTCCCTCGCGCCGTTTATGAGCACCACGTCGCTCCCCCGGAGATCAAGCCTCCTCGCCACGACAGTGGCCGCGCCCACGCTATTCATCACCCAGGCCAACGGGAGCGTTGCGCTTTCCTGGCCGGCGACCGCGACGGATTTGAGGGTGGAATCCAGCCCGAGCCTCTCCGCGCCTGAGTGGCAGTTGGTGGACGTGGTTCCAATTGTGGAGGCAGGCAGGCAGACGGTCACGCTGCCGGCCACCAATCGCAGCGGCTACTTCCGGCTGCGCCAAACCGGTTTGCCCGGCCTCAAAAGCACCCCGTAAAGAATGAACGTCGGTTGCGCTGGCCTGTCTGTTCCGTGAAGTCAATTTTGGCCGGCGGTAGTTCCCTCCGGTCGCGTGGGTTGGATTTGGTTTGTTAAATTTATGAAAATGATGCTGAAAAAAATCGGTCTCGGTTGTTTGTTGTGTTCGCTGATGAACGTCTCCGCCTTTGCGGAGGCGAAGATTGCCACCATGAGCCTGGCCAAGGCTTTCGATGGCTACTGGAAAACCAAGCAGGCCGATGCCGCCCTGAAGGACCGGCAGGCCGAATTGAAAAAATCCGAGACCGAGATGGCCGACAGTTGGAACAAGGCCAAGGACGAATATCAAAAGCTCGTCACCGGCGCGAGCGACCAGGCCGTCTCCGCCGACGAACGCGACAAGCGCAAGCGGGATGCCGAGGGAAAGCTCAAGGACATGAAGGACATCGAAGGCAACGCCGCCCAGTTCCAGCGCCAGGCCGGGGCGATCCTCCAGGAGGAAAAATCCCGCAAGACGAAGAACCTGCTCGACGAGATCAAACTGGCCGTCGCCGGCAAGGCCAAGGCCGGCGGTTATTCGCTGGTTTTGGATGCGGACTCCGTGCTCTTCACCAACGGCGAGAACGACATCACGGACGCGGTGCTGAGCCAGCTCAACCTTGGCGCCCCGGTGGAGGCGGCCAAACCCGAGGCGAACAAGGAATCAACCAACGGGCTCAAAAAATAAGTGACCCATCCAGTGCTTTTGAAGGCCAGGGCCGGAGAAACATTTCTCCGGCCCTGACTTTTTATGGGCACCCTCCTTTACGGCCAAAGCACATCAAGCGCAAAGCCGATTCACGGATTGACTTCGTGCGAGGAAAAACGTAGTGGAATGGTAATTCCCAAAAAATTAATTTCGCGCCATGCAAAAGCAAACTCAATCCGGATTTCTGAGCATTCTGATTGCGATTACCTTGGTGACGGGCTGTAAGCCGGAGGCGGCCAAGGAGACCGCGTCGTTCGACCATCCCCCGGCATCGCCATCGGGTTACTTTCAAACGCCATTTCAATCGGAGTCACAATTCATCGTCGAAGCCATCGTGTCCGACCTGGCGGAGCAGATGTATTACGCGGCAACGCGCCGGCTGCCGGAACAAAAATTCTTCTCCGTCACCGCGACGGAAAAACCCGGCGCTCCTCCCGACGCTCCGCGGTATGAATTACAGATCAACCTGGATGAGAAGTACGCCAATTTGAAGCTGGACCTGAATGTGAATGGTCCGATCTGGTCGCCAGAAGTCTATCGTGATCTGGCAGGAACGCTGGCGCGGACCCTCGGGCTGGGCGGTGCGGCCACGAACGAAACGGCCGACACGATGCTGCTTTCTAAATTGCTGGATGGTACACCGGAGACCATGGAGCGGGAAAATCAGGTATTATCGGAGGCGTTGGAAAAGGATTTCACCAATCCCGAACTGCACGAACAAGCAGCGCTCCTGCTCAGTGCGTTCCTGCTCCGGGATCATTCCGGGAAGTTTTTTGAAATCCGATCTCCCCTCTCACGTCTCACCGCCCATTTGACCCTGGCCCGCTACCTGCGCGGGGCGGATGCGTTTGGGATCAACGGACGGCTGGCCGAAGCGACAATGCTGTCGGCGGTGAATGACGGCCGGCTGGCGCTGGAACAATTAAACTCCATGGATACGAACAACGCTGCGGTCGCGAGCATGGTACGGGTGTTGCGGACCTTGAACACTGGCGATTTTCGAATCCTGACTGGAAAAAACGACCGCTCGCGTGTGGAGAGCGTGGCTTGGTTTTGCGCGTTCGCCAGTTTTGTGAACGCGCCCGACGCGTGGATGAAACTAGACGATGATCAGAAGCAAATCATCGACATTGTCCGTGCCGCCAACGAGCAAAGTTATTCGGTGGGGATGGGACACGAATTGTTGCAGTCCGCCATTCCGCTGGAGCTTCAGGAGATTCAGAGCGTCTATAAACTTGCACGCCAGGAAAAATTAAGTCAGGGAAAACTGACTGCAGCCTTGAACGAACTCCCGGAACATTGTTTTGACCCGAAAGGTCATGTGCGCGTCATTGGCTGGGGGCAATGGGCCCTGTTTTTCCAGCGCCATCTCTGCCATGCCGTGCAGCAGAACTTTTACTTCATGAATGCCAAATGGGGTGTCCCGGATGACGCGAAGGAATTTGCCACGAAGTGCGACCATGAATTTGGCGGGCTGCGTTTGTATCCCTTCGTACGACGTTTTAATTGCACCGACGTGCAATCCTATCACAAGTCCGTGGACGACGGCTTCAAAGTGACGCGAACCACGCCGCACTTGGTGCCGGCGGAATGTTGGAATCATCTTTGTTACAAAGTGCCGTTCGCGCCGTGGTACAACCCGAATCCCAATCCCCACGTCAATGAATGGCACAGTCACAATCCACCGCCCGGGACGGTGTATGATCTCCACCCGCGCCTGAACCATCCGATCCTGGTTGACCGGCCTGATGTGCTCGCCCGATTTGAACAACTCCATGAGCTGTCACCGTATGATTGCAGCATTGCCAGCTACATCATCGAGAAGAAATATACGAACTGTCCGACTTATGACCAGGCCATGAGCTTGTATCGGCCGCTGCTGCCCTACAGCGTTTTCGCATTATGCACCGTCGCCAACACCGTTTGTGACCAACCGGAGCAGTATGAAAAGTTCATGTTGCAGGCAGCCGCGCTGTCGCCCGGTTATTATTACGATCTTGGCAACTATGCCCTGAGAGCCAACCAGGAAGACAAATGCGCGGAGTACACTGACAAAGCATGTGACAATGATCCGGATGCCGTTCGAGTTGCCAACGCTGCCCAATGGCGGATCAATTACTACTTGAAGAAAGGTCAGCGCGAGAAGGCCCGGGAAATCGCGGACTTCGCCGGGGAGGTTTATTCCGCGGCGGGCCTGACCGCCAAAGCTGTGTTCCTGGAGACCACCACCAATTACGACGGTGCGTTTGAATGGTTCACCAAAATGGAAGAACGGTATAACGAACCCGGCCCGGTGATGGCGTTTTGTTCGCGTTACCAGGCAAAGACCGGAAATTCGCGTTTTGCCCCGGAACTTCAGCGGCGCCTGAAGATTTATTTCCCGAACGGAATGGAAAAAGTTTCCCTCGGTGATTTGTCCGCAGCCCCGTCCGACGGCGCAGTGATTAACGGACAGAACGATCTGGTGCGGGCGGCCGGCCTCCGACGAGGCGATGTGATCGTGGCGGTCGGAGGCATCCGCACCCATACTTACGCGCAGTACACCTATATCCGCGATTTACAGCCGTCTCCCGAACTGGCTTTGATCGTCTGGCAAAACAACACCTATCACGAGATTAAGGCCCATCCACCCAACCGTCGCTTTGGTGTCAACCTGGATGATTACAAGCCGCACTGAATCTGAAGGAGTCCGTTGAAATATTGAATCGTGACTTTTGAACTACAAGATTTGCCTTACCTCGTTTGAGGTGCGTCAGCTTTCGCTCAGCCGCTTCACGGGCTTCTCTTAAGAAGTGCTGTGGGCTTCCTCTAGCATCGCGGGAATCTTTTTGGCGGAAGCTTATCTCCGGACATTCGCCAGCCGCTCCGGGGAGGGCGTCGGTTTTGCCGGCAGTGCGGACAAGCAGGTGTTGCCAATGTCCATCAGATTTTCGAAGTGCCCCGAGTGCCCATACGGCTCGCCGCCATACGTGGCCAGTCGGTGTTCAAGGTGGTTGAAATACTCAGGATTCTCGGGGCGCCCGTCGTTCTCAGTGTAGAACTGTACGATATTCGCGGCGCGGCTCTGGAGAATTTTGCGGATGCGCGGGCGCATCGAAGAACTGTAAAGGCTGGGATTTAGCGCTTCATTCCAATGATCGCTGATGAACGGGCGGAACCAGCCCGACTGGGGGCGCACCTGATCGTTCACGCGCCAGAACACACCGCAACGAACCACCAGTGGCTCGCGCGCTTGTCCGAGTAAAACGACCGTCTCGGTGAGATTCAGGAAAAATTTAAACCCCAGATAGTTGGCCGCCAGATCCGCGTTGGAATAGATGTGGGTGGTGGCGGCTCCAAAGAGGTTGCCTTCCGCAAACAAGGCTTCCGAGGAAAAATATTTTACGACCTCGCGGCGGGCCTCCTCCGGGCTCGACCCCGCCTGGAGTTGCGCGCGGTAGCGCTTGTAGTAGGGGTGGCCCAGTTGATGAAAGTGCAGCAGTTTGTCCGTGCCGAAGTACACGCCGAACGCCTGGACCGTGCCTGCCTGGGCGAGACAAAACAACGCGCCGGGATCCAAAATAAAATGACCACGGAAATTCATCGAGATGTCGGAATGCACCAGCGATTTGTCGGGGAAAGTCCGCCGCGCCCAGGTTCCGCTGACCGCACGCTCGATGCGCGAGGTTTCCGTGGGGGCGTCGCCAAACTGGCTCGCCACCGCCGCCGCAATGGCGTCCGGCGTGTGACACAGGGCCAGTTGTCTGGCTCGGGCCGCCTCATCTTTGGTATTGAGCGCGCGCTCAATCCTGCTATTCACCTCGCGGACTCCCGCCACAATGGCCCGGGTGTGGACGGCTTGGAAGTAATCGCCGAGGTCGGCGAACTCGGGCTTAAGCGGCAGGTAAAAGTTGTCGGTCTCGGCGGCGATCGCGCGAAATGAAAACAAAACCAATGTCAGCACACACTTGCAAAGAGCCCTCCGCCGGGGCGAAAAAATATCCACGTTGTTTAATGCCATTGCCTCTGATTCGGGACAAGTGGGGTGAACTACCCAGTAGCGCACGTCCGTACAGCATTTTTCTCGCTCTGGTGGCGGGGCTTTGCTTGCTGGGCGGGGCGGGATGTCATTCCGTCTATCGCGAGACCACCGCGACGTTGCCCCCCGATCCTTGTGCGCGGCTTAAATTGCGGATTGAAGAGGCTCAGGCCGCCGAGCAGCGCGAGGAAAAAGCCGCGGCGATTTTACATGACCGGGTCGCCTTGGGAATGTCTCGCGACAAATTCAAGCCGGATATTGATCGGTGGGAGATGACGACTGCCGAGTTCGCGCGCTGTGTTGCCGCCGTGCGCGATGCGGAGGCGGATTGCCACCAAACTGCCCCGTTCGCCGCCGAGATCCAACGCCTGCAGCAACATTCCAAGCAACTGGAAACGACGGAGCCGATTCCGAACGCTGGTGTTGGCTCCTCCGGGTCCAGACTTTAGGGCTCACTGCGCCGGGCGGTTTTACTTTATTTAACTGATGCCGGCCACGTCGCTGACTGCCCGTTCAACCCAGACTGGTGGCTTCCCGTACGATGGTGGGGCGGTGTTGAACGCCGAGACGATGGATCCGGTGGCGTGGAAAAATTTATGCAGCTGGGAAATCTCAACTCTCGCTCAGCCGCTTCACGGGCTTCTCGTAATAAGTGCTGTGGGCTTCCGCAAGAATCGCGGGAATCATTTTGGCGAACGGACTGCGGCTGAGGCAGGACTCCAATTTCAACTTCGAAACCTTCCCCGCGTTTTCGCCGGGAAACCAGTGGTCAGCCTGGCCCAGCAGGTTGTAGCGCATTTTCGCCCACGGCAGAAGCTCCAGCGGCTTGGCGTAAGTCCACAGCCGCAGGATTTCCTGCATGTTGATCAGGCCGGGCGCGTCGAGGTAAAGCGGCAATCCTTCAAACCACCGCCGGCACCAGTCCGGGCCATGCACGCGATCCATTTCCGCGCGCAGTCGCTTTTCGATGGGGGCGATCTTCTCGGGGATCTGGTCGTAGAATTTCAGTGCGGCGATGTGCTCGTCGAAGTCGCTTGGTTTCGCCGCGCCGCAGCTCAGTGTGTGCACTTGCGGGCGGGCCAGGCAGTAAAGATCGTTGAACTGCATCGGTGTCAGCGGCGCGCAGAGCTCGGACATTTTCGCCGAAGGCTCCTGCAGCTTCCCGCCCTTGTCATTCGGGCTGATGATGAAGACGCCCATGTCGAGTTTGCTTGCGGCCTCGACGGCGCGCCAGTTCAGGTCGTTGACGAAATACCAGTGCAGGTTCACGTAGTCGAACTCGCCGGTCTGGATCGTTTCGAGAATGACATCCGTGGTGGCGTGCGTGGAGAAGCCGATGTGCCGCACCCGGCCGTCTTTCTGCAGCTGGCGGGCGGCGGCGAGGCAGCCGTCTTTTTTTAGTGTCCATTCCAGCAACTGGCGGTTGTTGATGCCGTGCAACGCGAGCAAGTCCACCTCATCGAGCCGCAGATGGCAGATGGAGGTCTCAAAGGCTTCGAGGAATTCCCTGGCGGTTGCCTTCGGGCTGATTTTTGTTTGCACGATGATTTTCTCGCGCGGCAGCGTCGGGAGAACCAGCCCCAGTTGCATTTCAGACGTACCGTAGCCGCGCGCGGTCTCAATATGATTGATGCCCAGCTCGACCGCGCGGTGGATGCAGGCTTCGAGATTCCGCTGGTTGTCCGGCGGGATTTCCTTCTGGTCCACGTCCTGCCATTTGAACTGATAACGCATGCCGCCACAGGAAATGACTGGCATGGCCAGTTCCGTGCGCCCAAATCGACGATACTTCATGGCGGGCAAGATAGGGGAACCAACTCAGCAGGCAATGGCGGAAATAAATCCGCAAAAAATCCGACACGAATGCTTGCAAAGGGCATTGACACGTTTACGCGCCCGCTCTAATCTCCAATCACAATTCAAACTAAAACCGAGCCATGTTGATTCGCATCAGTTTAATCGTCGCCATCATTGCCGGGCTGGCCGTTGGAGCGCTGAACTTTGTCACCGTCAAGCAGAAGGTCACCACGCTGCAAACCAACCTCAAGACGGAGACCGACGGCCGGGCGACCGCCGAGAACAGCCTGCGGACCACCAAGAAGAATCTGGCCGAGACCACGGCACAACTCACCCAGACCAATTTTGCCCTGGTGCTCTCCT
>JANPGB010000384.1:0-7678 GCA_031423695.1 Verrucomicrobiota bacterium
GCAAGCATCCCATTTTCCCCAACATGATCATCCGCATGATCACCGCCGGCGAGCAGACCGGCAAAATTGACAACATGCTCGAACGCATTTCCGACTTCCTGGATGAAGAAATCGAAACCACCCTGTCCGGCCTGACCTCGCTGATCGAACCGCTGATGATCGTCGTCCTGGGCGTCATCATCGGCGGCATGGTCATCTGCATGTTCCTCCCGATTTTCAAGATGAGCGAAATCATCAATGGCGCAAAATAGGCCGCCGCCGCGGATTCAAGTCCTTTCGCGGTGCACAGCTTCCCGGCCTCTCAAACCAGACGAGGGAACGGGAGCTGTTGCTTTTGGGTGACACCGGACGGAACCTCCGGCCCGGCACCGACGGCCGCCGGGCTGCCGCCCTCGTAAAATCGTGACACCCCCGCGCGCATGCGCTAGTTTCAAAAAAATGTGGTGGCCGGCATTTCTGCAAATCAAATCAAACGACCCCGAAGCCCGGTTGCAGGCAGTCCAGCGCCTGGCGGACGCGGGCAGCAAGCGTGCCTTCGAGGCTTTGTCGGAGGCCATCCGCGACGAGGACATGCGCGTGAGCCGCGCCGCCGTCACCGCGCTCGGGAAAATCGGCGGCGAAAAGGCCACCGCCGTACTGATCCACGCCCTCTCCGACCACCATCCCGAATTGCGCCAGGCCGCCGTGGATGCCCTGCGCAACAAGCCCGAGGCGCACGTCATCGCTGCGTTGGTTGGCGTGTTGAATGATTTCGACGCCGGGGTGCGCGGCCGAGCGGCGCGCGTGCTCGAAAGTTTGCGCTGGCGTCCCGGCAACGCGAGGGAGGAGATCTGGTACGCCGTGGCGCAGGGACGCCTCAAGCAGGTCGCGGGCTTTGGTGCGCAGGCCATTGAGGCGCTGGAGCTGGTGTTGCTCGGCGGACCTTACAGCTTGCAGGTCGCCGCCCTGCACACGCTCGGGCAGATCGCCGATGAACGCGTGCTCAACACCCTCATCCCCGCGCTCAAATCCAGCGACCATGCCGTGAGCGTCGCCGCCATTGAAGCCCTGAGTCATTTTGGCGGCGGGAAAGCCGCCGAGGCCCTCGTGCCAATGCTGCGGCATACCGATCACCGTGTCCGGGTTGCCGCGATTGACGCAGTCGCCGACCTCGAAGGCCAGCAGACCATGGCGGCGTTGACGGAGCTGTTGAAGGACTCCATCTGGGATGTGCGGCGCGCCGCCGCCCACGCGCTCGGCAAATGCAAGGATGCCAAAGCCGTGGACAGCCTCATCATGGCGCTGAAAGACTCCGACAACGACGTGCGCGAATCCGCCATCACCGCACTGGGAGACATCGGTGGCAAACGCGCCATCGGCCCGCTTGTGCTGGCGCTGACGGACGCCGACTCCAGCGTGCGGCGCACGGCGGGCGTGACAATCCAAAAGCTGAACCCCAACTGGCCGGCCAGCGAGGAGGCGCAGCAGGTCATCCCGGAATTGCGCGCCGCGCTGGACTTCGGTGATTCGGCGATCCGCTACGCCGCCACCAGCGTGCTCGGGCGGATGGGGAAACTTTCCGATAAAACTCCCGGCGTGACGGACGGCACGACCGTGTTGACCGCCGCCGGCCAGAAACGCCGTAAAATATTTTCCGTGTTTGTCGAGCTGCTTCAGGACCCGGACCAGGACGTGCGCCTGGCGGCCGTCCAATCCCTGGGCCGGCTGGGCGATCCCCGCGCCGCCTCGGCCCTGATGACGGCGATGTCCGACACCGACGAGTCCGTGCGGCACGCCGCGGCCGAGGCGGTCGAATTCCTCAACTTTCTGGGGGCCGCCTGATGGACACGATTCACCTCAAAGCCAGTCGCGCCAAGCGGATCCTGATCGTGGACGACGACACCACGTTCGCCGGGATTTTCAAGGAGTTTCTCCTGGTTCATCGCCCGGGCACGTGGGTCGTTCACACCGCCGATCATTACGCCCCGGCATTGACGTGCCTGAAGGAAAACCCCATCGACCTGATCATGCTGGACTTGAAGATGCCGGTCATGGACGGCCTGCAACTGTTGTCGCTGATCAAGCGCACGCATCCCGCGATCCCGGTCGTGATCCTCACCGGCCTGGCCACGCCGGAAAACCGCCTGACCAGTTTGAAAAACGGCGCGGCGCTGTTCCTCGACAAGACCGAAGTCGCGGGCGATCTGACGAAAATCTACGCCGCGCTGGAAAACATCGCGGCCACGCCGACGGAGGGTTTTCGCGGCATGCTGCGGCAGGTCGGACTGCCGGATGTACTGCAGATGGAATGCCTGAACCGCAAATCTTCCGTGCTCGACGTGACCGCGAGCAGCGATGCCGGCCGGATTTACATCGAGGACGGCTCCATCATCCACGCGGAAAGCCACACCCAGCACGGCGAGCCGGCGCTGTTTCAACTGCTCGCCCTGGGCGGCGGCGAATTCCAGCTCAAGCCGTTTCACCCGCCGCCGCGCCGCACCATTGACGGCCACTGGGAATCGCTGCTCATGGAATCGGCGCGCTTGCGCGACGAGGCCGCCGCCACTCCCGCGGCCGTCCCCGTCGCCCCCGCCCCCACGGAAGCCGAACCGCCGCCACCCGCCGCCGCCCGGCAGATTGAAGAAATTGTTTTGTGCTCCGGCACCGGCGAACTGCTCTACGAATGGCAGCCCAAAAATGTGGACCGCCGGATTCTGCTGCTGGATTTGATTTCCAACATCGCATTGTCCTTCGCCAAGACGCCGCTGCTGACGCGCGGCGAGCGGCTGGAAGTCGGGTCACCGGAATCGCGCAGCCTGCTGCTGATCCAGCCGGACCGGAGAATTTTCGTCCAGTCCGTCCCCAAGAAATGAGCGCCGCCATTCAATCGTGGATCGCGCAGGCGGCGGCCAGCCGCGGGATGCTGGCGTGCGGCTTCCGCAAGGCCGACCGTTCGCTCACGGTGAAAAGCAGCAGCCCGGAGTTTACCGACGAACAGATGGAGCAGACCATCCGCAAGCTGTTTGAAGCCGTTTATGCGTTGCAACAAAATCAAATCCCCACCGAACGCGTGTGCTGGTCGTTTGAAACCGCGCAGCTCCACTGCATCGCGCGCCCTGGCGGCGTGATGGCCGTGCTGCTGGTGAACAAGGAGACCGCCAGCCCCACCGAGGTTGAGCGCCTGCTGAACGAGGCCCCCCTGAGCGCATCGTAGCCGGAGTTGGTTTTTGACGGACCCGGTTTCAGAACCGCAGATGTTTCACCGTCAGGCCGCGGTTGATGAGCTGTTTCAGCGAGTCGATGCCGATGTGCAGATGCTTGTCGAGGAACGCCTGCGTCACCTTCGCGTCGCTCGCGGCGGTCTTCACCCCGTCGGGTGTCATCGGCTGGTCGGACACCAGCAGCAACGCGCCCGTCGTGATTTCATTATGGAAACCGGTGATGAAAATCGTCGCCGTCTCCATGTCGATGCCGATGCAGCGGAGCTTTTTCAGATATTTTTTGAACTGGTCGTCATGCTCCCACACGCGTCGGTTCGTCGTATAGACGGTGCCCGTCCAGTAATCGCGCTTGTGGTCGCGGATGGTGGTCGAGATGGCTTTTTGCAGGCTGAACGCCGGCAGGGCGGGAACCTCCGGCGGATAATAATCGTTCGAGGCGCCCTCGCCCCGGATTGCCGCTATGGGCAACACCAGTGAGCCCAGATTCGCGACGTGTTTCAAACCGCCGCACTTGCCGAGAAACAATACCGCCTCCGGCTTCACCGCGCTCAACAAATCCATGATGGTGGCCGCGCTCGCGCTGCCCATGCCAAAATTGATGATCGTGATGCCATTGGCCGTCGCGTTCGGCATTGGCTTGTCCGCGCCCCGGATCGACACCTTGTGCCACCGGGCGAACATCTCCACGTAGTTGTTGAAATTGACCAGCAGGATGTGCTTGCCAAAGTCCTTGAGCGGCGTGCCCGTGTAACGCGGGAGCCAGTTGGCGACAATCTCAGCCTTGGTTTTCATACGTTGCCCGAGGGTTGTCACACAGAACCCCCGCGACGGCAAGCGCAAATCTGAAATCGCCTGTCCGCGCCCATTGCCAAATTCGGGTGCCCGGCTTCGGCGCGCGTCCGGCGGCGCTCCGTTGGGGGAGGGTGAAAATTGTTTTTGTGTTTGGGGCCGTTCGTGGTTATCAGTTTTTCATGTCCGACTCTTTGCGACTGAAGGACCAGCCGGCCAGCGAACGCCCACGCGAACGGCTCGTCGCGAAAGGTGCAGCAGCGCTCACGGACGCGGAGTTGATCGCCATTCTGTTGCGCACCGGGTTGCAGGGGGCGAACGCGGTCGAGGTCGGCGCGCAATTGCTCCGAAAATTTGGCTCGTTGCACGCGCTGGCGCGGGCATCGGTGGATGATCTGCGGAAGGTCAGGGGCATCGGCCGCGACAAAGCGGTGACGCTGCTCGCGGCGTTCACGCTGGCGCGGAAAATGGCGGAGGAGTTGCAACGCGAATCGCCGGTGCTCGACACGCCCGAAGCCATCGTCGCGCTGCTCAAGGGGCAGAATCTCATCAAGGATGTGGAGACGCTTCAGGTGCTGCTGCTCAACACACGACGACGGCTCATCCGCGTGGAGGAAATCACGGACGGGACGATTGACTCGCTGCTGGTGCATCCGCGCGAAGTGTTCAAGGCCGCCATCGCCGCCAACGCCGCCGCGCTCGTGCTGGCGCACAATCATCCGAGCGGCGATCCGACGCCAAGCGAGGCGGACATCAAGGTGACGCGCGACCTGATCCGCGCCGGGCAGGTTTTGAAGATTGAAGTGCTGGACCATATCGTCCTGGGCCGCGCGACAGCGCAGCGGGCCAAGGATTATGCGTCGCTGCGAGAGCTGGGCTATTTTTATTCGTAGCGTTCGGCGCCACCACCACCGCGTCGCGCTTCACCGCACGCCCCGTTGGTGTTTTGAAATATCGCCATTGTTTCTATCCTGCGGTCGGCGAGTTCTCGGTGTCGTTGTTCGGGTGGACGCTGGCACGGCGTGGTCAACGGGGATCCGCAGATTTTTTCTGCCGCAGCGATTCCAAGGAGGCGAGGGGCAGCCGCGCAAAAAAGACCCCGGGCCAAAGCCCGGGGCTGTGAAACACCTCAATCGCTCAGAACGAGCATCGTGACCGGTCGCCTACTTGGGCGGCGGTGGCACGAAACACCGCTGGCAACCGGTGTTGCCCGAGGAATCCGTGACTACGAGCACGGGTTCTCCGCGAGTGTGAACGTGGGCCGCCACCACACCCGCCATCGGCTGGACGCCGGCGTGCCCGGGCGACTGCGTGAGTTTGACGATCGTACCCACGGCGTATGGACCCGCCGCGAAGCTGCCGCCACACGGGCCTTCGGACGAATCCTTGACATAGATTTGAAGACTGGCCGTCGGGTCGCAGTTGTCCTTGGCCAGCAGTTGATAGAAGCCGTCCGGATTCCGTCCGCTGCGCGGATTTTTGCCCGCGACCGGGATCTTCTTGCCCGAGGGATTCTCGGCCGGCCGACAGGCCACCTGCGGCGCTTCACAGTCCTTCACGATGATGCTGAACGAGCACGAGTTGGTGTTGCCCGAGGTGTCGGTGACGACGCTGGTGACCGTGTTGGTGCCTTTCGGAAAAATAGTTCCTGAAGGCGGCGTGGAGACGAGGGATTGCAGGGCGCAGTTATCCGTCGCGGTCACCGTGAAGAAAACCTGAGCCGAGCACTGGCCGGGATCATTGCAGACGGTGATGTCGGGCGGACAACTGATCTTCGGCGGCTCGCAGTCGTTGACGATGACGGTAAACGAGCACGAGTTGGTGTTGCCCGAGGTGTCGGTGGCGACGCTGGTGACCGTGTTGGTGCCTTTCGGAAAAATAGTTCCTGAAGGCGGCGTGGAGACGAGGGATTGCAGGGCGCAGTTATCCGTCGCGGTCACCGTGAAGAAGACCTGAGCCGAGCACTGGCCGGGATCATTGCACACCGTCAAGTCCGGCGAGCAGTTGATCTTCGGCGGTTCGGCGTCGTTGACCACCACGTTGAATGTGCAGCTCGATCCGGTCGTGCTGGTGCTGGTGATTTTGGTGGTGCCGACCGGGAAGAACGAGCCGGACGGCGGTGAGCTGGTGACGAGGCCGCATCCACCGCTCCTGGTCGGCGCGGGATAGTTGACCGTGGCGCCGCACAGGCCGGGGTCGGTGTTCCGGGTAACGGTGGCCGGGCAGGTCAGCGTGCAGGCGACGCAGCCGGGGAACAGGTTAAAGACGGTGTCCTGGGAACCGCCGGCATTGTTTCCCGTCCACACCGCGAACGCCACGCCGCCGCCGATGGCCGCGCCGTTGTATTCGCCAATGCGCAACGTTCTAACGGTGTCAACGCCGCCGCAGCCGGAAGGCCCGAAGCGGCAGGGGGCGTTGAGGTCGGGATTGAAAGCGGCCGTGTTGATCTGAAAATCACGGGAGAAGGTCGCGCCGCCATTGCCGCTGGTGGTCGCGAACACGTCGAGCAGGAAATTGCCGCCCGCGTTGGTCTGACCCCGGCGGTTGTCGTAGTAGGTGACGACGATGCAGCCGCTGACCGCGTCAATCGCGGCCGAGGGCATGACGTGGAAGGTGCCGGCCGCCCCGCTGTCAATGCGGGTAGGCGCGCTCCAAGTGCCGCCGTTGTCGGTCGAGGTGACGATGTAGACGTCGGCGAAATCCGTCGGGTTGGGCTGGTCGTTGGCGATGACGTAAATGCGGCCGGCGGTGTTCGGGTCGGCCAGGATTTGCGGCTGGACACTGCCTTGCAGCCAGAACTGTGTGCGGGGAATTCTCCGGGTCCCGCTCTGGACGTTGAACGTGATGTCGGCCTGTCCGGCGGCGTACGCCAGATTCTTCTGGGGATAGGTCCCACCGCCATTGATGGAGCGCAGCACGAAGATTTTCCCCGAGACGCCGTCCGGGTTGTTGGAGCTAAAGCCGGTTTGTGAATGATAAGACGCATAGACATCGCCATTGGGGGCAACGGTGTTTTGGGAGGGCCAGACGAAGCCTTCGCCGCCGCCCGAGAGCGCCAGCGCGGCGGTCCAATTCGCGCCCTGATCGGCCGACGACGTGGTGCGGATCACCGAGCCGCCCGGTGTGAAATCCGTCCAGACCACATAGAGGCGGTCGCGGAACGGGCTGGTGGTGGAGGAATCCACGGCGAGCCATTCCTTGTCGTGCGAATGGGTCGAGTTGTCGTTCGCCACGCCGGCGGCGGCTGTGACGTTGACCGGATAGCCGGCCAGGATGGCGCCTGTGTTGGGATTGCATTGGACAACGAAAACATCGAAGCCGCCCACGGCCGTGTTGCGGAGCAGGAACGTCCAGAACAGCCGGCCCTGGCTGTCATAGCCCAGCGAGGAATCTCCCCCGCTGCCGGTTGAAAAGCCGGCGGGCGCGGCGATGTTCACGCGCGGCTGAAAGGTCACGCCGCCATCGGTGGACACGCGGAGGCCGAGATAGGTGGCGACGGCGACGTGCAGCGGGTTGTGGGGATCCACGGCGATCGTGGGTTCGTTGTTGCCCATGCCCAGCAACACATCGGCTCCCGGCGCAACGACTTGTTGCAATGCGGGATGCAGCGGGATGCCGATGGGTGCCTCTTCCTGGGCATCTTGATAGCCGCCGTGCGTGGACTGCGGGAGAACCACGGGCGCGGCTGA
>JANPGB010000385.1:0-3986 GCA_031423695.1 Verrucomicrobiota bacterium
AATTCTGGCGCAGCTGTCCAAGGACAGCGGTGCGTTCACGGTGGACTTCATTCATCAGCCGGCCGGCAAACCCGCCAATCTTACGAAGGACGCGACGGAGGAGGCGCAGGCCGCCTACAAAACCGCCGCCGCCCAGTGGGAGGAATCCCTCAAGGCCGCGCTGCAGAAACTTTCGCCCGCCTCGCTAAAGCATTACGATGGCGTGCTGTTCTTCAGCACCACGGGCGATCTGCCGATTCCCGACCGGCAGGGTTTTCTGGACTGGATCAAAGGCGGGGGAGCCTTCATTGGCATTCACGCGGCGAGCGACACCATTCATGGCTGGCCGGAGTTTGTTGACATGCAGGGTGGCGAGTTCGCGCGTCACGGCAAACAGGTTGGGGTGGAATGTTTGAACCAGGATCCAAAAAATCCTGCCACCGCGCACCTCGGAAAGTCGTGGACGATTCAGCAGGAGGAAATTTATCAGTTCAAGAACTACGACGCTGCCAAAGTGCATGACCTGCTCATCCTCGACAAACATCCGGAGAATAATTCCGCCGGCCACTTCGGGGTCGCCTGGACCAGACAGTATGGCAAAGGCAACGTCTTTTACACCTCCCTCGGCCATCGCGAAGATTTGTGGGACGCTGACCCGGCCATCAAGGATCGCAAGAACTCGGTGGAAATCAGCCACGCCTACCAGGCGCACGTTCTTGGTGGCATCCAGTGGGCGTTGGGGTTGGATTCGGGTGCGAAGTCAGCCAATCAACCTTAGTCTCGATCTGGCACCGGGCTCCGCGCAGGCGCGAACTGTTCTCGCAGTTTGCGCCTGTTTTATGCACGCGGCGATGCGGGCAACCATGCCAGCGCACCGCGGGCGGCGCGGGTGCCCGTCGCAAAGCATCCTTGCATCAGGTAGCCGCCGGTCGGCGCGTCCCAGTCAATCATTTCCCCGGCGACGAACACTCCTGGCAGCCGCCTGACCATGAGCGCGGAATCCAGTTCGCGCCAGCGCACGCCGCCGGAGGAGGAGATCGCCTCGGCCAGCGGACGCGGCCCCTTGAGTTTCAGCTCGCAACTTTTCACGGTTGCGGCGAGCGCTTCGGCTGAGGTGAACGGTCCGTGGCCCGGCAAGTTTTCGAGAATGGCAAATGCCCCGTCGCACAAGCGCCAGCGCGAACGCGCCTCGGCGAGAAAGTTGCGCGGGCAGTTGCCGAGTTTCTGTACCAGCTGCCCGACGGTGTGGGCGGGTTTGAAATCAATGAAGATCGCCGGCTCCGGCAGCGCGCGCAACGCCGGGCCGAGCTGGTAAATCGCCCCGCCCTCCAGTCCGTATCGGGTTAGGAGCAGCTCGCCCGCCGCCTTCGTTTCCCCCGCGCGGACCATCACGTTTTTCAGCGGCCGGCCTTCTGCCTGCGCGAGCACGGCGGGCGGCCACGAAAGTTCCCAGCCGCAATTGGCCGGTGTCAGCCGGGCGACCGCCACACCAGATTTTTCCAGCAGCGAAAGCCACATGCCGTCGGAACCGGTCTGCGGCCAGGAGCCGCCGCCCAGCGCAAGAATCATTGCATCCGCCGCGACGGTGCGAGCCTCACCTGCCACTTGAAAATCAATCTGCCACCGCGCGCCCGGCCGGAGGCCCGTCCAACGGTGGCGCAACGCGAACTTCACCCCGGCGGCCCGCAGCCGCTGGACCCAGCGCCGCAGCAACGGCGCCGCCTTGAGTTCGAGCGGGTAAACCCGGCCGCTGGTCGCCGCAAAAGTTTCCACGCCAAGTTCTGCCGCCCATTGCCGCAACGCCTGGGCATCGAATTCCGCGAGGAGTCCGGCCCACAATTCAGGCGGCTGATCCGGGCCGGTGTAGCGCGCGGCAAAACGTTCGCGTGGTTCCGTGTGGGTGAGATTCAGTCCGCCGCGACCGGCGACCAGAAATTTCCGGCCCACCGAGGGCTTGGCATCGAACAGCGTCACGGAAGCGCCGCCCGCCGCCGCCACTTCGGCAGCCCGCAGACCTGCCGGACCGCCGCCGATGATCGCAATGTTGATGCTGAATTGAAACAGGGTTGTCCGCGCGGCGCAACGGTGTTTGCCGGAGAATTGCCGGCGCGCAACTTTGTCCGGGGTCCAGTCGCGTCCTGGCGTGGAACGAACCGCCCGGTTCACGCGGTGCATGAACCGGGCGGTTTTGCCGTGCCTAGCGGAACTGGGTTACTTCGCCGGGCGCGCGTAGATCTCGACTTCGGTGTATTCGTTGAGCGCGCTGTCCGTGCTGCCCTTGGAATACAGGCGGACGAAGCGGGCCTTGACACCCTTGGCATCAATGGTCCGGCCTTCATAGTTTTCAAAATACTGGCGGTCGGTGCCCACGCCGCGGCCCGAACTGTTTTCCAGGTCATTGTTGTAGAGCGTGCGGAGATTTTCGGTGAAATCCGCGTTGTCCGCCACTTGGACGATCACGTTCTTGTAAATCTTCGGCGTGTCATGCGCGTGCCAGATCACGAGGGCGAAAATCTCCTGCGCGCCGCCCAGATCGAACTGGACGTACTGCACGCCTTTCCGCAGCAGGACGATGCTGGTGTCAAAGGCCTCCTTGTCTCCGTTGGTGAGCTTCGCCAACGCGGCCGCCGTGGCGTTGGTGTCGCTGCAACTGATTTTGCTGAGCGGCGCGATATTTTTGACGTCGTCGGGAATCATCAACGGCGGCCGCGGCTTGGTCGAAGGCGGCTCGATGTTCGCGCCGGCGGGAATGTCCTTGGGCGTGCCGACAAACGCCGGGGCGGGGAGCTTGGGTTTCAACGGGACGAGCTCGGCGGCCGGTGCCGCGGTGGCGGCCAGGAGGCTCAGGCCGATCAGCAACAGCGTGTTTTTATTCATTTGGATCGATGTCATAAATCTGGAATCTGTTTTACAATTTATTTTCAACTGACTCGCGGCATCGAGTGACGCGCCCTACCAATCATTACGGGCTGGCGGTTTTCGGCTGCGCCACCAACCACTCAAAGCTGATGATCACTTCGTCGCCGGTGCGGAACACCCCGAGTTTCACCGGCGGCTTCACCTGGAAGTCGGTCATCTTTAGCGGCACTTTGCCGACGATCTTGAGCCGGTTCGAATTCGTACTTTCGATGCTGACCGGCATCGAGATCACATTGGTCACACCGTGGAGGGAGAGGGTGCCCTTGGCCTCAAACTGGAACGGCGTCCCCGCGGTATGCGGTTCCTTGAACGTGAGTTCGAGCAGGTGAAATTGAATGTTGGGATGTTCCTTGGCATTCATCGCGTCCTGCATGGGTTCGTTCATGCCGGGCCAACTTCCCACCATCGAGGTGACCGGGATGGAAGTTTCCACATGCGCGGGGAGTTTGCCTCCGGCCAAACCGCCCAAGGTCGCCTTGCTCGCATCAAATGTGGCCTCGGCCGGAACTTCCATGAAGCCACCGATGAGCTGTCCTTCCATGGTCCAGTCGTGGATGTTTGCGGTGCCGGCGATCGTAACTTTGCTGCCCATGGGCCGGGCCTTGTAACGGATCATGTCCGCAGCTGGCAGGGTCGCGGCGCAGAGCGTCAGCATGCCTAGGGCTGCGCAAATTGTTTTCAGTTGTTTCACACACATTCCATTTCGGGGGGTATTCATAATCATAAATTTCTCAGGGTTTGGACGGATGTCCCGGCCGGACCTTCAATCTGATTTCAGACCTCGAACCATTGCTTCTCGATGAGCACGCGGTGCCCGCTACCTTTGATGATGGCCTCGTTGGCGGTCAACGCGAGCACGGTGGCCTCCAGTCCTTCCTGCCAGCCGGCCGCCGGCCGGCGTGCCTTGGTCATCGTCGGCCCGGCGAGATATTCCTGCATCGCTTCGGCGTCGTCGCCGAACTGGCTGGTGAAATTCGCGACGCCCTTGGTCTGGTCGCGGTAGTTGATGATTAACTCCGTCAGCGCGTGCTGCAACGTGGTGACGGCCGCCGGCGGCAGTTCGCCCGGCTTCAGAACCGGCGGCTTCT
>JANPGB010000386.1:0-4304 GCA_031423695.1 Verrucomicrobiota bacterium
GCATGGAACAAGCGACTCGCAACGCGCCTTACCGGTTAATGGACAACGACGGCACCGGCGGCATCATGGCCTACCGGAAAATCAACTCAGCTCCTTATATTGCCGCTGATGGAGTCACACTCGTCACCGCCTGCCGACAAGGTTTGCGGAATGATTGCGTGGCCACTTACAGTGGTGATACGTCAATCGATGCCGGCATGTGGGATATCCAAGGCACCAGTGGTGTCAGCCCGAACAGCGCTTACCGCATCAACACGACTACCGCCAACTTTGGTCCCGGCGTGTTGAAACTGAGCTACGCTGGCAACGCCAACTGCCGCCAGTTGTGGATCAATGGTGTGCAACAGCCTAACGGTGTTTACGGTTCCGGAACGACCGGCATTGATCCGGCCAGCACGGGCACGATCACCGTCACGGGCTTTGCCCCGGTGGTGTTGAACGCCTCAAACTCGGGCGGCAACCTGAACCTCTCGTGGTCGGGTGTTTACAAGCTGCAATCCAGCCCGAGCCTGACTCCGGCTGTCTGGACGGATGTGCCCGGCGCGGTGACCAGCCCGGTGGTCATCCCGATCAATCCGGCTACTCCGGCCAAGTTCTACCGTCTGGCCACCTTGTGATGATCTGATGCAGGGCGGGGAGTGTCGCAACCCGGCACTCCCCGCTTTTTCATATCCGACAACAAAGATAGCATTTCGAATAACCATGAATAAGAACACGACCACCAAACATTCATGCTATTATTCTTTGCACAGCAACGCCCCATGAAAACTCGAATTGACCAACGGCCTGCGGAACGGCGCGGGTTCACGCTGATTGAACTGCTCGTGGTGATTGCCATCATTGCCATCCTGGCGGCAATGCTGCTTCCGGCACTTTCGAAAGCCAAGGAAAAGGCCGTCAAGACCCAATGCCTCAGCAACCAAAAGCAACTGCAACTTGCCTGGCTGATGTATGTGGGAGATCACAATGACAAACTCCCACCCAACCACGCGGCGGGTCAAATCAGCTTCGATGACTCCTGGATTCGCGGCAATGTGCAGACCGATACGGATACCCAGAACATCATTAACGGCGTTCTCTACCCGTATAACACTTCCACGGCCATCTACCGATGTCCCGCCGACCGGACCACGGTCACCAGCCGGGCAGGGACCATTCCTACCACGCGCAGCTATTCCATTACGACCTACATGGGAAATATTTACACAAAGTATTCCGAAATCAGAAACCCAGGAACCTCCGGAGCCTACGTGTTCATGGACGAAGAGGATGCCTTCAACAGTCCCGGTGACAGCATGAATGATGGTTACATGACGATCAGCGACTACCCGGCTGAGGGTTTTGCCGACCTCCCCAGCAAACGTCATAGCAACGGAGCCTGCCTCTCGTTTGCCGACGGCCATGTGGAATATTGGAAGTGGAAAGCTCAAGGAAAGATTTTCAAAAAGGGGAATATTCCGGAGCAACTTCCCGATGTGCGGCGTCTTCAGGCAGCGACCAAGTCTTGGTGAATTAATCCGCCTCGCCGAGGAAAGCTTGGCACATCCGAAGCGGCCCATTCCCCAATGCCTCCCGTGACTTTGCTGGGTTCACTCTGATCGAACCGCTGGTGGTGATCGCCGTCAGCGCAGACCGCACGGCTCTGTTGCTGTCGTCGCGTTCGCAGGCAAAGATCAAGGCCACCAGCGCGGTTTGCCGGAGCAATGAAAGACATCTGGCTTTTGCCTGGGCCATCTACTGCGAAAATAGCGATGAAAGGTTGTGGAAAGCGTGAAATTTACAATCGGACGGAAATCCGGCGCACCAACCGCATCCTGCATTGGGTGGAGGAAAACGATCTGCGGGGCGAAAGCGGCTCCATACCTCAATTGAGGTATTGTCCGCTCGTCGAAACCTGCGAGGATTAAGCATCAACGCGCAGCACCTGAAGTTCGGGTTTATTGAACAACGACGACAACAGATCATGCAGAACCGACTGATGTTTATGAACACAAACTGCCCCAAGTTGGGAATCCATAATAGCGTCCCCGGCAAATTGAGGACTGGCGGCCAATCGGAGCGAGTACTTCACCGCGGGTTCACTCTGATCGAGCTGCTGGTGGTCATTGCCATCATCGCGATCCTCGCGGCGATGCTGCTGCCCGCATTGAGCAAGGCCAAGTATAAAGCCCAGGCTGTCCAATGCATGAACAACACCAAGCAGATCACCCTGGCGTGGCTCATGTATAGTGGCGATAACCAGGAGAACTTGGCGGACAGCCGTGATTGGATGCAGGGAAACGTCGCCCAGGATGTCAACACCGGCTTTGTTGTCAGTGCGGATGACTTTGTGGATATGAACCCCGGTGGCACAATCGGCTATTGGTTGCCGGCAAGTCCGCTGAACACCTATCTCTCCGGCAATGTGAAGGTGTACAAGTGTCCGGGTGATAACCGGAGCACGAACTACCCGCGCAAGGGCGTCCTGCCGGTATGCCGGAGCGTGTCCATGAACGGTTATATCGGCGTTGAGCCAAACGGTCTGTCGCATTGGGAGCCCAGTTTCTTCGGTTTTAAGAAGTCCACCAGCATGATTCGGCCCGGACCGGTGAACACGTTTGTCATCCTGGACGAGGGGCCCACCATCAATGACGGATTCTTTGCCACGGACATGGCCACCTATGATCCGCTGGACTGGGCGGGCAAGCGCACAACGGACGCCCCCGCCAGCTATCACAACCACGCGGGCAGTTTTTCGTTTGCCGACGGCCATTCGGAAATTCACAAGTGGCAGGACGGCCGGACGTGGGGGGTTCTCGCCTATGGCTGGTCCTCCCCCAACAACAAGGACATTGATTGGCTTCAAGAGCATGCCTCCGCCAAGATTACTGGCGCAACGCGTTGAGAGGAATGGATCGTCCGCCATGAAACGACCCTTTAAAGGCAAGCGTCAAGCCGGATCGGCGTTTACCCTGATTGAATTGCTGGTGGTCATTGCCATCATCGCGATTCTCGCGTCGATGCTGCTTCCCGCCTTGGCGTCTGCGAAGGAAAAATCCAAGCGGATCGTGTGCTCCAGCAATCTGAGGCAGGTCGGTCTGGCCACCTTGGTGTATGCGGTGGACAACAACGACAAGGTCGTGCCGACGGGCAGCAACGTCTATCCGCTGCAATTTAATCTCGGCGATCTGGCCATCAGTTCCTGGGAACAAATGGGCCTGGGTGTTACCAAGGCAAACTCGCGGAGTGTGTGGGGATGCTCGAACCGGCCCGAGTTTCCAACCTTTTCCCCGTCCACCCAGCAGTTCTTGATCGGCTACCAGTATTACGGCGGCATTCCCGTCTGGCAAAATGACAAGGGTTCATTCAAATCATGCAGCCCCATCAAAACCTCGAGTTCCAAACCATCGTGGATGCTGGCGGGTGATTTGGTGGCCAGGCCCGACGGCATAAGTTGGGATTTTCTGACCATACTTGACAGCGGTTGGTTCAGTTTGCCTTCGCATAAGGACAGCCGCGCAAGCCTGCCGGCCGGTGGCAATGAGGTTTTCATTGACGGCTCGGCGCGTTGGATCAAGGCCCGGGAAATGTGTTTCATCCACTCGTGGAATGTGCAGCGCGAGCTTTATTTCTTCCAGGAGGATCTCGGAGCCCTGAAACCGTTCCGCAACAACGCCCGTAATCCGCTGAGACGAGTTGAATAATCGCCCAAACCAAAGCCCAAAACATGAAAACCAACAAAACTGCCAACTCCTTGTCCGCCCGCCCGGTTGGGAGGGGTTTCACGCTGATCGAACTGCTCGTGGTCATCGCCATCATTGCCATTCTGGCGGCCATGCTGCTTCCCGCGTTGAGCAAGGCCAAGCAAAAGGCCGTGGGCATTCAGTGCATGAGCAATCTCAAACAGATGAGCCTGGGATGGAGCATGTATCCCAGCGACTACCAAGAATTGCTGCTGGGAGTGAACGGGGGCGGGAGCGACTATGTCGCCGAAGCGCAGCGGGTGAATTGGTGCGATGGGGGTTTGAACTTCGATCCCAGTAATCTGGCAAATACGGACTACTCGCTGCATGTTGATCCAAGCCCGCTGATGCCGTATGTGGGAAAAAACCGGGCCATTTGGAGGTGCCCGGCGGACCGGTCAATGATCAATGTGCCGGTATCGCGAACCAGCCCCGCACAGACTGTGCCCCGCGTACGCAGCAACTCGATGAGTCAAACGTTTGGGGGCGGAGGGTGGCTTCCAGGATCGGCCTACCGGACATACGGCAAGATTGCCCAAGTCGTGAGGCCTGCGGAAACCTTTGTGTACGTTGACGAACACC
>JANPGB010000387.1:0-2047 GCA_031423695.1 Verrucomicrobiota bacterium
CGTTCAGTGGCGCAACATTGGGGATGACTCGCGCGTGTGGAAAGGATTCCCGAGTCGCCTGCGCCGCGCAGCCGAGTTGGTCGCAGCGCGACCAACCCCACCTGGCTGCCTCCGTTCCTCCTCAAGTCCACGCTCGCCAGCATCGGGCGGCTCGGCTAAAGTTATGCCGATGACTAATTTGTTTCCCAAGCCCGATGTAATTCTCACCCACGAGAGCGATCTGGATGGACTGCTCGCGGGCGTGCTGTTGCAACGGCTGGCCCGCAAGCTGTTCAACACCGACGTCCGTCTTGAAGCCTTTCACTACAATAATTGGAAGCTGCGCGAGATGCGCGAGAAGTCCGCCTGGGTCACCGATCTTTCGTTCGAGGCGCGGCTGGATCGTCCGAACTGGGTGATCGTGGACCATCACGCCACCGAGGTGGTGCCGCAGAATGCAAAGTTGGTTCATGATGTGACCAAATTCGCCGGGCTGCTGTGCTATGAGCTTTGCCAGCAGCAGGGGCTGGGCTCGTCCGCGCTCGATCGGTTGGTGCATTTGAACAACGTGGCCGACTTGTTTCTCGAGGATGATCCCGATTTTGAAGTCGCCAACGATTACGCAAACCTGGTCAAGACGTACCAGTTTTGGAATCTGCACGCGCTGTTGAATGGTCAGATTGAAAAGCTCCTCGACCATCCGCTCTTGGAGGTGATGGCGGTGAAACGCCGCGTCGAGAATCCGCTCGGTTACGAGTGGAGCAAGGAGAACATCACCGAACTCAGCCCGACCGTGGGCTGCGTGGAGACGGTCATCGGCAACAACAATCTCATCGTGCATCAATTGCTGGAGCAAAAGCCCGCGCGCTATCCGGTGCTGGTCACCTTGTTCAAGAAGCCCAACAACGTCGTCATCGCCAGCTTCCGCAGCCGCAACGGCGCGGCGTTGAAGGTCGCGGAAAAATTCCAGGGCGGCGGCCACGCCAACGCCAGCGGCGCGACGCTGCCCAAGGCGGTGCGAAACATTTCCGAAGCGATCTTCTACATGCGTGAGGTGTTGAGTCCGAAGAAGGACGCACCGTTGAACAACAGCCTGGAAGGTTTGTTCGCGGCGATTGAGTTGCCCGAAACCGCGCGCTGATGTTGAGGGTAAGGCGCGCCACTCCGTGCGCGCCGCTCTTGGTAAGATCATCCCCGGCGCGCACGGAGTGACGCGCCCTACCTGCCACTACCTGGCCGCGCACCCAACGGCCTGCCGCAGATCATTCATGCCTTCAGTCTTCAGGCGCGCTTTCAGCCCAGTGACGATCCGCCGCGTTATGCCGGGGCCTTCATAGACCAGACCGGTGTAAATCTGAACCAACGACGCCCCCGCCGCGATTTTCTCCCACGCGTCTTCCGCCGTGAAAATTCCGCCGACGCCGAGGATCGGCAGCTTCCCCTTTGTCTGCCGGTAAAGATGTCGCACGACTTCCGTGCTGCGGGCGCGAACCGGTTTGCCGCTCAAGCCGCCCGCTTCGGCATAGACTTTTTGCACGGCGGGGTCATTCGACTTCGGGCGCGAGATGGTGGTGTTGGTTGCGACGATGCCGGCGATCTGGCGCGGGCCGACGAGTTCCAGGATTTCATCCAACGCTTCAAACGTCAGGTCTGGCGCGACTTTTACCAAGATGGGCTTTGGAATTTGGAATTTGGAATTTGGAATTTGCATCTCCTGAATCGCCGCAAAGATTTCATCCAAGGCGGACTTGTCCTGAAGCTGGCGGAGGTTCGGCGTGTTTGGCGAACTGACGTTGACGACAAAAAAATCCAGATGCGGCCGCAGTACGCGAAACGAATTGGCGTAATCCTCGGCGGCGTTATCCAGCGGGGTGATCTTGGATTTGCCGAGGTTGATGCCGACCGGATGATTGGGCCAGCGTTTGAGCCGGTGCCACTCCGCGAGTTTTTCGGCGATGGCCTCTGCGCCGGGATTGTTGAAGCCCATGCGGTTCACGATGGCGCGTTCGGAAATGGCGCGGAAGACGCGGGGCAGGGGATTGCCAGGTTGCGCGTGCCACGTTGCCGC
>JANPGB010000388.1:0-16422 GCA_031423695.1 Verrucomicrobiota bacterium
GCACCGGCCACTCCACCGCCATTTCCGGTGCCGACGTGCCCAGCGGTCCCAGCACGGTATTGATCAGGGCGGCTTCGCTATTGCAGTCGTTGGTCAGTGTGCCATGCCCCGCCAGCACCAGGTAGCCGAACACGTCGTCCACGTTCCAGAACGGCGGGTTGTTGAACTTGAATTTCATCGGCACCGCCGGGGTTTCACCGTGGATGTACACCACGGTGGGCGGCAGGTTCAACACGTTGAGGTTGGTGATGACCAGCGGCGTGTCGTTGTAAAGCACCGCGCCCGTGCCCGGAAACGCCGTGATTGAAAACGTCGTGGGGATCGGCGGCAGATTCACCTCCACAAATATGTCAAAAAAGCTGCGCGCGGGAAAATCCGGGTTGGCTGCGCCAAGCACCGCGCCCGCCGCGACATCTTCCTGCACCATGCCCAGACTCTTGCGGGTCACACCCTGCCCGGGTCCGGCCTTGACCATCACCCACGACAACGGAATCGAGGGAATGCGCGAATCATTGGAGCATTGTTTATCCGGGCGATTGATGGTTTGCAGCGCGAAGCTGCGAATCTGGGTCAGGATTTCCTCGGTCGGGGCGGGGGAGGCGGCAAAGAGAAACGGGATCGCCGCATAATCTGCATAACCGGAATTGCCCATCGAAGGAATGCCGATCGGCACGCTGCCGACCAGCAGGCGGTCATGCCGGCTGCTGCGGCCGATGGTCGTCGCAAAATCGTACATCATCGGGCTGGTCAGGCGTCCGTCCGAACTGCGGTAGCCTGGATAACCATTGGTGCCCACGGCTGGCGCCAGCAGCGGACGGAAGGCCGGCGCGATCATCAGGCGAAAAATGCCAATACTGAAAGTGGTGTCGTCGCCCTGGGGCGGGAATAATTGCGCCGCCCCATGCACACCACTTCCCAACAGCGCCAACAGCGCGAGCATGGCCACCAGCCGGATTGACGGAGCGCTCCGAACGGACGAGGGAGTTGTTTTCATAACGGATACGTGTTGTTTTTCTTTTAAGACATCCGCTCCCCACCTGAAGCACCCAGCCATTCAACCGGGTTTCATGTTCGATGGACACGCTTCAAAATCTCATGGAAAGCAAATATCCCAGCTGCCGACCAGTTTAGGGCCGGGCCCCGTTGCACGCTTCTCTGAAATTGCGAAGATCATTTCGTGAATGTCCCGCGCCACGGCGGCAGCGCGGGCAACGCCAGCACGATCGGCGGATCGGTCACGCGCAACGGACGCAGCCGCAAGCATGACGTTTCCAGATTTTTTGCCCCCGTGTTTTGCACGCGCTGGCTTGCCACCAGCCCGATCGGCAGCGTCGCCACGATCGCCGTCAGGTCGGCCGAAAAGGGAATCAACGCCGCGAGCAGATGAAATTCCGCGATGTCCGGCCGCGCGAGGCAAAAACCTCCGCGCTTCAACATCACCGTCCCCGAAAAGGGCGCACCCTGCGGCACGCCGCCCGTGAACACGCCCACAAACGTGAAGCCCTGCGGCCCGCGCGGCCCCTCCACCACACCTTCCACTTTCGGCCCCGTGATTTTTTGATCGGTTGCCAGATAGCGCCAGACCGCCTTTGCGAATTGCAGCGGCGTCAGCCGCTTGGGCAGCCCGCGGAATTCCTGCGGCGACACGCCCACCAGCGCGGTGAAGGTCTTGGAAAAACTGCCCAGCGACGCGTAGCCCACTTCCATGCAGATGTCGGTGATGGACGTTTCCGAGCCCAGCATCAGTTCCTTGGCCCGCTGCATCCGCAGGCACGAGAGAAAATGCGCGGGCGTCGTGCCGGTGACCTCGTCGAACACGCGCACCAGATGAAACTTGCTGATCGCCGCGATGCGCGCCAGCTCATCCAATTCCAGCGGCTCAGCCAGGCGCGCCTTCATGTGGCGGATGGCCCGTTCAACCGAGGCTTGGTTTGCCTCGACCGTGTCGGCGCGATGCGGGGCGGTGGAAAGGCCTTTGCTCACAGGCCAGAGAATGGACCGTCAAAGCTTAACATTCAAGGAAACCCCGCCCGCGCTCAACACCTTCGACGTTAGACGTTGCAGGTTGGTTGTTGAATGTTTCCCAATTTCATCCTATTCCGCATACGCGGCCAAAGCTTCGCGCAACGATGGCGGGACAATGGCGGGCACGACCCGCGCCCCCTCGCGTTTCATGCACGCCACCTGCTGTTCTCCGCGCGCGACGAGTTCTGCTCCCCGCCAATACTCGAACGCCAGCGTGATGCGGTTCTGCAACAGCTCGGCCAGTCTCATGCGAACCATGACTTCATCAAACGCCGTAAGCTCCACAAAGTATTCGCAGGAACAGCGCACCGTGGCCAGCACCAGTCCCCTGGTCAGTTCGTCCATCACCTCCGGCGCGTGATCGCGCAGAAACATTTCGCGGCAACGCCCCTGCCAGCTCAGGTGGTGCGTGTAATAAACATTCCCCACCAGGTTGGTTTCCTGGAAGCCCACGACGTGCCGGTATTCGTAGTGGCGCATTATTTGATTCGCAAAATATTCCCCTCGGCTTGCGCGAACGACTGGCGGGCAACGCCCGCCGACCTGACGACGGCCACCGCCACCACCAGAATGGTTTTGGCGTTTCCGGCCACGACCGCGCAGGTGGCAATCATCAGCGCGCCGGAACGGAGCAACACCCAGTTGTCCGCCGTGCTGGATTCCAGCGTCAGCGCCGCGCCGACCGGCAGTCCGGCTTTCTTCAGGCTTTCCGTCGCCGCCCACAACCGGGTCGCCGCCGTGTCCATCCCCTCGGATTTTTCCCGCGCCAGCCGTTCTGCCAGTTTGAAGCGATCCTCCCCCAGCAACTCGCGCCACACGGCAGCGGGCCGCGCCACCACCGTCTCCATATCACAGGCCGCGCCCGCTTCGCTCGCCACCGCCAGCGTGAGCTCATGAGCGTGCGCCGCCGAAAGGCTGGCCTCGCCGGTGATCACCGGTTTGCCGTCCGGCCGACGCCAGATTTTTTCCGGCCGGCCGAGCGCCTGCTGCATGAGCGAGTCACTGGTCGCATGACGCCCGAGGGCGACCCCTAACGGCGCACTCTCCACCAACTCCTCCAGCCGCCGCTCCAGATATGGCGCGAGCAACGCCTCCGGCCACGCTTCGCGCGCGGGAATCTCCGCCACCGCGCGCAAGTGCAAGCCGGTCCAGCATTCGACGATTTCGCCATTCGCATCCAGCACTTCCAGATCGTAAATAAAATTGCTGCCATCGCGTTTTCGTTCCCTGGCCCGGACCGCGCGCGGTCCCGACTCGGATCGATGAATCACCAACTGCTCAACGCCCGTCGGCAAAATGCGCTGGTGGGGAATGCACGCCTGGATGGCGTGCAGCGCCGCGTCGCGCGCACCCGGATCGCCCAGCACAAATTCCGACGGCAGGTAAGGGCCAAACCACGACGCTGCGCTATCCGGCGTGATTTCCGCGAGACATTCCTTCGCCGTGAGCAGGCGGTAGCCCCGCACCCGGCGAAACCATCCTTCGTGGAAAAGCAGCCGGTCGTACAAATCCTTCTGCGGCTCCAGCTCGATGAGGCCCGCTCCGGACGGTGACCAGGACACTCGCGCGGTCGCGCTTGTCGGCCCAAACCGGCACAGCGCGCGAAAATGATCCACCTGAAAATCCGTTTCCTCGGAACGCAGACACACCTCCACCAGATCCGCCGCGCGCCGCAGCGCCGCCACCCGGATGGTCGTTGGCATCTTCTCGGACACGGTCACCGGCCGCAGCCATTCCACCTGCTCAAACACCGGCGACGCCGCTGCGCCCGTCAAAGCCATCGCCGCCTGCGCCATCGCCTCCAGACCGAACACGGCGAGAAAAAGAATTTGTTTCTGCAAAGCGTGATCGCGCAGATACGGGTCGCTGTCCACCGACAACTCCGCCTCCACGATCAATTCCACGCCCGGATAATAAACGCGCTTCCGATCCAGAAACCGGCGCAACGGCAATTCCGGCGCCTCCAGCCTCACCGTCGCCGGCTCGCCAAAACGTCCGGTCACGACGCGCGCCACTGAACTCGCAAGCCCCGGGTCCCGCACCGACTCCAGCAAAATCCGCACGCCCTCATCCGGCGGAATCGGCGTGATACCTTGTTGCAGGAGCGACTCGATGCGGCCCAGCCGTTCGCCCATGCCAACGCCTGACCAGACCGACCATTCGAGCGCGAGACAGCGGCATTCCGGATGCGCCGCCTGAAATTCCTCCGTGAACGCCGTCAGCCACTCGTTCGCCGTGGCGTAGTCCGCCTCGCCGCGCAAACCCGCCCGCGCGATGATCGAGCCGAACGTGACGAACAACCGCAGCCGCGCCGGATCAATCGCCGCCAGCACATTGCGCGCGCCCTGAATTTTTGGCGCTACGGTTTTTTGGAACGCCGCTTCGTCGAGCGCACTGATCAACTGCGGCGTGTTCGTGCCCGCGCCATGAAGAAATGCAGTCACGGGTCCCAAAGTCTGTTCGGCTTTCGCAACCGCCTGACGCACCGCCTCCGCGTCCGTCACGTCGGCGCGCACGTAGCAGCAGCGCACACCCGCCGCGGCCATGCGTGCAAGATTTTCCGCCAGCTCCTTGTCCGTGGCCGGATCGGATCGGCCCAGCAGCGCCAGCCGAACGCCGGTTTCGCGGGCCAGCGCCAGCGCCCCCTCCGCTGCGATGCCCTTGCCGCCGCCGGTGACAAGCAAAACATCGTCCGGCCCAACTGGAAATTTTCCGGGCGCGCCACCAACGACTGGCGTCAGCTTCAATCTTGGTTCACGCCGGCACCCGTGATCGTCGTAGTGCATCTCGCTGTAACCCGACGCAGCCCGCGCTTCCGCCACAATCCACTCCGCCGCCTGGGGATGCGCAGGCGGCACGTTCACCACGCATGTCGTCACGCCGGGCGTTTCCAGATGCAGCGTCCGGGCAAAACCGCCGCCGCCCCAGCCGTGCTGAACCAGCACCAGCCGCGGCTCAGTTGGCATGGCCGCGACCTCCCGCGCTGCCGCGAGCATCAAACCAATGTGCTCCTCACCGGTGCGTTCCGGCAGGCAGAGCACCACACCGCCGCCGCCGGCTTGGGCAAGTTTTTTCTGCAGTGCCGCGGCGAGCGGATGATTCTCCGGTGCAAAAAATTTCCAGTCCGCCGGAGCGCGGCTGTTCCCGGACGCGCTCCGTTGCGGCGGACGTCTTGTTTCGACCAGTTCCACCGCGAAGCTCCGAATCCAGGTGTCCACGCCCGGCGGCTGCTTCTGCTGTTCCTCCTTGTGCGCCGTGCCGCCCACGCGCTTCAACTCCTCCAGTGCCCGGGCCATTTCCGCGATACTCGCGTCGGCAAATTCATTCAGCCCCACGACGCGCGCCAGACCGAGCTGTTTGGCGGTTTCCGAAACCAGCTGCCCCACGGTGATCGAGTTGAGGTGCAGATCGCTTAACATGCGGCTCTCGTCGCGGATCGCGGCCAGCGGCAGTTCGGTGCGCTCGGCGATCAGCTGGCGAATGAGTTCGATGGGTTGACCCGGGGCGCCGGACACCTTCCCGGCAGGTTTCGGCGCTTGCTCAGGTTCGGTTTCATTTTGCGGCCGAACCGGGGTTCGGTGCCCCACCTCGTCGGTGGAAACCGGCGCCAGCTCGCACGGGTTGACAAAGAATTTCAGCTTGCGATCCAGGTCGAACGGCCGCAGGAACCGCCCTGCAAACAACGCCGCCGTCTTCACCGGCGCACCCAGTACAAACGCCGCGCCAACAGCGTGCAATAGTCCCTTCAACGAACTCCCTCCCGCGTCCAGCGCGACCACCGGCGCCTCCGCCGTGTCATGCACCAGTCCGCTAAGTACGGCTCCCGGCCCGACCTCGATCAACAAATCAATCGCGTCGCCGTCCGCGCCCAGCAACGCACCGAGCGCTTGGCTGAAGCGCACCGGCGAAGTGACCTGGCGGCAAAGCAGTTCACGCAAATCTTCGTCGCCGTCGAGCGGCCCGCCGGTGACGGTGGAAACCACGCTCTGCTTGAGCCGGGAAAAATTTTCGCGCGCGAGTTGCGCGGCCAGCACCGGCACCGCCGCCGCCACCAACGGCGTGTGGAAGGCGTGCGACACGCGCAGCAGCGTGGCCTGCCAACCCTGGGCGCGGGCGCGCTGGGCCAGGTGGTTGACGGCGGCGGCATCGCCGGCGACGACGGTTTGATGGGGCGAATTGAAACCAACCACGGCGAGCGGATCGCCGTTGAGCAGCGCCTGCACTTTCATCCACGACGCGGCGACCGCGAGCATCGCCCCGGTGGGGCTGCCCAGTTCCGCCATCGCCTGGCCGCGCACGCGGGCAATCCGCAACAGCGCTTCGGCACTGAATCCGCCCGCCCAATGCAGCGCGGTGAGTTCGCCGAGACTGTGCCCGATGGCGGCGCTCGCGTTGAGGCCGCAGTCGTGCAGGACTTGCAGCGCCGCCAATGAAGCCGTCACCACGGCCGGTTGCGCCACGAGCGTGGAAACAGCGTCCGCATTTTCCGGCAACGCCGCTTCCGCGTAAACCTCGCGCACGGACTCGAAACGACGCCTCCAAATTCCACCGTCCAGATGCGTCGACGAACCCTGGCCTGGAAATAAAAACGCCATGCGCGGCGATGACTGGCCCGAGCCAAGAAAAACCCCCTCGTCCACCAGCAGCCCCGCGGTCACGCCGGTGTCCAACCACGACTTGAGCCTTTGCAGTCGCTCCACCAGTTCCGCCGGCGTGGCGGCAACGATGGCGGCGCGCACCGCAGCGGGTTCCAGCTTTTTCTGCAAACCATCCGCCAGGTCGGCCAGCTCCGCCCGCGACACCCGGCCCGCCAGCGCCAATAAAGTCCCGACCTGTTGCCCCAGATCTTCCGGCGTGCCCGCCGCCAGCAGAAAAATTTCCACGTCCTGACCGGAACGGGCGAGCGAACGTTCGCCCGAACTCAGCCCGCTCCGACGCTGCGTGACGACTCCTTCCAGCACGAGATGGGCATTGATCCCGCCGAAACCCATCCCGCTCACGCTCGCGCGGAGCGGCTGAGCCTCGGGCCACACTTCGGCTTCGCGCAGCACGCGCAACGCTGGCTTCGGACCGGTCAGCAGTTGATGCGGCTGTTCGCAGCCGGTGGTGGGCGGCAGCACCTGCGTGTGAATGGCCATCGTCGCTTTGATCAAGCCGGCCACGCCTGACGCGGCCTTGGTGTGACCGATGTTCGCCTTGACCGAACCGATGACCGCCATCGGCGCGTCGAGGTTCGCCTCGCGTCGCGCACGGGAGAGAACTTCCAGTTCGGTGGCGTCACCAACAGCCGTGCCAATGCCGTGGCCTTCGCAATACATCACGGTGTCGAAACCAAAACCCGCGCGGCGGTACGCGCGGCGCAGCGCCTCCAGTTGCCCTTCAGCTTCGGGCCGCGTGATGCCGCCGCTGCCGTCGGATGAAATGCCCCAGCCGCGAATCGCCGCATAGACACGATGCCCCTGCGCGAGCGCATCCTCGTGCCGCATGAGCGTGACAAACCCGCAGCCTTCGCCCGGCCAGAAGCCCGCCGAGCGCTGGTCGAACACACGCATGTCGTCCGCCGCCAGCGCGCCAATCTTGGCGAAGCCGGTCAGTTCAAACGGATCAAGACTCAGATCCACGCCGCCGGCCAGCGCCACGTCGAGATCACCGCTGGCGAGCGCGGAACAGGCGTTGGCGACGGCGAGCAGCGACGATGCGCAAGCGCCGTCCACGGTGTAGCCGCCGCCTTTGAGATCGAATTGATTGCAGATGCGTCCCGCGATGGTGTTGGAGAGTCCGCCCGCGAGGGTTTCTTCGCCCACGGGCGGGAACGGCGATTTGAATTCCGCTTCGAGACGCTCTAAAAAGGCGCGCCGTTGTTCCGCCGACCAGCCTTCGTTCGCCAATGCCGCATCCGTGGTACGCCGCACGTACGGCCAGCGCAGACGCAGGGCGTTCGCGCGGGAGAATTCTCCGGTCAAGGAGTTGCCCAGCAGCACGCCGGTGGTTTCACGCGGCAGGTTTTTTCCCTCGGCAAAGCCCGCGTCCTCGAGCGCGCGCGAAGCCACGTCGAGCGCCAGCCAGTGCGCGAGGTCGGCCGACCGATACGTGCTGCCCACCACGCGAAAAGCGACGCGGTCAAACTCATAACCCTCGATGACGGCCGCCTCGGTGGAGTAAGTACAGTCCGGCGCGTTGCGATCGGTTGAGAAATAATCTTCTGCCCGCAACCGCTCTGCCGGCAGCCGGCGAAACGCGCGTCGCTGCGCCAGGACGTTTTCCCACAATTCGCCCGGCGTCCGCGCGTCGGGATAGACGCAGGCCATGCCGACGATGGCGATGGAAGGTGGGGCTGATTTCATAAACGGTTAGTATTGGGCGACGAACTTCAGGCGCTTTGTATGGCTGGAATCTCCGCCGCCGCCGGGCCGCGCAATTTGAGGGCGTGGTAAAGATGGAGCGAAATTCCGCGGATCGCGCAGACAGTGATCAAGGCGAAAAACAATCCGAACACCAGATGCATCATCTGGATGATCCCGTAAACCATCGCGACGGAAAAACCGAATGCGGCCTGCCGCCACGGCTTGAGTGGCGTCGTGGCTGGATCGGGAACCATGTAGAGCGTGAACACGATGAACGCCGCGCTGGTCATCGGCATCAGCGGCACGATCGCCGGGAAGCCGTAGAGGAGCGCGCGAAGCTGGCCTTGCAGCGCGAAGCCGATCAGCCACGCGGCGACCAGCGGCAGGCGGCCCGTGAACAATCCGTGGATGATGACGCCGGTGAGCAAAATGAACACCGGCAGAATCCAGTGCCAGACGCCCACCAGATTCTCGGTGAAATGATACGGCGGCGCGAAACCGACTTGCGGGAACAGCAGCAGCGTCATGGCGATGCCGAAATTGGACGGGTTGAAAACGTGCTGGGTGTGGCCACCGCCCACCGGCGCGCGCAGGAATACTTTTGAGCCGATGGAAAGCGTGACCGCGAAAACAAACGGCCAGAGTTGTTCGTTCGGATAGAGCAGCATCGAGCAGGCGAAGGCGGGAATCAGCGCGGCGGGCAATGCGTTGATGAAATTTCCCCAGCCGCCAGCCCAGCGCACTTCCCGATTTTTCGCGCGGGCGTCCACCCATTCGAGAAAAAGCTGCACGAAAACACCGGTGCCGAGGGCGACAAAAACGGCGGCGTGGGACTGCTCGAACCCGAGGAACAAGTGGCCAAGAATGTTCCAGACGATCATCAGGATCGTGAAACACCACAGAGCGAACAGCCTCAGTTTGGGGTTTTTGTTCGGGTAAAAAAGAACCGTGGTGTTGAACGCGGGGGTTTTCATCGGGCGGCTCCTCCGTTGGCGGCGACAGTTTGGGTTGAGTTCGAATGGCCGAGCCGCACCGTGTGCCAGCCGGGCGCGAGTTTCATCGTGGTTTGCTGGAACTGCCCGGCGGTGTCGCGCCATTTGAGTTGGACCTCGAGCAGGAGGGCCGGATCCAGTTTGCCCAGGCCGATGTGAATGTCCGGACTGCGGCGACCGGAGTGTCCCGTGCCACCGTCCACCTGCGCAACAAATTTACGTCCGTCCGACAGCGTCACCAAAGCCTGCGCGCAAATGGCCGGGCGACCGTGCAAGTCAACTCCCGGATGGCCGGGCCGTTCGCGCGATGGCAAGCCGGCGTCCGCCGGGAGCGGCAGCAACAGGTGCAGGCCGAGAAAATCGCCCGCCTCCGGTGAAACATTGTGGAAGAAAAACGATGGCTCCCATTGATTCCCAAACGCGAAGTCCAGTCGTCCGTCGCCGTCCACGTCGGCAAGGGCGATGGCCTTGGTCACCATCGGTTCGGTGAAGCCGACTTCGCGGCCGATGTCGTAGAAACGTCCATTCGCGGCGCGCACAAAAAACGGATCCAAATTCTGACCGCTCAAGTCCGCGCCCGGCTTGAAGCTCGGCCACAGGCGCGGGTCGGAGACGATGCGCGAGTTGCTCGTGCCGAGGGATTGCAGTTCGGGCCAGCGGTTGATTTTTCCCTTGATGAACCCGACGGCCTGCATCGCCTGCAGCATGCCGCGGTTGTCGAAATCCGCCAGGCGGCAATCCCAACCCCAGCCGCTGCGCGAGAGGCCGAGCTTTTCACTCGCCTGAACATAAGGGGCGAGGCCGTGCTTCATGTCGTCCAGCCGGCCGGTGCTTTGCCAGAGGAAATGACTTTCGGTGAGCGCGAATTTATCCGCGATGTTGCTGACGTAAATGTCGAGCAGGCCGTCGCCGTTCACGTCGCCGAAGTCGCAGCCCATGCCTTTGAAGGAATCCTGGCCGAGCACGCAGGATTTGGGATCGGTGAAACGGCGGACGCCTTCGAGCACGGTGAATTTCAAATGGCCCGGTGTGGATTCATTATGCAGCAGCCGGTCGGGACCGAAATCGTTGCCAAGATAAATTTCCGGCATCTGATCGCCGTCCAGATCCGCCGCGCCGATGGCCAGCGTCCAACCGTGATCCACCTCGGAACTGACGACATTGGCGGCTTCGCGGAAATGCACGGTCGGGTTTTCACCCGACGTGGCGCCGGCCCAGAGAAAGAAATGTTTCCGACCGCCGGAAAGCGCTTTGGCCAACCCTTGCTGCATCACTTCCACGCCGCCGGCGGTCGCGTCGAGGATGCGCCCGCCGTCCTGAAAATAATTTCCGATCAACAAATCCACATGGCCGTCGCCGTCGAGATCAGCCTGCACCGCGCCGTTGGAAAACCAGCGTTCGCCGCCTTCGGCCAGCTCGACCGGGGCGTAATCGGCGGCTGAAATGCCGGCGGGCCTGCCGGGTTCGACGCCCGCAGTTTTCCGTCGCAGAAAAATCACGGGCGAACGGCCCCAATAATACACCAGCACATCGGCCAGCCCGTCCTCGTTAAAATCCCCGACCAGGATGCTCATGGGCGCGGTGGTCTTGGCGTCGTAAGGGAGCGGCGCGGCATTCAGAGTGAACGGCGCGTAACGCGCGCCCGTTCCGGGGGCGGGCGCGACGGTGACTAGGTCGGTGCGCGGGTCAACATTGATGAGGTCGTTCGGCAGGCCGTCACCATCGAGATCGGCCAGCGCCACCGCCGCGCCGAGCGAGGAAATCCAGGCGGAGATGCGCTGCAAACTCGGATGCACCTGGCGGACGTATTTGTACGCCGGATGATCGGCGGCCTCGGCCATCGGCAGCCGCTCAAATTTGAAACGCGCCCCCAGTTGCGCGCAGTCCGCCGGAGACAGGCACGGAAAACGCGCCATGCCATAGCACAGGGAAATCAAGACGATGGCCGTCAGCGGGGTCGCAACGCGGCGGAAAAAAGATGGCCGACTGGGTTTCATTCAAACTTGCTGCGGTTGCGGGAGGTTTTGATTCTGGAAATGTTTTTGGATGCGTCGCCGCCAGATTTCGTAGGCGGGTTCGGCGGCGTCGGCGGGAAGATTTTCCAGCGCGGCATCCGTGACATGCGCGGCGTCCGCGGCCGACGCATCGCAAAAACATTTCACCGCGAGTCCGGTGTAATCCGTCAGGTTGCCCGCCCGTTGCCGGGCCTTGGCCGCGAAGGCCGCGCCTTGGGCGAGCTGCGGCTGAAATTTCCCCGCATGACTGCGGAGTTTTTGCAGGCTGTCTTCGCTGGCCATGCCCGCGTACGTCGCGGCCAGGCCGAGGCCGCTCCACAAATCACCCCGGCGGTCGGGGGAGAAATTCAAGGTTGTGGCCGCGATGAGTTCCGCGTTGCCGCCCAGCACGAACCAGAGGGAGCGGCCGAAGCCCTGGTCGAACACGCGGCGTTCGTAGCCGGAAAGTTTTTTCGGCGCGGGTTGGCCATTGATGTATTTACGCCAGTGAAAAAAGCCCTCGTGAAATCCCCAACCGTCGAACGCCAGCCAGCCGAGCAATGGATCAAGCTTTTTTTGGCCCCGGCAAATGGCGAACGGCACACGCGCCCAGACCCAGCCCATACCGACGTGGATCATGTAGGCGTGGGCGTCACCACGGCCTTGGAGAAATTTTCTGACGAGACCGGAACGCCACGGCAGCACGCGCTCGAGCAAGGCCAGCCCCATCGCCGCTCCCTCAAAGGCAAAACCGCGCAGCTCTGAATCCACTCCGGCGAGCTTGGCTTCGAGGTCTGGCAGTGAGACGGCCTCAAGACTGTGATGGTAGCCCGCCAGAAAGGAGGTGCAGACGGCATCCAAACGCCGGCGCAGGACGGCATCGGCCCCGAGAAAACCGCGATGCTCAAAATCAACGGACTTGGCTGAAAGCCCGAATACGAGCCGTCGAAGCCGGCCGACGAAAGCATGGAAACAAAATTCCTTCATAACGGCTTCAAGAGTGGTCAAGCCGATTGAAAACCCTTTTCCGGCGGGTTGCAAGTATAAACCCTGATTTTTCTCCAAAGGCCCGGCGCTTTGTCCGAGCAGGGTGGGGAGACAGTTGGCGGAAATACCGCAAGGCAGCGGCGAGGTTGAAGTACTGTTTTTCATGCGTTGCCTTGCGGTTGATGATGCGTGCCCGACTCAGGGGCTCGGCAGGAGCGAAAGCCGGTAGAACCGTTTCGGGTTGTTGATCGCGGCGGTATCCACGAAGGTGAAACTGTTGGTGGTTGGGATAACGGTGGCGAGGGTCTGCCAGTCGCCGGAGACGAGGTCGTTGCACGCCTGGAGATAGTTGGTCGTGCCTGCCGTCAGGTTTTGGATGGTAAAGACGAACTGGCCGCCGGAGACGAAATGCCCGCCGGAGAGCGCGCGCGGCGAGGCGTTGTAGTCCGGCGCAAAGTCCAGGATGTTGATGTTGGTGATCGGCGCCGCCACGAGCGGCATGAGGGCATTGGTGTTTCCGGCTTCATTTTCAAATTCCACCTGAAACGCCTCGACTTCCACGGAACTGAAACTGGCCCCGTGACCGGCGAGTACCAACTGGCCGAACAAGGCTCCGCGCGGAACGGATATATCGTCCCCGGTGATCGGGTCGTGGATGACGAGGTTGGTGTTGAAATACATCGAAACGGCGGTGGAATTATTATGCTGATAGATCACGTGCGGGGGGAAGTAACTGATGTTCGTCTGCTGCACGAGGAGCGGCTCCACATTGACGAGTTGGATCGGCGGAAGGGAGCCTCCCCCAGGAATGTCCACCACGACGTACACGTTGAAGAAACTGTTCGCCGGAAAATCATTCACCGCGCTGCCGCCTTCCACCTGTCCGGCGCAAACCGGTCGCGTGGGCGCTTCCATTCCCGCTTTCACGGAAAATCCCAGGTGCGTGGAGAACGCATCCGTCATGTGCATGGACTTGAGAAAAGTGTGGATTTCCCGCGCACCGCTGGGCGGTCCCGGCCAGGTGGGATGCACGACAATCTGGCTTTCGTTGACATAGGTGCGGCCGGGCGCCTGGCCGGCAAGCACGCCGGCATACTCCACCGGCGAACCTGCGGTGAATGCATCGCTGCGGCCAATCCGGGTTCCAAAATCATACATCGTCGGACTGGTGAGGGTGCCGCCTTTTTTGTAGAGCCGGAAGCCTTTCCGGCGGGTGACCGTGACATTATTGAGCGGGCTGTTGGTCACGATGGCGTCGAAAATCTTTACCCAACGCTGGTCGAGGATGATCTGAAACTGCCCCATCGAAGGGGTGTAATCATCCCCCGCAGGATAGCTGTTGAAAGTTTGAGCGTTCATTGGAGCCGGCACGCTCACGAGCAGATAGGAAAGCGCCAACAACGGCGCCAGGAGTGATTTGGTTTTCATAATAGCTTCGGTTTGGTTTTTGGTTTTACGAAGCCAGCTCCGGGGTGGCATCCTTGCCGGGCATTCCGAAATTGTCTTCGCACCTTTAGCAGCGTCGGTGCCATGCCAAGATTCCAGCCACCCGCGGGCAGAAAAGCTTCCGCACCGCAGCGCCATGGCACATAAACACGGGGTTTCCAGAAGAGGCTGCCCCTTTGTTGGAAACGGTGGAGCCGCTGCACCATCACTGCTGCCGCGCGCGGACCGGCCGCAGGTCGTCACGGATCCGTTTTGTGTTCCGCAGCCGGAACGGCCTGTTCCGCGAACGGATTAATCCCGATGACCCGCCCGCGCAAACGCCCCCCGCGAGCACCACGAATTTCCCCGGCGATTTTCAGAGCAGGCCGAAGATTCGTGCCGGTTTCACGAGCAGGATTGCAGCACGGCACCCAGTCATCTGGCGCGGGCGATTGGGGGGTTTAAGCCTCTGCTTCGCGGAAGGCGTGGATCAGCCCCACAGCTGTCGGTCGAGTGAGCGGAACTGAATGGCCTCGCTGATGTGATCACCGGAAATCGCTTCCGCCCCGGCCAAGTCGGCAATGGTGCGGGCGACTTTCAAGATGCGGTCGTAGGCGCGGGCGCTCAGGTTCAGGTCGGTCATGGCGAATTTCAAAATCTCCAGCGTCGCCGCGTCGAGATCGCAAAACTGTTTCAACTCCTTCGACCCCATGCGCGCGTTGCAGGTGATCCTGGGCCGGTCTTTCAAACGGGCGAGCTGCCGGCGCCGGGCCGCGATGACGCGCTCGCGGATTTGCGCCGAGCTTTCGCCGCTTGACGCGCCGGAGAGTTCGCGGAACTTCACCGCCGGCACTTCGATGTGCAGGTCAATGCGGTCGAGCAGCGGCCCCGAGATGCGCCCGAGGTAGTTTTGGATTTCGCGCGGGGAGCTCCTGGATTCGTGCGGCATTTTTCCGTCTGGAGTGCGCGATGTTGCCTTTTTATGACCGGACTGTGAGCGTGCCACGAGCCAAGTATTTGCCCTCCTGCAACCGAGGCATACCTGTTCCAAAGGACCCAACAACACTTGGCGGACATTTGCGCAAACGAAGACTTCAGTTGAAAATCTTTCAAGCGGAAGCGGCTCGGAAATTGAGGGTTAGTAACCGAACGCTAAGCCTATGGGAATGTGACCGCTTGTATCCAGGGTGGTCCTATTGGCCTCGCATTGTGACATATTTGAATCACGATCCTTTTATCGATTCGACCCTTGGAAGACCCAAAGGCAACGAAACCAAAGGCGTTGCCTTTTTATCATCGCAGCCCCCGACGACTATTGGTCAGAAAATCGCAAAAAGGAGGCTGGAGTTGAAGAAAAACCGGACTCAGTGCGCCAAGGAACTAGGCATCAGCGTCAAGACTCTGTGGGGTTGGGAAAATGGCCAACACAAGATTAGCCGACTTTTTCAGGAACGAATCAAGAGGTTTATTGTCGGCGGATCGCCGCGTTGCTGTTCCTCCTCACCTTCAAATTCAACCGTATTGTAACTGTCGCAAAACCCACCTTGAACAGCTATATTTAGGCATGAAACTAAAAGTTCTGTTGTCTTTGGCGTGCCTCTTAATGGCGGGATGCGTCACGCGCACGCATACGGTCACCACCGCTCCGCCCGGACCCAGTGTGGCAGACATTGAAGCGATGGCTCAGGCGCATGTCAGCGATGCGGTCATTATGAGCCAGATACAAACTTCGCCGACTCGCTATGTGCTGACCGGCCAACAAATCATCGATCTCAAAAATGCCGGTGTCAGTGACGCTGTCACCACCGCGATGATCAATTCGGCTCAAAAACCGGTCGTTCAAAGCGCCACCACCACGGAGATTGAAGGCCACTACGTTTACCCCTATGTCTATGTTGATCCCTGGCCTTGGGGTTGGTGGGGATGGGGTCCCCATTATTATGGAGGCTTCCACGGGTGCTATTATCGCGGTGGCGGCGGGTTCCGTCGTGGCCGTTGAGCGGGAGCGAAAAACGGCATTGCAGTGTTGCTCGTCGGCAATACGCGGTTCAGGGTCGCAAAAGACCACGCGCTTAAATCGCTCTTTCCCCAAAAGGATGCGTCGCTCTCGGCCTCGAAGGAATTGTCGAAGACGAAGCATACCGAAATCTCTTCGAGGGATTTTCACCAGATGGGCTCACATGCCGCACTTTTGAACCGCCACGTCACACACATGACCCCCGTCACACTTTTCAACCGCCGTTTACAACCTCAAAGTGAGAATAAAAGTGAGAATAACCGAAACCATATTCGCACTTTTTCGGCAGGAAAAGCGCCCATTTCCAAGAGATTGTTGCGGTGCTGAAAACTTAGGGGGTGAGAATCAGACCTCGCCCGACTTCCAGTCCTGAAATACCTGGTCGCCCCTGCCCAACACGGCCTTCGCTTGAACTTCTTCACCTCAAAACCAGTGTGCCTGATCGAAAGCTGATCCAGAGTCTTGCTCGCCAATCCGACCCCGTCGACAGCTACCTCATGTATGTGGCGTTCCGGTGCGCCGCGTTGATCGCGCCTCCTTCGGCCGCGGAGAATCTGATCGGGTTCATTGCAGTTCAAGGCGTGCGGCTCAACACGAAGGCTAGGGAGACGCTGAATAAAGGCGCGTGTTGAAATTTC
>JANPGB010000389.1:0-2961 GCA_031423695.1 Verrucomicrobiota bacterium
AAGGTGCTGAAGCGGTTCATCGAGAACAGCCAGTTTGTGGTGATCACCCACAACAAGCGGACCATTGCCATGGCGGACATCCTCTACGGCGTCACGATGCAGGAACACGGCGTCAGCAAGATCGTCAGCGTGAAGTTCCACAAGAACCAGGACGGCGTCACCCCGCAAGCCGCCAAGCAACTGGAAAAACCGGCGGCGGATTCCATCGCCAAGGAAGAAGACGCGCCCCACACCAGCGCGGAAACGATGGAAGTCGCAGCGGCCAATTAGAATTGACCGGCCCGTCATTATAGTGACGGAGCAGCAAATTCACAGCGGCCTTCGGTTACGAAGGCCGCTTTTGTTTGGTCACTCATTCGTTGCAAAATCTCGCTGGACGATCGGCAGATACAGATTATTGTCACCTTCAATCATGAAGGTAATCGGAAGTGTTGTACGGCCGGTGTTGCGTTCCCGCACCGGATTTTTTGCAGTCGCGTTTCTCGCCACCCTGCTCTGGGGCGAACTGGCCTTGGCCCGACCGCACCGTCTGCGCGTCAGCGATCCGGCGGAGGCGGCCGCATTGAAAGCCCGCGGCGCGCGCGTGCTTGTGGACTACGGCAGCTTCCAAATTTTCGAAACGGACGAAGCCACACCCGCCCTGGCCAAAGCCGGCCGCGCCGAAGTCGCGGACGAATCGGATTTCATCGAACTCAACGCCCAGCCGCTCGACACGCGCGCGACTGGAATCATGGCCCTGCGCAAAACCATCGCGCCATTCGCCGGGAAGCGGCTACATCTTGTGCAATTCGTCGGCCCGATCAAACCGGAATGGCGCGATGCCATCGAACAATTCGGCCTGACGGTGGTTCACTACATTCCCCAAAACGCCTACCTCGTTCATGGCGACAACGCCGCATTGACAAAATTGCAGGCGTGGGCCGCGACGGCTGATTTCGTGCAGTGGGAAGGCAGCTACGCCGATGATTACAAGATTCATCCCCGGGCGCGAACCGTGGACGCCAAGGGCAATTCACTCCAGCCCGCGACGGATCTGTTCGCCGTGCAGTTGCTGGATGATGCGGATGAAAATCCCACGACACTCGCGCTGATTGATGGATTGAAGCTTGAACCCGTGAAGCAGCAGTTTCGTACGCTCAATTACCTGAACATCATCGTCCGCCTCGCGCCGGAGAAACTCGCGGAGCTTGCCGCGCGTCCGGAAGTCATTTCCATCCAGCCACACTTTGAGCGGCACATGATGGACGAGCGGCAAGATCAAATCATGGCGGGCAACTTGAGCGGCAACGTGCCGAATGGCCCGGGTTATCTGGCATGGCTCGCGAGCAAAGGTTTTACCCAGGCGCAATTTGACGCTTCAGGCTTTGTCGTGGACGTGACAGACAGCGGCATTGACAACGGCTCCGCCGCGCCGGGCCATTTTGGTTTGTATAAGTCGGGCGATGTGAATCAGCCGAGCCGGGTCGTTTACAATCGTCTTGAAGGCACCGCGAACGCGGGCAGCACGCTGCAAGGCTGCGATGGCCACGGCAATTTAAATTCGCACATCATCGCGGGCTACAACGACCGCGCGAACGGATTTCCCCACACGGACGCGTCCGGCTTTCACTTCGGCCTTGGCATATGTCCGTTTGTGAAGGTGGGTTCCTCCGTGATTTTCGACACCGACAATTTCACCAGTCCAAATTATGCGAACCTCCAGTCGCGCGCGTATCGCGACGGCGCCCGCGTGAGCAACAACAGTTGGGGTGCCGACACGGCGGGCGCCTACGAAGTGGATGCCCAAACCTACGACGCGCTGGTCCGCGACGCTCAACCTACCGGCTCGTCGGTGCCGAATACCGGCAACCAGCAAATGGTCATCGTGTTCGCCGCCGGCAATGCGGGGCCGAACGCCTCGACCGTCGGCTCGCCCGGCACGGCGAAAAATGTCATCGTCGTAGGCGCGGCGGAGAATGTTCACTCCCACTCCACGGCGAACGGCGGCAACAGCGCCACCGGCAGCGACGGTTGCAGCACCTTGGACACGGAGGCCGACAGCGCGGCGGACATCGCGAGTTTTTCCAGCCGCGGGCCGTGTTCCGATGGACGCCAGAAGCCCGACCTCGTCGCGCCCGGCACGCATATCACCGGCGGCGTCGGCCAGAGCGTGCTCACGACGAACGGAAACGGAACAGCGATTTCCTGTTTCAAAGCCACGGGCGTGTGCGGATTGCCCGGTGGTGGCACGGTCGGTAACGCAAATAATTTCTTCCCGCTCGGCCAGCAATTTTATTCCACGTCCTCCGGCACGAGCCATTCCACGCCCGGCGTCGTCGGCGCATGCGCGTTGTTGCGGCAGTATTTCATCAATGCCACGCTCACGCCGCCGAGTCCCGCGATGACGAAGGCCTTTCTCGTCAATTCCGCGCGTTACATGACCGGCACGAGCGCGGGCGATAATTTGCCGTCACCGAATCAAGGCATGGGCGCGGTGAATCTCGGCACGGCGTTCGACGGCGTGACGCGGCTCCTGCGCGATCAACTCTCGGTGGATAAATTCACCGCCTCCGGCCAGACGCGCACCCTCAGCGGCACCGTCGTTGATCCCGCGAAACCTTTTCGCGTGACCCTCGCGTGGACGGACGCGCCCGGCAACACGACCGGCAATTCCTACAATAACAACCTCGATCTCACCGTCACCATTGGCGGCAACACCTATAAAGGAAATGTCTTCAGCGGCGGCACCTCAGTCACCGGCGGTACGGCGGATGGCAAAAACAATGTTGAAAACGTGCTGCTGCCGGCAGGCGTGACCGGAAGTTTTGTGGCGACGGTCACGTCGGTGAATCTTGCTTCCGACGGCGTGCCGAACGACGCGCCGACGCTCGACCAGGAGGACGCGCTCGTGATTTACCACGCCGCGGAAACCACCGCGCCCGTGATCAATGGCGATGCTCCCGTCCTGACGGCGGAATGCTG
>JANPGB010000390.1:0-4628 GCA_031423695.1 Verrucomicrobiota bacterium
ATGTCGCCGCCGGGCAAAAAGCTCTGGTTTTCCATCTTGCTGCGCCCGAACCTGCGGCCCGTGGAGACGACGCAGCTCACGGTGTTGTCGGCCACCGCGTTGCGCCGCGCGATCCGGGATGTGACCGGACTCGCGCTCGACATCAAATGGCCGAACGATCTGTTGATCGGCGGTAAAAAAGTCGTGGGCGTCCTGACCGAAATGAGCGCGGAGGTGGACCGCGTCCGCCACGCGATTCTCGGCATCGGCGTGGACGTGAATCTGAGCGCGACAGAGTTTCCGCCCGAACTGCGCAAGCTGGCGACTTCGTTGAAAGTGGAGGCCGGCACACCCGTTTCGCGGCCTGAACTCGCGGCGGCGATTCTGCGGGAGCTGGATGTTGATTACGCGCGCATCTGTTCAGGGAAGTTTCCCGAGGTCGCGGACGAATGGGAGGCCGGCTGCGCGACGATTGGTCGAAATGTTTCAGTCCAAATTGGCGGGCGGAAGATTTCCGGTCGCGCAGAAGCGCTGGATGACGACGGCGCGCTGCTGGTCCGCACGGAACACGGCCACCTGGAACGCATCATTGGCGGCGATGTGACGCTGGAGAAATGAAGACCTGCTGGAAAATCGAGAAAGCGGAAAGCGGCAAAGCGGAAACGGGAAACTGTACCGCCGGACGTTTCCGCTTTCTCGCTTTCCCGATTTCCGCTTTGCCTGTTCCATGATTTTACTCTTCGACATCGGCAACACGAACACGCATCTGGGGCTGGCGAATGCCCGGCGCGTGGTGAAACAGACGGACATCCCGACCGCTGCGTGGTTCAGCGGCAAGGCGGCGGCGCTCGTCCGCAAGTTCGTCGGACGAAACGCCGTGGCCGGCGCGGTGCTGTGCAGCGTGGTGCCCAAAGCCACGCCGCATGTGGCCAAGGCGGTGAAGTCGATTTGGAAGCTGGAAACCCTGGAGCTTTCACCGCGCATGATTCGCGGCGTGGGCATTGATTATCCCAAACCGAATTCAATCGGTCCGGATCGCCTGGCCAATGCGGTGGCGGCGCGGAAACGTTTTGGCGCTCCGGTGGTCGTGGTGGACTTCGGCACAGCGGTCACGTTCGACGTGGTGGATGCGCGCGGGAATTATGTCGGCGGCATCATCGCGCCCGGGCTGGCGGCGATGACGGATTATCTGCACGAGAAAACCGCGTTGCTGCCCCGGATCAAAATCCGCGAGATCCAAAGCGCCGTCGGCAAAAGCACTGAACACGCCATGCTCGTCGGCGCGGTGCATGGGTATCGCGGGTTGGTAAGCGGCTTGATTGCGGAACTGAAGCGCGAATTGAAGGCGAAGCGGCTGCCGGTCGTGGCCACGGGTGGTTACGCGAAGCTGATCGCGGCGAAGCTCCCGGAGATTTCCGCCGTCGCGCCGGACCTGACGCTGGAAGGATTGCGGTTGGTCTGGACCGCCAACGCTACACCAGACGACTTCCGCCTATCCTGTGGTGATTAGCAATCGGTCATTTTGTCTGTCGTGTTTCTGTGGAGTCTCCGATGGCTTGGGTGAGCATCTTATTGGAGACCAGCATCGGTCCAATGAGCAGCAAGGGGACTATAATCTGCCAGGGAAACTTGGTGGATGCGAAGGCGATGCTGAAGAGAGCCGGTAACGCCATAGCTGCGAGCCAAAGGATGGTGTTCCACTTGAGCAGGTTTTTCTTTTCGGTGTTCTTCATGTGCTGTGTTTTTCTGGTTGTTGTTCGGGTTGCTGGAGTGGTGCGAGAACGCCTAACATGTAATGGACGTATCGAAGTTCCGCCGATCCTTTTCCATGGGATGATATTATTCTTAGCGCAAGTTTCTGTCGAGCAGAGTTTTTATTCAAAATGAGCTTGGAGCAGGTCAAAGCAAAGGCGGAAGTCGTCCCGCGTGAGCGGCTGCAGCCCAATCTCAAGGGCCGATTGCGCGATCAATTCCATGAGGTCGCCCTGTTCCGCCATCTGGGGGGTGCGGTTACAAGTCGATGCGGGCCGGGCGACTGGAAAGTCGCCCGCACCCGCAGACAGGAATATCACCAGTTTTTCCGCAGGCGAACTGGGGGCTTGAAACTTAAGACGGCAAACTTGAAACTGCGCGGCACATGAATCGCATTGTCCAAAAGTTTGCCCAACTCAAGAGCGCAGGGAAGAAAGGTTTCGTCGTTTACATCGGTGCGGGCGATCCCAACTTGGAAGCCACCCGCCAACTCGCGCTTGAGTTTGACCGCGTGGGCGTGGACGTGCTGGAACTCGGCGTGCCGTTCAGCGATCCGCTGGCCGATGGCTTGGTGAATCAGCTCGCGGCGCAGCGCGGTTTGGAAAGCGGCACCACGCCGCCAAAGCTTTTGGAAACGGTCGCGGCGATTCGCAAGGAGTCGCAGATTCCCATCGTCTTCTACATTTATTTCAACCTGATTCACAAAGTCGGGATGGAAAAGTTCATCGCGGACGCCGCGAAGGCCGGCGTGGATGGGTTGCTGGTGCTGGATTTGCCGCCGGAGGAGTCGGACAACTACGAAGCGCTGATGAAGAAGGCCGGGCTGTGCCACATCTACCTCGTCGCGCCGACGACACCCGTGGACCGCATTGAGAAAATCGTGAAGCGAGGTGCGGGTTTCATTTACTACATCTCGCGCATCGGGGTGACGGGGATGCAGAGCGAAGTGGCGTCGAATCTCGCGGAACAGGTGGCCCGACTGCGCACGCACACGTCGTTGCCGATCGCCGTGGGCTTCGGCATCTCGAATCCAGCTCAAGCGAAGCTAGTCGCGCGGGAAGGGGATGCCTGCGTGGTGGGCAGCGCCATCGTCAATCAAATCGCCGAGCATGGGAAATCGCCGGAGCTGGTTGCCAAGGTCGGCCAGTTCGTGAAGGCGCTGGCGGAGGCGGTGAAAGCCGAGTAGTTTCAAGCCATGAGTAAACAGGTCATAGTCGAAGTGCCGGACGATGCCATGCGAATGTTCAATGGCGACGCAGCGCGTTTCAGCCGCGAAATGTATGAGGCCGCCGTGGTGCAGTGGTTTGATGAAGGCCGTATCTCCCAGGGCCGCGCGGCGGAGTTGCTCGGCATTTCGCGCGCGGAACTTTTTGACGTGTTGTGGCGGCATGAAGTTTCCCCCATCCAAGTTACGCCCGAAGAACTCGCGGAAGAATTAAAAGGTGTCTGAACGCTGGGTCATCAATGCCTCACCGGTGATCCTCCTGGCCAAGGCGGAAGTCATTCAGTTTTTGCCCCGGCTTTGTGACGAGCTGGTCATCCCGTCGGGTGTCGTGACGGAAGTGTCGGTCGGTGAACGCGGCGATCTGGGACGCAAGTGGCTCGCGGAGGCGGGAGCGTGTTTTGTTAAGCCCGCCCTGCCGCTGGCCAACGAATTGAAGACCGCAGAAATGGGCCGCGGTGAGGCCGAAGTCATTTCGTGGGCGTTGGCGCAACGGGGTTTCAAAACTGTTTTGGATGACCGCCGTGGAAGGATGTGGGCGCAAAAATTGAGCCTGCCGCTGATTGGCTCGCTGGGCGTCATTGTTTTGATGAAACAACGCGGTCTGATTTCCGCCGCCAAACCCGCGCTGGAAAAAATTCTCGCTGCCGGTGGATACGTCAGCCGAGCGTCCATCCAAGCCGCATTGGAAAAAGCCGGAGAAACTTGATTCGCATGAAAACCAAATCCGACAACACAAACCGTTTTGTCATCATCATGGCCGGCGGACGCGGCGAGCGTTTCTGGCCGGTGAGCCGCGAGAAAACCCCCAAGCAGCTCATCAAGCTGCTCGGCGACCGCTCGTTTCTCCAATCGGCCGTGGACAACGTCCTGCCGCTGGTGCCGCTGAAAAACATTTTCATCATCACCAACCAGGCGCAGGCGGCGGAGGTGCGCAAACAAATGCCCAAGCTGCCCAAGGAAAACGTCGTGGCCGAACCCGTGGGGCGCGACACCTGCGCGGCGGTCACGCTCGGGGCGGCGCTGGTCGGGGCGCGCTCGACCACCGGTGTCATGGCAGTGCTGCCGGCGGATCATGTCATTCCCGAGCAGAAAAAGTTTCAGCAGGTGCTGGGCGATGCGTTTGACATGGCGGCGCAGGGCCAGGCGATTGTCACCATCGGCATCAAGCCGACCGAACCGGCGACGGGTTACGGCTACATTCACACCGGCACGGAACTGCCCACGCCGGCGGGCGCGAAGAAAACCAAGACGACGTTTTTCAAGGCGGAGCGGTTTGTCGAGAAGCCGAACTTCGACAGGGCGCTGGAATACGTGAACAGCGGGCAGTATCGCTGGAACGCGGGCATGTTCGTCTGGAGTTTTGTGACGATCACCAACGGGTTGGAGAAGCATCAGCCGGAGATGTTCGTCGTGTGCCAGCGCTGGTTCAAGGTGGCGACGAACGGGCTGAAGCTGGCGAAGGTGCTGGCGAAGGAATATCCCGCGATCAAAAAAATCTCGATTGATTTCGCGCTGATGAAGCATGCACAAAATGTGATCGTGGCCGACGGCGCGTTCGCGTGGGACGACCTCGGCGCGTGGCCGGCGCTGGCGCGGCATCTCAAGGCGGACGCCGAAGGCAACTGCGCCGTGGGGGATTTCATCCATGTGGACGCCGCGCGGAACATCATCT
>JANPGB010000391.1:0-10472 GCA_031423695.1 Verrucomicrobiota bacterium
ATTGCACTTTGAATACAATGGTCCGCCCCTGGCTGCGGCGCACCACTTCGTACGGCTGGAACGTCCCCAGGCCGGACGCCTCCGGATGGGTGGACCGCAAATTGAATTCCCCCGCCGCCTTGTTCGACGGGCCGGTCTCCGAAGCCCCGAACGCCGAATAGCCCCAGGCCTCCCAGGCATTGCCGACCGCGAGTGTCAGATTGGTTCCTTCCCAAAGCGCAAGCGCCGAAAGGTAAGGCTCCGTCCCCACGTCTGAAAGCGGGTCAACGTGAAACTTGAAATAGAGAACGTCGTTGGCGGCGTCGCTCCGCTTCACCCGCCCGCCGAGAATGTCCAGGCCCGCCCAGGTTTCATGCACCACCCTCGGCGCCGGATCGCTCCACAAGACCGAGGCACGAACGCCCGCAACGCTCCCAAACAGGCAGCAGGCCAGGAGACATCGCGCCGCCGGCAGCACAAGCTGATGAGGGAGCTGTGGCCGAGCGAGGCGGCCACCGGGCACCCGCGCTCTGCGGTAGATCGTTTGGGCGGCTTTTTTCTGGAGCAACATGCAGACAATCAGTTGGCGGCGGCCGGGAAGGAACATCAGCGGCCCGTCCAGCCGCGCGCGCCCCGCAGTTTCGCTGTGACCGGCTCCCGGGATCGCGCCTCGGGACAAGCGACGTGCCGCAAGGTGAGTCTCAGTCGTCATTTGAAATACAACTACCAGATTTATCGCCTCGTGAAAACGCATGTTCGTGCGATTGCCGCGAGCGGCGTCTGGGTTAGGGTGCAATCATGAAATCACAACCGAACAAAATTCACCAGCCCGGCACGGCGGGATTCCGAAATTCCAAACTCACCGTTCTCCTGGCGGCGGGCTTCCTGGCTCTGGGCGCGGCGCAGGGCGCCAGCACGTTGGTCACGTTCAGCGTGGACATGTCGAACCAGGTCGCCAGCGCCACCTTCATTCCCGGAATCAATACGGTTTCGGTCAACGGCACTTTCAACGGCTGGGGATTGCCCCCCAATCTGCAGCAACTGCTGGTGCGAGCCGGCAGCACGACGGTTTACACCAACACGGTGAACGACACGGTGGATGCCAATGACGGACAGATTCAATACAAGTTCATCACGGACCTCAACGGCTGGGAGAACACCGCCACCACGCACAATCGCGCGGCGCGGCTGCCCGCAACCGACGGCGCCAGCCTGGTGCTGCCGACGCCATATTTCAGTGACGCCGGCCCGGCGCAAACCAACGCGGTCACCTTCCGGGTGGACATGGCGCAGCAAATCCGGAACGGCGCGTTCAACCCCGGCACGCACACGGTGGGCGCGCGCGGCAGCTTCAATGGTTTCGGGAGTTTCACCCTGACCAATGACCCTGCCATTCTGCGCACGAATCTTTCTTATGGGACGACCTCCAATGTTTACGTCGGAACCTTCCCCGTGGCCGCCTCGCCCAACGCGGCCCAGGAATTCAAGTTTCACTTCTTCAATGGCGCTGATCAATGGGAGGTTCCCAGTCCGGTGAATCGCAATGACGTCGGCGACCGCTATTTCGAAAATGCGACACAGACGCTGCCGGTGGTTTATTTCAGCGACGATTCCGGCGCGGCGGCGGCGGTGACCAACGCGCCAACGTCGCTGGGCGAAGCCGGAAGAATCCTGTTCCCCGTGCCGGTGACCTTCACCAACTCTGTCCTCACGCCGCCGAATCAAGCCCTTTACGTCATCGGAGATCTTCCCCAGCTCGGAGCGTGGGACGTCACGCGCGCCGTAAGGATGATCTCCAGCAACTGTGTCAGCGGCAGCGTGTGCGATTGGTCGGTGCGTATCGGCCTGCCGGAAGGAACCGCCTACCAGTACAAATTCCTGTTCCGCAACGAATGCCCGCAGTCGCCAGCCTGCTACGGCGACCCAAGCAATGGAACTCTTGAAGCCGGCCCGAATCGCACCGGGGCCACGCCGCCCGGCCCGCCCGCGCCATACATTGGCAAGGCAATCTTTTACTACTCCGCCTGGACAAACATTTCCGTCATCTATTCCAACCACCTGCTCGGCTGGACTTCGCAGCCGATGGCCTTCGTGCGGCCGGGAAGATTTCCCGGCGAATCGCTCTGGCGCGCCAGCGGCCTCAACAGTGCCGGCGACAAAATGCTTTACTTCGCCTTCACGAACCACGCTGGCGGTCTGGACAATTCCTCTGGCGTGGCCGGTGATTATTACGAGACGCCATTGGATGCCTTCGTGGTGCAGGAGGGACAGCTTTACAACTACTGGCCGCCTGCGGCCATGTCCGTCAGCCGCATTGAATCGTATTTTCTGAACTCCACAAATCTCGCAGGCCGCATGATCCGCACCTACCTGCCGCGTGGTTACGACGAGAACACCATGAAACGCTATCCGGTGCTCTACATGCATGACGGGCAGAATCTCTTTCAGGGCATGGGCAGCTATGGCTCTTGGAACTCCGACCTGAACGCCGACCGGCTGACCCGCATGGGCAAAATGCGCGAAATGATCATCGTGGGCCTGGACAACACCGCCGACCGCACCACCGACTATCTGCCCGATTACTGCGGCGGCAACGCCAACAAATACGCCTCGCTCATACTTGACGAGGTCAAGACTCGGATTGATTCCACCTACCGGACCCTCACGGACCGCGACAACACCGCCACGATGGGTTCCTCCATGGGCGGCCTGGTATCGTTCTACCTCGGCTGGGAGTACCCTGACCGGTTTGGCAAGATCGCCCCGATGTCGCCCTTCTTCCCCGCGTGTCTCCAGACTAAGCTCCGGCTCGGCCCGCCTTTTGCCGCCAAGCCGATTCGGATTTACATGGACAGCGGCACCACCGATCCCGGCGTGCCCAATGATGACGTGGGCGACACCATTGAAGCGCGCGATAACCTGGTGAAGAACGGTTTCATTCCCAACAAGGATGTGCTTCACGTCATTGGCTACGGCCAGACCCACAACGAAAAATGGTGGGACTATCGCACGCCGTTTGCGTGGACGTTCCTTTTTCCGGCTACGGAGGAGCCCAACACCGTGCTCGACTCCGTGTCCCCGCCGCGCATCACTAACTTCCAGGTCGTCGGCGCAAGCAAGACGGTCACCTGGACCACCTATCGCGCCCGCACCTACACGGTCCAGGGTTGTGCCGACCTCTCCGTCCGGCCGCTGAATTGGATCAATGTCTTCAACCTTTCCACGCTGGAAGCGCGCCCGTGGAATTACGTCAGTGCGGGCATCACGAACCCCTACCAATTCTTCCGCGTCGTCGAACACGCCGTGCCGCACTGGCGGAATTGATATCTTGAGGCGGCGCGGGCCCCAAGGCGGGGACTGTGCCGCAGCCGATGCGGCGGGAGGGGCCACCGGCATCGGCCGGGACGGGGAGGATTGGCAATTGGTCGTCCGGGAGTGCCCTGGGAGGTTCTTGAGCCGCGCCATCCGGATATTTGAACTAGTATTTCGTCACCTGGCATCAATCTCCTGGCTCCAGGCGGTGATGGCGCCTTTGACGCTCTTGAGATATTTGAAGCTGTAGCAGCGGACGTGAGTCCGCTCAAATTGAACCGCGAACCACGCGAAAGAAAATCCTACCGTGGAAGGTGACTGATGTTCGTCATCCGTCCCTGTTCGCGTATTTGGAGTATTTCGCGGTTGTTTCCGGGGTCCGCCGTCGAGTTTGAGCCGACTCACGTCGGCTGCTACAAGGACTCAGTAGCGCGGAACATTGCGGTCAATTTCATCTGACCACGCCGTGATGCCGCCTTTGACGCTCTTGAGATATTTGAATCCCTGTTGCCGCAGGAAGTTCAGCGCCTCGATGGTGACTGTGAGTCTAAGCAAATGTGATTGACGAACTGGCAGTCCTGGGCGTAAGAAATCAGGCACGCCCACGGAAGCAGCGCTGCTGTCCTGTGTGATTTTCAAAAGATGATTTTCTACCTAATGAGGAGGACAACCGATGAAAATAAACATACCTCAGGTGAGCCTACTCACGCTGGTGTTGTTTGCCGGTGAGCTTGCCGTCAACGGTGTCTTCGCACAAGCGTCGCTCGATCTCAAGCCGAGCAGCGGCCCCGGTAACGCATTGATCTCTGCGACCTCCTCCGGCTTCCAGCCATTATCTCATAATCCTGACCTATACCCCAACACAGGCTTTTACCGGGACTGTGTTGGTTTGGTAGCGACTTGTCCCTGCTGTGGCAGTGCTGGTTCCGCGAATTGCACCGTTCAATTGCGCGCCCCCACCGGGCCGGGACAACATTCTTTCTGCGCCAAGACGAGTCTGCCTGAATCGGCCTCGGCAGATTATGAAATCACTCCGCCGACCCTCTTGATCAGCAGGACCTGCGGTCCGGTCGGAACGAAAATCACGGTCACCGGTCATAGCTTCGACGCGCAGTATTATGTGGGGATCTATTTCGATGATGCTTTCACCGGGATACAGAAACTCAGTGACGAGTCAGGCGGTTTCGCGGTTTCGCTGACCATACCATCAGCCGCGATCGGGCCGCATACGATCAAGGCATGGGACAATGGAAATTCGACGGTGCGCCCGATGCAGCCGTTTTTCGTGGATACCAACTGCGCGCCTGCAGTCGACTGCGAAGGAGGCACGGACAACATCATTGGCACTGTGATGGAAACGGACCGAGCCGTCTGGAAGGTCTTGACGAACGGCACACACTGCCCGCTCGGACCGAAAGCCCCAATTCACGAGGATGACGTCATTCAAACCGGGCCGAAAAGCCGGGCTTACGTTCTCTTCATTGATAATACCCAATTCACTGTGTCGGAGAACACGAAACTCACGATGGACAAGTATGTCTTCGACCCTGACAACGACGCCAACAACCGCGCGCACTACAACTTTTTCGCAGGTGCGTTTCAATACGTCTCCGGTTTGATTGCGAAGAAACCCGACCCGGATGTGCAGATTGAAACAACCGTCGGCCAAATCGGCATTCGGGGAACCGAATTCATCAGCCGGCGCGATCCGTGTTCGACGACGCAGGAGGTCTATTTGATTGAAGGGCAGTTGGCGATCACGCTCACCACCAACCCGGGTGTAACCAACATCGTGAATGCGCCCGTGACCGTCTTCTTCGATTCCAGCAACATCAGCACCTCCGCGCTCACGCAAGTCATGTATGACGCGATGAAAAATCAACTCAACCCGACCAATCTGGTTACGTTTGCCCAATGGCAGACTAGTTACTTCGGCTGCACCAACAACAATCCATCCGCTGCTCCCGGCGCCGACCCCGACGGCGACGGGCAGAACAACTACGCGGAGTTCCTCGCTCACACTGACCCGACTACCAACGTCTCGGTGTTCAAACTTGTCAGCGCCGCGCGCGAGGGCGACGGCGTCCGGCTCTTTTGGCAAACGCATGGCGGCATTACCAACGTGGTCCAAGCCGCGTCCAGTGTGGGTGGCGCATACGCAGACATCAGTTCCAGCCTCATCCTCCCCGGCGATGATGACCTGACCACGAATCATCTCGACCCCGGGGCTATCACCAACGCCGCCGCGCGTTTTTATCGGGTAAGACTAGCGCCATAATTTTTCCAACTTAATTTCCCGCCATGCGTATAAAAATATTTCCATTCACTTCCACGCTGACGGCGGTGCTTGCCCTTGGCCTGCTGAACCGCAGCGGGTTTGCCGACGGCATTTCCGTTTCGCCCTCCGAAGGCGTGGGCCTCACGCCGATCGTGGTGACCGTCACCGGATTTGTTCCCGACGGCGGCACGTATCCCAACGCGTATGTCACCGTTGACACCAACGGATATCTTGGCGATTGCCCCGGCAACCAGGCCTGCGTCCTCTCGGGCAACATGGGCTACTACCGCGGCACGCATTTGCTGCAGGCGACGGGCGCATGGGGCGACGGTGGAAACCGACACGCGACCACGACCTTCAAGGTGCTCGACCCGGAGATGATGATCAGCCAAACCTGCGGCACGAACGGATCGAAGGTGCTCATCACCGGAAATCATTTCAACCGCAACAGCACCGTTTACGCCTACACAGGGTCGGCGCTTTCCAACAGCAACGGGCAGTTTGCGGTGGAAGTCACCATCAATGCGGGGAACGGCCCGATCAATCTTGTCGCGACGGATGGATTCAACACTCTGACCAATCAATTCACCGTCGGCCCCGGCATATGCGAGCCGCAAGCGGGAACTGAGACCGGTGGAACGGGCGGGCCAATGATCCGCCATCCCGGCGGCCAGCCGGTGCCGTTCTCGCCGGGTGATCCCGTCCGGCCAGGTGACGAGATTATCACCGGCGCGGGCGGCAAGTTGGACGTGCTGCTCTCGGATGGCACGACGCTCACGATAGCGGAAAGCTCACGGGTGAAGCTTGATCGGTATCTGTTCACTCCCTCCGCCGGCCAGAATGACATCACCGGTTTCAGTGTTCTTGGCGGTGCCTTCCGATACGCTGCTGGCCTGATGGAGAAACACGATGACAACGTCAAGTTGAACACCACGTTCGGAGTCATCGGCATTCGCGGGACGGAATTCATCACCCGGCGCGATCCGTGTTCCACGACACAGGAGGTGTATCTGATCCACGGCCAACTGGCCATCAAACCGACCAACTCAACGACGACCAACATCGTGGATGCGCCTGCTAGCATCTTTTACGACGCTACGAACGTCACGACATCAGGACTCAAGCAGGCCGCTTACGATGCGTTGAAGAATGAAATCAACCAAACGAACGCGGTCACGTTCAGCTCCTGGGTGGTGCAATACTTCGGTTGCACCAACGGCAATGCCGCCGCTGCTGCAACTGCTGATCCCGATGGTGACGGACAAAACAACTACGCCGAATTTCAGTCGCACACCGACCCGACTACGAACGCTTCCGTCTTCAAGCTCCTCGGGGCCGCGCGCGAAGGTGACGGCGTGCGGCTCGTGTGGCAGACGCATGGCGGCATCACGAACGTGGTGCAAGCTGCGTCAAGCCTCGGCGGAATTTTCTCGGACACAAGCTCCAACATCGTCATCCCCGGTGATGTGGACGTGACAACCAATTACCTTCACTCCGGCATCGTCACCAACGCCGCCGCGCGCTTCTACCGCGTGCGCCTCGCGCCGTAGCGTCCGCCATCCTTGGCTGACGTGGATCCGCGGCCTCCAGCCCGGCGGAAAGATCTGCACGCAAAAGCGAAACCGCCCGGGTTCTCGCACGTCGCGAAAAACTCGGGCGCCTGTTCCGGGCGGCATGATGCCGCCCTTTACGGCGGGCACGGTCGCCCGCCGACGCGCTCAATACTTCGGCACGTTGTGATCGATTTCATCCGACCATGCGCCGATGCCGCCCTTCACGCTCTTCAGGTATTTGAAACCCTGCTCGCGCAGGAAGTGCAGCGCCTTGAGCGAACGCACGCCGGCCTTGCAGTGCAGATAGTATTGCGTGTTCGGATCGAGTTCGGTGAAACGCTGGTTCAACTGGCTCAACGGCAGCAGCGGCACGCCGTCCACTTTCGCGATCTCGTATTCGTCGGCTTCGCGCACGTCAATGACCTTGATGCCGAGCGCCGGATTATCCAACGCCTTCTTCATGTCCTGCACGGTGACCTCGTCTGGATTGCCAACCGGTTCGGCCGGCTCAGGCAAAATGCCGCAGAACATTTCGTAATCAATCAACTCCTTGATCGTCGGCTGATCGCCGCAGATCGGGCACGCCGGATCGCGGCGCAGCTTGAGTTCGCGGAACTTCATGTCCAGCGCGTTGAACAGCATCAATCGGCTAACGAGCGAAGTGCCCTTGCCAATCGCGAGCTTCAAAATTTCCGTCGCCTGAATGCAACCAACGATGCCGGGCAACACGCCGAGCACGCCGCCTTCCGCGCAGCTCGGCACCATGCCGGGCGGCGGCGGCTCGGGATACAGACAGCGATAGCACGGCCCGCCGAGGTGCGGCGCGAACACGCTGGCCTGGCCCTCGAAGCGGAAGATTGAGCCATAGACGTTCGGCTTCTTCAGCAACACGCACGCGTCGTTGGTGAGATAGCGCGTCGGGAAATTATCCGTGCCGTCCACGACAATGTCGTAGGGCCGGATGAGGTCGAGCGCATTCTCCGACGAGATGCGCGTGTTGTGGATGACGACTTCGCAATTCGGATTGATGCCCGCGAGCGTTTCCTTGGCGGACTCCGCCTTGGACCGGCCCACGTCGGCGTCCGTGTGGAGAATCTGGCGCTGCAGGTTCGAGTAATCCACCGTGTCGAAATCCACAATGCCGATCTTGCCGATGCCGGCGGCGGCGAGATACATCGCGATGGGCGAGCCCAGCCCGCCCGCGCCGATGCACAGCACGCTGGTGCCTTTGATTTTCTTTTGCCCGGCCAGTCCGACTTCCGGCAGGATCAGGTGCCGCGAGTACCGGCGGATTTCGTCATTGTTCAATTGCATAAATCGAGGAGACGAAAGTAGGGCAGTTGCAGAATAAATCAAGCCGCGCAGTTTTCCCAGGGCCGGGAGGTTTGGCGATGGCACGGACGCGGCGGCGGGTTTTTCCAACGCATCCTTGGCCTGAGCACGGGCTCTGGCCTTGGTTTCGAGTGAGTCGAGCAGAGGTTGCCGCCTTTGCCGGCGGCCCCACCGTTGATCACGGAGGACGGAGCTTTGAAGTGCAGAAGGTGATCCCCCGCGTCGGCAGACACTATTGTTGGGTGGTCCATTGAGGATGCGGCTTCGGTTGGATTGCCACTGGAGTCAGGCGCAATTTTCGTTGGGGGTTTCCGCCCAAATGATTTTTATGTGTGCTTGGAGCTTGGCTCTCCTGGCGGGTGAAGGCTAAACTGGACAACAAATGGCCTTTCAGAATCCTAAAACCGCCGCCGCCAAACTGAAGACGGCTTCCCCGCTGCGCCCGACCCTCGCCTTCGTGCTGGGCAGCGGCTTCCACCACGGCTTAAGCGAACTGCGCGTGGACAAGAAACTTGCTTACGCCAAGATTCCCGGCTTCCCCCAGCCCGGCGTCAGCGGACACGCGGGAGAATTATATTTCGGAACCCTTGGCGGCACACCAGTCGTGGTGTTGAGCGGGCGGGCGCATTATTACGAGGGCCATCCGATGGAGCGCGTCACGTTCGCCGTGCGCACGCTCGCGGCGTTTGGGATTCGCGATCTGGTGCTCACCAACGCGGCGGGCGGCATCAACCGGGGCTTCCGCCCCGGCGATTTCATGGCCCTGACGGATCACATCAATTTCATGGGCGCAAATCCCTTGCGCGGCCCGGCCATTCCGGGGCTACAGCGCTTCGTGGATTTGACCGATACCTACGACGCGGGACTGCATCGGCTTTTGCGGCGGGCGGCCCGCGTTTCCGGCGCGCAATTGCGGTCGGGTGTCTATCTCGCGGTCAGCGGGCCGAGCTACGAGACCCCGGCGGAAATCCGGGCGTTTGCCCGGCTCGGCGCGGACGCCGTCGGGATGAGCACGGTGCCGGAGGCCATTGTGGCGCGGCAATGCGGTTTGAACGTGGCGGGCCTCTCCTGCATCACGAACCTGGCCGCCGGGATCGGCAAAACGAAACTGTCACATCAGGAAGTCCTGGAAACGGCGGAGCGGGTCAAGCGGCAGGCCGCGGCGCTGCTGAAAAATTTTGCGAAGTGCTATGGCGAAAATAAATAAACCGGCCTTGATCCGTGCGGCGGCCAAAGCTCGCAGGCGCGCAGCCGCCCCCTATTCGAAGTTTCACGTCGGCGCGGCGCTGTTGACCCGCTCCGGCGAGATCATCGGCGGCGCAAATGTCGAAAGCGCGAGTTACGGCCTGACCTGCTGCGCGGAGCGCGTAGCCTTGTTCAAAGCACTCACGGAAGGACACAAAGATTTCACGGCCATTGCGGTGGTGGCGCCATTGCAGGGCGGGGCAACCCCCTGTGGGGCTTGCCGCCAGTTGCTTGCGGAATATGCCCCGGCTGCGATGGTCTGGATTGCGGACAGCAGGAAACCTGAAAAAGTGCGTTCCTTTTCGGTCGCCAGGCTGCTGCCGGAATGTTTCAACTTTTAAGAGCAGAAAAGCTCATTTGTCTATCAATTCATTAGTTCCCGCGGCTTAGATCAGGCATTTCCTGAACACAATTAGCTTGCCTTAAGATCTGGCAATCCAAATGCTACCGAACGGTAAAGTCAAGTTTGGTCATTTGGGAAATAATCCGGGAAAATAATTCCTCTCATTTGACTTCATTAACATCATAAGTTTTATTGCTCGCCTCTGAAGTATGCAAATTGAAAGCCTTAAAGTGTTTTGCGATCTGGCCGAAACGGAAAGCTTTACCAAAGCCGCACAAATCAACAACGTCACCCAGTCGGCCGTGAGCCAGCAGATTTCCTCATTGGAACGACAGTTCAAGTCCTTGCTCATCGAGCGGAGCAAGAAAAAGTTTCGCCTCACCCGCGAAGGCCAGGTCCTTTACGATTACAGCAAGCAGATCATTCAAAC
>JANPGB010000392.1:0-5360 GCA_031423695.1 Verrucomicrobiota bacterium
CGCGCAACGAGGCTTACGGCTCGCCTGGCAACCTGCTGGATCTCTATGCCGCCGCGGACATTCCCGAAACGGAAATGTTCTATCTCGACCGCAACAAGCTGATCTCCAAATTCGCGTCGTCCGCCGCGCACGTAGCCGGGCATCGTTATGCTTCGAGTGAAACCGGCACCTGGCTGGAGGAGCATTTCACCGAAACGCTCGCCGACATGAAGTTCCTGCTCGATGACCTTTTTCTCAGCGGCATCAACAACGTGTTTTACCACGGCACCTGTTACTCGCCCGACGAAGCCGGCTGGCCCGGCTGGCATTTTTACGCGTCGTATGAGATGAATCCGCGCAACTCCGTGTGGCACGACGTGTCCGCACTCAACGCCTACGCCGCGCGCTGCCAGGCCGTGCTACAGTCCGGTCGGCCCGACAACGACATCCTGCTCTACTGGCCCATTCACGACTTCTGGCAGCAGCCCGGCAACACGTTGCTCCCACACATGACCGTGCACGCGCGCGATTGGTTTGAAGCGCAACCCATCGGCAAAACCGCGGAGGCATTGTGGAAGCTCGGCTATCAGTTCGATTATGTCTCCGATCGTCAGCTCGGTCTGGCCACGGTCGCGGACGGCAAGATTCACTTTTCCGGCGGCAACTATCGCGTCGTGCTGGTGCCGAGGTGTGAACACCTGCCGTTGGAGACGATGCGCAAGCTGCTCGAACTGGCCGAGGCGGGCGCCACGGTGATTTTCGCGGACGCGCCGCCTGCCGATGTTCCGGGCTGGAGCAATCTGGAAAAGCGGCGGGAGAATTTCAAACCGCTTCTGGCACGACTCAAGGCTCTGGCCGCAGACAGCAGCACCGCCGCTCGGGTTCTCATTGGCAATGTCGCCGCCGAACTGGCCGTTGCCGGCGTTCAACGCGAGAGCCTGTTCGATCAACCCGGCTTGATGTGCATTCGCCGCGGCTTCAATGGCGGGCTGTATTACTTTATCGCCAACCGCGGCGACACGGCGGTTGACCGCTGGCTGCCGCTGGCGGTGGAAGCTAAATCCGTCGAGATTCTTGATCCGCTGACGGGCGACTCCGGCGTGGCGACGTCCTACGTCAACGGCTCCAAAACACACTGCCACCTGCAACTGGCTCCCGGCCAATCCCTCGTCGTGCGGGCTTACACCGCCGCGCCGGCGCCCGGGTCAATCTGGAAATATTGGAACGCCGCCGGCGCGGCGGTTCCGCTCGGCGGCCAGTGGCAGGTGAAATTCTTGAGCGGCGGTCCGGCAATTCCCGCTTCGTTCGCAACAGCCCGCCTCGCCTCCTGGACCGAACTCGGCGGCACGAACGCTCAGGCATTTGCCGGCACCGCCCGTTACACCCTTTCATTCAACGCGCCGCCCTCGAAGGCAAACCGCTGGCGGCTGGATCTTGGCCGGGTTTGTCAAAGCGCCCGGGTCCGGCTCAATGGGCGCGATCTGGGCACCTTGTTCACGCCGCCGTTCCAGGTTGTGCTGGACGGGCTGAAACCCCGGGGAAATCTGCTCGAAGTCGAGGTCACCAGCGTCACCGCCAACCGCATCCGCGACCTGGATCGCCGCGGCGTGAAGTGGAAAACTTTCAATGACATCAACATCGTAAACCTGAACTACCGACCGTTCGACGCCTCGAACTGGCCACTGACGGATTGTGGATTGCTCGGTCCCGTCACGCTGACTCCCGTCACAGCAAAATGACAACCCTCATTCCCCTGCCGTTTAATCCGCTGACTAAAGAAATGGGCAGAGGAACAAACAGCAGGGGAATATTTTTTAAAATGAAATTTAAACATGCTCTGTTGGTTTCCGCTGCAACCCTGCTCTCACTGGCAAGCTCGGGTCTTGCCGAGGTTTCCCTGCCCCACGTCTTCGGCGACAACATGGTGCTCCAGCGCGGCCAGCCCGTGCCGGTCTGGGGCTGGGCCGCACCGGGGGAAAAAATCAGCGTGGAGTTCGCCGGCCAGCGCCGGAGTGTGACCACCGATCCCGCAGGCAAATGGGCAGTCCGGCTGCGCCCGCTTAAAGCCTCCGCGCAACCGGCGGAAATGAAAATTTCCGGCGCGAACCAAATTGCCCTGACCAACGTCCTCGTCGGCGAAGTCTGGCTTTGCTCCGGCCAGTCCAACATGGAAAAACCAATCGGCACGCGGTCCGGACAGAAGCCCACGCGCGATCATCTGCAGGAACTCGCGGCGGCGGATTGTCCGCAGATCCGACTCTTCCTGGTCAAACCCGCGATGTCCGGCACGCCCGTCAAAGACATCAAGAGCGACTGGCAGGTTTGCAGTTCAAACTCCTTGGAAGAGACCAAATTCTCGGCCGTCGGCTATTTTTTTGCACGCGAAATTCAGAAGGAACTCAACGTCCCCATCGGCCTGATCGAATCCTCGTGGGGCGGCACGCGCATCGAGCCTTGGACGCCGGCGGTTGGTTTTAAATCCGTACCCAGCCTCGAGGAACTCGCATTCAGCACCGCGTCTGGAACCAACAAGCCCGCAAATACCCATCCAATGGTGATCTACAACGCCATGATTGCACCGCTGGTGGCCTTCGCCATTCGCGGCGCGCTCTGGTATCAGGGCGAATCCAACTGCATGGGGGATCATCCCGACGGTAACAGCTACACCGCCAAAATGGCGGCCTTGATCCAAGGCTGGCGCGAAGTGTGGGGACAAAAGCGGCTGCCGTTTTACTATGTGCAGATCGCGCCGTTCCATTATTTCCACTCCCGGACGCCGCGCGTGCCGACGGCCGACGCGCTGCCGGAATTCTGGGAGGCGCAAACCCGTGCACTGCGAATTCCTGACACGGGCATGGCAGTCATCACCGACCTCGTGGAAAACCTCAATGACATCCATCCGACGCAGAAAAAAGAAGTGGGAAAGCGACTCGCCAACCTGGCGCTGGCCAAAACCTACGGACAGAAAAGCCGCGTCTGCTATGGCCCGATGTTCAAGTCAGCCAAGTTTTCAAAAGGCCGGGCGGTCGTCACCTTCGACCATGCCGAAGGCGGACTGGTAAACCGGGACGGCCGGCCGCTAACGTGGTTCACCATTGCGGGTGCGGATGGAAAGTTTGTGGAGGCTGAAGCCAAAATCGAAGGCGACAAAGTCGTCGTCCGGGCCGCCAGTGTGGCCGAGCCGAAGGCCGTGCGCTTTGCCTGGGACGAAGGCGCGCAACCGAATCTCTTTAACGCCGCCGGCCTGCCTGCCGGGCCGTTTCGCACTGGCAATCCCCCGGCGCCAGAGCCAATCCGTCCCCGTCAACATTGACGCTTGACGCGCGCTGGTTGAAGAATACCGTGCCCGTATGCGAGCCGACTTTTTTCCCGAATGCAGTCAAGGTCCCCGGCGAATGATGGTTTTATGAAACGATCACTCATCGTTGTCATGCTGCTGCTGGCGGGCATCCTAGCCTTGCCTGCGGCCGGACCGCCTGGCCCCGGCGGCGGCGGACGCAAGCCGTATGGCGCCTATGACGATCCGCTCAAGAGCACCCCGCAGTCGGAATATTGGGCGGTCTGGAGACGCTTCAAAATGAGCACCGAGGACCTCCTGAAAACCCTCGGTGCGACGAATGCGGAAGCCGCGTCGTTACTGCGGCAGATCCAGACCAACGCGCAGTTCCTCGATGCCAAATGGGACGATTGGTTCAAGCACCACGATCAGTCCCGGAACTACTCGTCCAGCGACGATTACCTCAAAGCTTTACGAAACGACATCTGGCTGCTCACTAATGCGAAAAAAGAAAAGGATCCTCTGCGGGCTTTCGGCCTCGTGAGCGATGCGGCGCTCGACCTGCAGATCAAAGCCGATAACTGCCGCCACTCCAGCGACGGGCTCGGCAAGCAGATCCGCGTCAAGGTCCACACCAAGGCGGGCGACCAGGAAATTGGCGGTTACGAAGTTTATTTTGTGTCCAAGGGCATGTTCGACGTGAAGAGCGCGCATGATCGTTTCCCGCGTCAGAGCAGTCCAACCGATGAAAAAATCCTCTGTCCCGGCGGCTACGCCATGTGGGTGCGCAAAAAAACCTTCACCAGCGACCCGATCACCCTGCGCATCGGCGGACGCGGCGAAACCAAGATTGAAGTGGACATCCCGGTTCCCGCTGAACCGTGAAAAGAATCCACGGCACCCGCTGCCACAAATTCAACAATGCCCCGCGCTGACCTAAAAAAGTGGCTGCAACAATCCCGCAAGAGCTGGCTTGTGCTCGCACAGGGGGCGCTGTGGCTGGGTGGAATTCTCGGCGGGTTTCTGCTGCCGCCGCCAGTCGGGGTTTCGGCCGGCGACGAAAAAATCTGGCTGCGGCTCGGCCAGTTCATCGTGGGCGTCGTGCTCGGGCTGGTGTTCTTCGCCGCGCGGCGGTGGAACCAGCCGCGGCACGCGCTCAAGTGGTGCGGGGTGGCGCTGCTCTTTCTGATCCTTGCCGTCGCGGCCTTCTTCCGCTACCAGCAACTTACGCTCGCGTGGACCGGCATTTACGAGGGCGACAAAGTCGTGGCCGGCTCGGTGTACACGCCGCAAGGGCTGGCCTACACCACGGCGAATCCAAAGGTTTCCCTCGACGAGTTGATTTCCGATTTTACCGGCGTGACCGAGAACATCTGGACGCGCGAATCCATCAACCGCCGCCGGCTTCTCCTGGCGTCCACCTACGTGAGCTGTCTGCCGCTGTTCACCATCTGCCTGATCGCGGTGGTGCAGGCCGTTCAATGCGGCGGCGCTCGGAAGACCCGGCGCAAGGCGGCGAAGTAAGCACGGCAGCCAAGTTGCCGCTGGTTTGCTGATTTGGCAGGGCGCGTCAGTCCGTGTGCGTCACAGTTGCGACACGGGGAGAACGGAGGGCACGGAGTGACGCGCCCTGCCTTTCGTGTGTATCGTGGTTGAACTTTACCTCACCTCACCACGGCGCTTTCCATGAACCATCGCGCAGCGCGGACATTCTTGTCTGCGCCACGGTGCCGGGGTTCATGGTTCCGAGGCGCGGCCGACAAGCCGTGGAAGCCACCCCTGAACCGGAGCGCCGAGCACCGTCTCGGCTCGTGGCTGGAACTGCATCCCGACTGGCCGAGACAGTGCTCGGCGCTCCGTTCCGGTTCAGGGGAACAAATCGCGTCCACGTTTTTTCAGCGGCCTCCACATTTGCGAGAATCAACTGGCCATGATGATTTCAAGTCGGCACGCTGCCGGTCGTGATTGCAAGCGGAACAGTCTCGTTGGGCGCAGTCATTCTGGCCGTCGGAAGTTCCTTCCGCATGGGCTGTTCTAAAATGCTTCTGCTTTGGCATGACACAACCATCCTCGGACATTTGATCCGCGTGTGGACGAAGCTGCC
>JANPGB010000393.1:0-29289 GCA_031423695.1 Verrucomicrobiota bacterium
GGCTTATTTCGTCGCGGGCGTCGCGCTGCTGATCCTCACGAACCTTCAGACGGAAAGCTGGAAGCGCCAATGGTTTTGCAATCCCAAGGGGATTGTGTCCTCCAGCCCAGGGTAGCTCGCGCCTCGCAACCCTGGGCTGGAGGACACAATCCCCTTGGGATTGCAAAACCATTGGCGCTTCCAGCTTTCCGTCTGAAGGTTCGTGAGGATCAGCAGCGCGACGCCCGCGACGAAATAAGCCACCAATCGTTTGGGGTTGCGCCGTGATTTGTCCTGTCGCTCGAAGAAGTCCATTTCAATCAAATACAATCATTCTGATTTTGGCGAAGCAGTTTGGTGACTGCCTCGGCGCAAATAAACCACCCGCAGCGCCCCAGCAACTCCAACACATATCGCGAAGAAGAATCCGACGACTTTGGCAAGCGTGAGCCATTCACTGCTCTCACCATGCGGGACAAATGTGCCAAGTGCTAACCAAGGAAAGATGGCCCATGGAAGCGCGCTGACTCCGGACGACAGCCATCTGAGTGGCTTACTCGGACGGGCCAACAGACAGGTTCCAAGAATCATTGCAGGCAAAGCTACCCACAAATATTCGGAGGCATTCATGTAAGCGCTGCCTCTATCCACGCCAGAAAAGGACCACCCAAGCATGAACCAGAAACTAACTAGAACACAAATCATCCAGGAAAAAATAGGAATCGCGTATTGCATACCAAAAGTGATGCGCCACCTAACCGAAGATCATTTGCGACAGCGCGTCATGTTACACTCCAGATTCGAAACTTAATTACGTAAACGAAACCTTCGGCGCTTCCTTCTGCTCGGGCTTGTCCACGACGAAGAGTTCGGCGGACGCGAAGTTGAACGTGTTCGCGATGAGGTTCGTCGGGAACATTTCGCGCTGCGTGTTGTAGGCCATGACGGAATCGTTGTAGGCCTGGCGCGCGAAGGAAATTTTGTTTTCCGTGGAGGTCAGCTCCTCGGTGAGCTGCATCATGTTCTGGTTTGCCTTCAAGTCGGGATATGCCTCGGACACCACCATCAAACGGCTCATCGCGCCGCTCAGTCCGCTCTCGGCGCTCACCAGATTTTTCACAGCCGAGGCGTCGCCGGGATTCGCGGCGGCGGTCTGCGACGCGGTGAAGGCGGTGTTGCGCGCCTTGATGACGGCTTCGAGCGTTTCGCCTTCGTGCTTGATGTAGCCCTTGGCCGTCTCAACGAGATTGGGGATCAGGTCGTAGCGGCGCTTGAGCTGCACGTCAATCTGCGCGTAGGAGTTTTTGTAGCGGTTGCGCAGGGCGACCAGCCGGTTGTAGGCGCTGATGACAAACGTCAGCACGAAGAAGAGCGGCACGACGATGACAACGACAATGATGATCAATAGTTTCATGGTTAATCCTTTTTCAAGTTGCCTGAGGATTGGCGCAAAGCGCGGGGCAGGCAAATATTATTTTGGCCCAACTTTCTGTTGGAGCTCGGCCTGACAGAGTTCCGGCTGCGGAAGGCGAGCCGGTAGCGGTGGTCGCGCTGCGACCACCTCGCCTGCGCGGTGCAGGCGACACGGAGTGACCAAGATCCAAGACTGCCGCCATAGCCGTTGCGCCGCTGAACGCGGCGCTACTCGTCGCAGCGCGACGAGTTCTACCAGGCGGTGGCAGTCCTTAATCGTTGCTCGAGGTATTCCGAACGGATGGCGGCATTGAAATCACTTCACAAAGCCCTTCGCCTTGAGCCAGTAAATGCAGTCGTGCGCCCAAGGATGAAATCTGTTCGGATCGTATTCTTTGCTGCCGAGGCCCATGCCGTGGCCACCCTTCTGGTAGATGTGCAGATCAAAAGGCACACTGGCTTTGCGCAAGGCATCGGCGAACTGCAGCGTGTTCTCCACCGGCACGGCCTTGTCCTCGAAGGTGTGCCAGAGGAAACACGGCGGCGTGTCCTTCGTGACGTGGAGTTCGCTGGAAAGTGCCCGCACCAGTTCCGGAACGGGGTCCGGGCCAAGCAGATTGTTCTTGGAACCTTGATGCGTGAAGCCGCCCATCGTGATGACCGCGTAGCACAGAATCCCGATGTCCGGCCGTGAACTCTGCCGCTCGACCACATCCACCGCATTCGAGTCCCCGGCGTCGAAGTGCGTCAGCAGCGTGGCCGCAAGATGTCCGCCGGCAGACGAGCCGATGATGCCGATGCGCCTGGGATCCAGCCGCCAATCGGCCGTATTCGCACGCACGAGTCGGACGGCGCGGGCCGCATCCTGCAACATCGCCGGATGCCGGTAATGGTCGGAGCCGAGCCGGTATTTCAGGACGAAGGCGGCGATGCCGTTTTCGGCGAGCCAGCGCGCGTAGCCCTCGCCCTCATGCGGGGCGAGGTGGGCATAGCCGCCGCCAGGGCAGACGATGATAGCGGCACCACTCGCTTTTTCCGGGCTGGGAAAGAATGGTGTGAGCGTGGGTGTGTCTTTGGGGGCCGAACCGAGCGCACCGGGAGCGGCCCCTGGCCAGAGCGGAAAAGTGTTGGTGGGTTGAGCGTGAGTCAGGGTGAGATAGCCGCAAAGGGCGAGGGCATAAACACAGGTTTTCATGGCGCGGAGGATATCCAGCGGATCGAAAACCGCGAATGAAAATTTCACGGGCGCAGGATCGTCCGGGCTTTTCCCGGCAGTAATCCCGGGCAATCCCCGGGATGATTTTCAGTGCCAAGCCCGATTGTTTATGTCAGCCTTATTGTCGAAGATAGACACGTAGTTAATACGTTTCTATCTATGACCAATCACGGACAATCAATTGTCGGGAACCTCACTCATAACCGCATGCTCGGCGTTTTGCTCATCAGCGCTCATTGCGTCATCTCGCACACCGCCCATGCGACGGACAAGATTATCGCCTGGGGTGATTTGAATTACAGCGTCTCCCCCGTCGCCGCCCGTCAAAAAAACGCCTGCGTGACCCAGATCGCCGCCGGCTCCTTCCACAGCCTCAGCCTTAAAAATGACGGCACGGTCACCGCGTGGGGCGACAACCGCTTCGGCCAGATTAACGTCCCCTCGTTCGTAAATCTCCGGAAGGCTGCGGCCGTCGCCGCCGGCAATGTTCACAACCTGGCACTGTTGCGCGACGGCACCGTCGTCGCCTGGGGCCCCAGCGCCGGCAGCTACGGAGATTTGGGGCAGACCCGAGTTCCGGCCGGCTTGAACCACGTGGCGGCCATCACCGCAGGGGCTGTCCACAGTCTGGCGTTGAAGCGCGACGGGACCGTCGTCGCCTGGGGTGAAGGCGTCGATGGGCAATGCGATGTGCCGCGTGAATTAAATCAGGTGGTGGCGATCGCGGCCGGCTCGCATCACAGCCTCGCGCTCAAGGAGAACGGCCGCGTGGTGGCGTGGGGTAATGACCGATGGGGTCAGACCGAAGTGCCGGCGGGATTGAAGAACGTGGTGGCCATTGCCGCATGCGGCTTTCACAGCCTGGCGTTGAAGAGTGACGGCACGGTCGTATCGTGGGGCACGTACGGTCTGGCGCACTTTACAGTTCCAGCCGGGTTGAACAACGTCGTCGCCATCGCGACCGGAGACTATCACAGCATTGCCCTGAAACGCGACGGCACCGTCGTCACCTGGGGATTCAACAATGCCGGCCAGCTCCACGCACCGGCCGCGCTCCACGACGTGACGGCCATTGCGGCTCGCGGCAGCCACAGCATGACTTTGGTGGAATAAGTCCGCCCAATTTCCGGGCGGGTTCAAATTCGACACGCGTGAACCCGCCCGGTCAACGCCCTTGCTTCGTCGTCCTCAAAGTCATCCCAGCTCGAAGAAGCGAACGAGCAGAAGTCAAAAGTTACGCGCCCCCACTGGTGATCGCCGCGTCAAGGTGAGCGGAGTAAAATTGCGTGCAAGCCCGCACCCCCTGCCTTATATTTGCCGCGCATGCATGTGCCAGTAGTCACAAAAGACCCGGCGGCCGTCGAGGCGGAAGTGCAGTCGGCTTACCGCGCCTGTTTTCCGGGCTGCGAGGCGTTGTTTGTACCGCGCGTGTTTGGCTGGGCGGGAGACTGTTTCAGCGGCCGGCATCCGGATTACCAAGCCATTGACGCGCCGTATCATGACTTCGAACACACGCTGCAAGGGGCCCTCTGCATGGCTCGCCTGCTGCGCGGCCGCAATCAGGCCGGCGCGCGGCCGGCGGTTTCCGAACATTATTTCCAGCTCGGCCTGCTCGCCATTCTGTTACATGACACCGGCTATTTGAAAAAGCGGGAGGACACGGTCGGCACGGGGGCGAAATACACCATCACGCACGTCTCTCGCAGCACGGAATTTGCCGCCGGATTCCTGCGCGCCAAAGGTTTTTCACCGGTCGACATCCTGGCGGTTCAGCACATGATCAGCTGCACCGGCGTCGATTCGGTGCTGGGCACGATCCCGTTTCAGAACGAGATGGAAAGAATCGTCGGTCACGCGCTGGGCACCGCGGATCTGCTCGGGCAGATGGCGGCCGAGGATTACGTGGAAAAACTGCCAGCGTTGTATCAGGAGTTTGCCGAAGCGGCGCGTTTTTCGCACGACAACAAGTCCTTTGTGGCGATGTATTCCAGCGCGGAAGATCTCAGCCGGAAGACGGCGGGGTTCTGGGAAAAATACGTCCAGCCCAAGCTCGAACGCGACTTCGGCGGCGTGCATCATTTTTTGAATCAGCCCTATCCGGACGGTCCCAACCACTACGTGCGCCAGATCGAGATGAACATCCAACGACTGCGACAGCAGATCGCTTGAATCCTACTTGCCCGCCGCCACCGCATCCGGGGCAATGATTTTCAACGCCGAAACCGCCGCCTTTCTGACCTCCTCGTCTTCGTCCTTGCCCGCGGTGTCCGAAAGCGCGGCGACCACCTTTTCCTTCTCGGCGTCCTCGTAAGGAATCAACGCCAGGGACAGGCAGGAAACCTGGCGGAGCATGGAATTGTCGTTCTGCAAGACCTGGATCAAGATCGGGATGGTGGCCTTGTCGTAGGTTTTGTTGTTGATGAGCGCCAGCGCCGACCACATGCGGACGTCTGGATCCGTATCGCTCAGGGCGGCCCGCAACTCCGGCAAGGCATCCTTGGCTGCGGCACCCAGTCCATGCAGGGCCGCCGCCGCCTGACGACGCTCCGCCGGATCGGCAGCCTTCAATCCCTTCTTGAGCCCGGCCAGACTTTTGTCGGGGGCTGAAGCGGGGCCTGGTTTCTTGGGCAAGGCGGAGCCGGGTCGGGTCGCAACATTGCCGGGCTGATTGTTCGGCGCGGTGTTTCTGGCAACAGCTGGAACCGCAGCCGGGGCGGGATTGGGTGCCGGCTTGGGTGGTGGCTCACCTCCCGTGAACACTTTCATCAGGATGACAGCCAGGGCCACCAAACCGACCGCCCCACCGATAACCGGAACCAGCCACGCTGGTTGCTTTTTCCGACTGCGGGCAGATTGGGTGGCCAGCCCCGACGTTCGGGGTGTAGACGCCGCCTGCGCCACCTGTGACGCTTGGGTCACCAATCGCTTGGAGACAAAAGTGGTGGAAGCGATGACGGGTTGCGGGGCGCTGGAGGGAGCCGCAGGCGGCAGCGACGGTGCGACGGCCGGTGCGACGGCCGGTGCGACGGCCGGTGCCGGTGCCGGTGCGGTATTCTGCCCCGGCGTCGCCGAGATAAAGTCTGGCTCGGAATGGTAAAGGGCGATGACCTCGCCAAATTTCAGCTGATCGCCATCCTTGAGTCGCGCCTCGTTGATGGACTGCCCGTTGAGCATCGTGCCGTTGGTGGAGTTCAGATCCTTGACATAAAACTCGGCCCCCTTGCGCGTGATCTTCGCGTGCGAAACCGAAACCGAAGCGTCGTCCAGGGCGATGGTATTCCCCTTCATGCGCCCGATGGTCATCATCTCGTCCCGGAGAATGTGATCCACCGGCGGCAGGCCCGGTAGCTGGATGGTCAACGTCGGCATGATTTAAGTAACTGCCCTACGCTAACAAAACGGCGGTTTGCCGCAATCACTTAAACCAAAACGTCGGCCGACGGGCACGATTCACTTCGCGGAAGATTTCTCCTCGTGCAGTTTGATCAACGCGCCCACGGCCTCGTCCGTGGCCTGAAATGCCATGTCACCGCTTTGATTCACGCAGACCAGGATGGCGAAGTCCCTCTGCGGGGCGATCCAGACATTGGCGCAATTCATCGTGTTGTCGCCCCCGTGGTTCAAAACCTTTCCGCCGCCCCAACTTCGCTTGGCCGTGATCCAGCCCAGCGCGTATTCACCACCGCACGGCGGCGTGTGCAGCGTCTGATACGTCGCGGGCTTGAGCAGCGCCGGCTCCCCGAGATCCCCGCGCAATTGGTCTTGGATAAACTTCGCCCAATCCTGGATCGAGCAGTGAATACGCCCCGCCGGGCCCATGACGGGCGGATTGTCCTGAGCCGGACCATTCTCCGAAGTCGGCTGGCCGTCCGCAGTATGCGGCCATGGTTGGTCAATCTGCCCTGGCGTGCCGGTGCCACCGAAACCGGCGGTGGTCATTTGCAAAGGCGCGAACACTTCGCGTCGGATCGCGCGCTCCCACGATTGGCCGGTGATTCTTTCCACCACCGCCCCGGCAATGATGTAGCCGAGATTTGAGTATTCGTAATGGCTGCCCGGTGGGTGCGTCGGTTTCTTTGCCAACTCCTCGCGCGCGGCCCGCAGGCGCAACGGCACCGCGTCATCGCCGAGGTAATTACCCAGTGTGAGATTCGGCGGTAGCCCGGCGCGATGCGAGAGCAGTTGCAGCAGCGTGGTCTTTTGAAAATCCGGATGCATCTGCGGGACGAGTTCGGGAAATATTTCCGCCAACGTCATATCCCACTTCAACCTCCCCTGCTCCACCAACCGCGCGACCAACGTGCTCGTCATCGCCTTCCCATCCGAGCCGAGATGCCAGAGATCATCCAGCGTGATGGGAGTTTCCGTACCGCGTTTGCGGACGCCGACCACGCCGACAAATTGGATGCCCTTGCTCGTCACCAACGCCGCCGCCATCGCCGGGACGTTGTGCTTCTGCCGGATGGGCGAGAGCAACTTCGTCACGTTGGTGTCGCCGGCCACGGGACAAAACTGCGGCGCAGGCGCAAGTGCGGCGGCTTGGTTGCGCTGATTCATTTTCCACGCAACGACCAGCAACAGCGTGGCACAGAAAAAAAACATGCCGACCGCGCCGACGGCTGCACCCCAGATGAACGATTTGTGATTTGATTTCATTTGGATTTGTAACGAATGATGAACCAAAATCTTTAGTTCGCAAACGCGCCGAACAAGGCCTGCATTTCCGCCTCCACCTGCGCCGGATCGCTCAAAGTCTGGGCGATCTCCTCCCGCAGCAGCACCCGATAGCGCTTCCGCAACCGATGCACCGCCACGCGCACCGCGCCTTCCTCCATGTCCAGTGACTTGGCGACTTCGGCATGCGCCGACTCGCCCTTGCCCGCCGCGAGAAAAATTTTCAACTGCTCGAACAGCTTCCCCTTGCCGTCCGCCGCGCACTCGGTCTGCAATCGGACGATCACCTTGGCCAGCAACGCCAGCGCCCACTCGCGGTCGAACGCCCGATCAGGACTCGGCTCGGATGTGGCGGCGACTTGAAACTGCGTGTCCGCTGTCTGCCAGTTGAGCGAGAGATGCTCCGCGCCGCCGCCGCGTTTCTGGCGCTGCAACTTGTCCCAATCGTTCGCGAGAAAATGTTTCAACGACGCCAGCAGGAACGCGCGAAACCGTCCGCGCTCGGCGCTCAAGCCTTCCAGATAATTCTTGGCCAGGAACCGCGCGAAGAAGGCCTGCACCAAATCCTCCGCGTCCGCCTTCACGTGCCCGCGCCGCCTCACGTAAGCGTAAAGCGGAAACCAGTATGTGCGGCAAAGCTCCTCCAGCGCGTGATCCGACTGCGGCGTGTGACGTTTGCCCGCTGCGAGCACGACCGTCCAATGCGTCGTGGCGAAGATGTCGCCCGGCGAGGCGGAAGAAGCACAGTCAGAACTCATGGCAAAAATAGTTTAACCACGGATGGACAACGATGGACACGGATAAAAAACCTCGACATGAATTCCATGGATTGGCGCGAATAAAATTGAAGCGTCATGGACTGCGGTGGTAGAGCGCAGCGGCGACACTGCTTTCGGAGGGACGCGGCTGATGCTAATTCCAATTCGTTTCGTGCTTGCAAAAGCGGCGTGGCGCTGTGCTTCCCGCCGCAGTCCAAGACGCCCCTGTGTTTATCCATGCACACCCGGTTAAATATCATTTTTGTTCCAAGGCTTTTACTTTGGCAATGGCTTCCTGGATACGCGGATGTTGCTCGGCGTAATCCACACGCAGTTCTGCCAGGCGGGCCTTGGCTTCCCGCAGATTGGCGGGCAAGCCTGGTTCAACTTTCGTCAAGCGTTCGAGTTCGTTCACGCGGGCGAGCGCTCTTTGAAATGCCGGGTTTTGTTCAGCATATTTCACCCGCGCCGCCGCCAGCTTCGCGTGCGCCTCACGCACGTCAGCCGGTTCGAAGGCGGAATTTGGACTGGCGGGTGTTTTGTTTTTTACATTTTGCACCAGCTTGTAGCGCAGCTTCACGCCACGCGGGTTCTCGGAAAGGCCGGTGATTTGCAGAATCCCCATGCCTCCCTCCCGGGTTTTGAAAATGAATGTCGCTGGAAATTCTCCGCCCGAGGTCATCACGCTGATTTCTTTTGAGGGACGTGCATCGGCCACCAGTTGCCCAACTTTCCCTGCGCTGGCCTCATCCCAGAAAGATTCTTGCACCGGCAAAGCAACGAAGTCACTGCCACGCGCAAACAGATCAGGGGGACCACCTCAACTGGCGGCAACATCCGCACCGGTCTTGCGTAGCCAGTCTTCAAATACAGAATCCGCGACATTCTCGGAAAGGCTTGAGGATGAAATGGCCACACCTTTATCGAGGTCAAACCAGTTGAAGTCGGGCGGGACACACCGTTCAATCACCCGCTCCACCACCGGACCGAAGGTCTTTTCACCCCGTTTGGACGACTCCCCCGGTTTGAGGTTGGTGAAATAAACGCCGGTCTTCCAGTGGTTCGCCCACGGCAACCGCACCGTGCCCGCCATGATCAGCAGCATCAGGGCGAGCGTGCACCATTCGAGCCAGGGTCTCGGTCTCGGCTTCGGTTGACAACAGGCCGCTTTCGTCTGCTCATTCAGCAAGACCAGCATCATCCAAGGCAGCAATACAACCTGAGTGCAAAACAACAGGAAGGTCAACATGGCTCCCAAGCCGCTATCAATCGGCTGACCGAGGATTTTGGCAACCACATCGAGGCTGGCAAACGCGCCGAAGGCCTTGCCAAAAATCCAGCCGAGCATGACGATTGCGAATACGCCATTGATCCACACGAACCACCATCCCGCACGCCGACAAACCTCACGATAACGCACTAAACCGATACCGATGGGCAGACCAAACGCACCCGGCACGGTGCGGAGGTTGTGATTGGCATCACTGAGGCGTGCCAGAAGTGCTTCTACCAAACTCCACAACCCGACGAAGATGAACAGCCCGGCGACGATCTTAAGGTTTCGCGCGGATTTCGAATCCATCTTCGCCCCCGCCTGCTGGATGAGGGTCACGCCGGGGCTCTGGTTTTGCATTTGAGCCTCCTCGCATCGGCTGCCAAGCAGATCGGGAGTCGCTGCAATGGTCTCCACGCACGTCTTCACTTCGCTGACTTGCTGGTAGCGGAGTTCTGGATTTTTCTCCAACGCGCGCAAAACAATTTCGTCGAGGCGCACGTCAATGTGAACTTTGGTGGATGGCGGCTGGAGTTGTTTGCCGGGCAGTTCGCCGGTGAGCATCTGGTAAAACACCACGCCCAGCGCGTAGATGTCCGCGCGATGATCCACCTCGCCGGGATTTTCCTTCTGCTCCGGTGACATGTATTGGGGCGTACCCATAACCTTGCCCGCGTCGGTCAAATCACTGGGAGGGCGGTGCTGCTGCGCCGCCCCATCTTCCCGGCTGACCGGCCGGTCAGCCCTACCATCATTTCCGACAATCTTCGCCAGCCCAAAATCCGCCACCTTCACGCGGCCCCGGCGGTCGAGCAAAATGTTCTCCGGCTTGATGTCGCGATGGACGATCCCCTGGTCGTGGGCGAATTGCAGCGCGTCGCAGATCTGCGGCACGATGGTCAGCGCCTCGCGCGCGGAGATGCGGCCGGCGTGCAGAAGCTGCCGCAGGTTCACGCCGTCCACGAATTCCATGAGGAAGAAGTAAAGCGGTGTAGCGGCGGGCATCCTGCCTGCCGTAGAGGGCGGCATCTTGCCGCCCGGACTGGGGATCGAACCAACCACGACTTCCGAACTTTCCACGCACTCACTGCCGCCCACGCTTTTGCCACCGGGCTGGAAGCCCGGCTCTAAGGCAGGCAGGATGCCCGCCACTACACCAAACTCATACAGCGTCACGATGCCCGGATGATTCAACTTCGCGAGCGCCCGGGCTTCGCGAGTGAAACGTGCGGCGAAAGCAGCGTCCTCCCCGATGCCGGGCGGAAGAATTTTCAACGCGACGATGCGGTCCAGTTCCCGCTGCCGGGCCTTATAGACCGCCCCCATGCCGCCTTTGCCGATGAGCTCCAGGATTTCCAGTTGCGGAAACAGCGGGGCGAGTTCAGCCACGCCTGGCGGATTGAACGGCCGTTGTTTCCCATCCGTCACGGTGTCCGCAGTCGCACCCATTTGAAGCAGGCAGGCGGGGCAAAGACCCGCGAGCGCGCCGGTGGGGAGCGGCGTGCCGCAGTGCGAACATCGGGCCTGGTCGGTCGCTGGGGTCACTTGCGTCACTCATATACCAACCTCAGAAGCAAATCACGGCGGATGTTACGCAAAAAGCGGTGAAAGTTTTTGTTCTTTGAGAGTTGTCGCTGCCCGCAATGTGGCGTAACCTGCTCTCCTGACCATCCGGAAATTGGTTCGCCAAAACTGGGTGCTTTGAACAAATTCAGCCTTAATTGTTATGTCGAACGAACCAAGCAGCGCCAAAGTCTCCGCTCAAAGCGATAATTCCGCCTGGAAGGAAATCGTCGCCCGCTACCAGCAATCCTCCGTACCGCGGGCCACTTGGCAGATCCTCAATACATTGGTGCCGTACGCCGGGCTCTGGGTCGCCATGTTTTTCCTCAAGTCAGTTTCCTGGTGGCTGGTTATTCCGCTGGCGATGCTGGCGGGCGGGTTTGTCGTGCGCATGTTCATCATATTCCACGACTGCGGCCACAGCTCCTATTTCAAATCCCGGCGGGCCAATGATATTTGGGGCTGCATCACCGGGGTGCTGACTTTCACGCCGTACTACCATTGGCGTTGGGAACATGCGATCCACCACTCCAGTTCCGGCGACCTGGACCGGCGCGGCACAGGCGACGTGTGGACCATGACCGTGCAGGAATATCTGGACTCGTCGCGCTGGAAAAAATTCTCCTACCGCCTGTCGCGCAATCCAATCGTGCTGTTTGTGATCGCCCCGGTGCTGTTATTCCTGGTGCTCCACCGCATTCCCAAGCGCCGCGCGCCGCTGCGGGAACGGCTCTCGGTTTATTTCACCAACCTGGCGCTGCTGCTCATCTGCGGCGGGCTGGCCTGGGTCTTCGGCTGGCAGGCCTACCTCATCATTCAACTCACGATCCTGGTGGTGGCCGGCTCGGCGGGCGTGTGGTTGTTTTACGTGCAACATCAATTTGAAGGCGTCTATTGGGAGCGCAGCGAGGATTGGGATTATGCCGAGGCCGCGTTGAAGGGCAGTTCGTTTTACAAGCTCCCCAAGATTCTCCAGTGGTTCTCCGGCAACATCGGCTTCCACCACATCCATCACCTGAGTCCGCGCATTCCAAACTACCACCTGGAAAAATGCCACGACGCCGAGCCGCTGTTTCAAACGGTCAAACCCATCACCCTGCTGGCGAGCTTCAAGTCCTTCACCTTCCGCCTCTGGGATGAACAAAGGCGCAAGCTGGTGGGCTACGGCCATCTCCGCACGGCGCGGATCGAACAGGAAAAAGCCCGTCGCCGTCGCTGATCCTGCGCGCCTGATACCGTTAGTCCGCCTTAATCCGCTTCGTCGCCTACGGCTTCGCATTTTTGTGGCACGAGTCAATGGCAGTTAAAGAATTCCTGCGGACCATCCTTTATCGACGGCCCTGCTTCCGTGGCATCGCCGGCAGTCTTGGGAATGTGCGCACGGAATTGGGGGAACGGGGATTAAGGAAATCTGGCAGCTCACCCCAACCGACTGGGCCAATTCCCCAGCCAGGCAAACTCGCAACAACTGATTAAGTCGTGTCACCCGCGCGCACCCGACCAGCGCCGCACCAATCCTTCGCCGGCGCTGGAACCGACGCGGCACTGATACTCGCTCTGCTAAATCGCGTGACCCGTCGGACGGTTTGTTTTACGTTCCCGCCCGGATGAATCGTGAAATAGCCGACAATTGGTGTGAGCGGGGAATTCTCGGGCTGATGCTCGCCATTCTGGTGTTCGGGCCGCTGGCCACCGGCGCCGTGCGTCCGCCGGATTTCCTGGTCATCCAAGGGCTCACGCTGGGCGTGCTGCTGTTGTGGGGTGCTCGGCTGTGGCTGACGCCTGGGCCCAAGCTGCTCTGGCCGTCGGTGTGCTGGGCGGTGGTCGCGTTCACTGCCTACGCCATCGGACGCTATTTGACGGCGGACATTGAATACGTGGCGCGGCAGGAAATGATCCGCGTGCTCGTTTATGCCGGCTTGTTTTTTGCAGTGCTGAACAACCTGCACCGGCAGGAGTCCATGCAGATCATCGTGCTGACGCTCGTGTTTCTCGCGATGCTCGTGGCCGGCTACGCGATTTTCCAATTCTTCACCGGCTCAAACAAGGTTTGGCATTTCATCTCACCTTACGAGCATCGCGGCTCCGGCACGTTCATCTCGCCGAACAACTGCGCGGGTTTCCTCGAAATGATCCTGCCGCTGGCCCTTGCATGGGTGCTGGTAAGCCGCGCCAAGCCGACGCTGAAAGTCTTCGTCGGTTATGCGGCGCTGGTGATCCTGTGCGGCATCGTGGTGACGGTGTCGCGCGGCGGCTGGATTGCGACAGGGCTGACGCTGGTCGCGCTTTTCAGTGTGCTGCTCTTCCACCGCACCTACCGCCTGCCGTCGCTGGTGATCCTCGTCGTGTTGATCGGCGGCGGACTGGTTTTTCTCCCGCGCTCGCATTTTTTCAAGGCGCGGTTCAAGGAAATCACCAAAAACGACCGGATTAACAGCAATGTGCGGTTCGAGCTCTGGCTGCCGGCCGTGCAAATGTGGCGCACGAATCCCTGGTGGGGGGTCGGCCCGGGTCATTACGATTATCGCTTCCGCGCGTGGCGCCCCGTGACCGAGCAGCGCCAGCCGGATCACGCGCACAATGATTATGTGGAAACACTCGCCGACTGGGGCGTGGCCGGCACCGCGCTCGTCGCGGCGGCGTGGGCTCTGCTGGGCGCGGGCGTGGCCAAGACCTGGAAAAGTGTCGGGGGCACGCAGAGCGATCTGAGCGGACGCGGAGGCAGCAGCAAATTCGCGCTGGTGCTGGGCGCGGCCCTGGGCCTGCTCGCCATCTTGTTTCACTCGCTTGTGGATTTCAATTTGCACATCCCCGCCAACGCCATCCTGGCGGTGACCTTGTTGGCGCTGCTGAGCAGCTGCACGCGCTTTGCCACCGATAATTACTGGTTCACCGCACGCGTCGCGACGAAAGTGCTGGCGACGGTTTTTCTGCTGGCGGGCATCGGTTATCTGGGCGGTCAGGGCATCCGCCGGACGCAGGAGCACTACTGGCTGGAACAGGCGCGACAGGCACCGGACGTTTCGGCCGAACGTATCACCGCACTGGAGAAGGCATTGGCCGTTGAGCCGATGAACGCCGCGACGGTATATGAGCTTGGAGAAGCGTTGCGCCTGCAAAGCTGGGAGGGCGGCGAAGACTACGCGGAGCTGGCGGAACTGGCGATAAAACGATTCACGCGCGCCGCCGAGTTGAACCCTTACGACGGTTATAATTTTCTGCGCACCGGCATGTGCCTAGACTGGATGCGCCAGCCTGAAAAAGCCGCGCCGTTTTATGATCGCGCGGTGGCACTCGATCCGAATGGGTTTTTCACCTCAGCGTACGTCGGCTGGCATCATGTGCAGGCGAAAGATTATGCCGCCGCCAAAGTCTGGTTCGAGCGTTCGGTACATCTCGACTGGAATGAAAACATCATAGCGGAATCGTATCTGAAAATCTGCGACCAGAAATTGAGCGCCGCCGCCGGAAACCCCCAGCCATGACTGCCCACCTTGAAACGGACCGCCTGCCGTCCGCCAGCGCGCCGCATTACGTGATTGGTTCCGGCCCGTCCGGCGTGGCCTGCGCGCACGCGCTGCTGCAACGCGGCGCCAAAGTCGTGCTGCTGGACGCCGGTGTTTCCCTGGAAAAACCCCGCGCCGACCTGGTGGCGCAAATGCGCGCGGTGCCGCCATCGTCCTGGAGCGCGGAACAACTCCGACGGCTCAAGGAAGGCATGGAGTCCAACACGAAAGGCATCCCGCTCAAGCTCGCGTTCGGATCGGACTATCCCTACCGCGAATGTGACCAGCACCTGCCGGCGGATTATGAAAACGTCGCGCTCCGGCCGACGCTCGCGAGCGGCGGGTTCAGTTCCGTCTGGGGAGCGGCCATGATGCCCTATTCGGAATCGGACGTGGCCAGCTGGCCGGTCGGACTGGCGGATTTGCGGGAACATTATGCCGCCGTCGCACAGTTCACCGGACTCTCGGCGAAACGCGACGACCTGGAAAAACTTTTCCCGACGCATCTGGAGCAACCGACCGCGCTCAACTTGAGCCGGCAGGCAAAAATCTTTCTCGGCAACCTAGAAAAAAACCGCGCGCCACTGCAAGCCGCCGGATTTGTGTTTGGCCAGGCCCGTGTCGGCGTCCGCGTCGCCTCCGCGCAGTCACCCGGTTGCGTCTATTGCGGCGTGTGCATGTACGGCTGTCCCTACGGCTACATTTACAATTCCGAGGACACACTCCGCGAATTGCGGTCGCACCCGAATTTTCGGCATCAGTCCGGCGTGGTCGTGACCCGGCTGCGCGAGACGGTTGCTGGGATTTCCATCGAAGGAGTGGACCGCGCCAGCCGCGCACCGTTTACCGCCAAAGCCAGTCGCGCCTATCTCGCCGCCGGGGTGATTCCCACCGCACAAATCCTGCTGCGCTCCCGCGAGCTTTACGAGCAGCCGGTGCGGATCAAGGATAGCCAGTATTTTCTGATCCCGCTCGCCTTGGGACGCAGCGCGGGCAATGTCCGGGGCGAGGCGTTGCACACGTTGAGCCAGTTGTTCTTGGAGATTTTCGACAAAAGGATCAGCCCGCACTCGGTTCACTTGCAGGTCTATTCCTACAACGATCTGATCGGCCAGGCGGTGCGAAAAACTTTCGGTCCGCTCGCGCGGCCGCTGGAATTGCTCGCGCGCGGCCTCGAACGCCGGTTGCTCATCGTGCAGGGCTACCTGCATTCGGATCACTCGTCGCGGATCGCGCTGACCTTGAAGCATGGCGCACCCGACCGGATGCACCTGAAGGCCGAGCCCAATCCGGAAACCCGGCCGACGATCCATCGCGTCGTCCGCAAACTCCTGCGGCACTCGGCCCACTTCGGCGCGCTGCCCTTGCCGCCGATGTTGCAAATCGCCGACGCCGGCCGCGGCTTCCACAGCGGCGGCACGTTTCCGATGCGCGCGCGGCCCGGCCCGCTCGAAACCGACACGCTGGGCCGGCCCCACGGCTGGTCACGTCTGCATCTCGTGGACGCGTCGGTGCTGCCGGACGTGCCGGCGACGACAATTACTTTTTCCGTCATGGCCAACGCGCACCGCATCGGCGCGCTCACCGCCGGACTGGATTGATCCCATCAAATGCAAAAGAACCAAACCTGTCTCGTCACCGGCGCCAGCGGCTACCTTGGCCGCCGCGTCAAAGCCGCCCTGGAGCAACGCGGTTGGCGCGTCGTTGAACTGACGCGCGATCCCAAGCCCGGCAGCAGCGCGGTTAAATTTCAACTGGGGACAGGCGTGTCGCCCGAAACCCTGGCTGGAGCCAAGGCCATGGTGCATTGCGCCTACGACTTCCAGCAGCTCTCGTGGGCGGACATCCACCGCGTGAACGTGGCGGGTTCGGAAAAACTGCTGCGGGCGGCGCGAGCGGCAAAAATTGAAAACATCGTTTCCATTTCTAGTATCAGCGCATTCGACGAGTGCCGATCGCTGTATGGCAAGGCAAAACTGGCGACGGAAAACATTGCACACTCGCTTGGGGCATTCGTGATCCGCCCCGGTTTAATCTATGGCGATTCGCCCGACGGCATGTTCGGCAAACTCATCAACCAGGTGGAGAAGGCCAGGGTGCTGCCGCTGTTCGGCGGCGGCTCGCAGATTCAATATCTGATTCACGAACAGGACTTGACCGCCTTCATTGCCGATTGCGCCGCCGGAAAAATTGCGCCGCCCAAAACGCCGGTGACGATTGCCCACGAGCGGCCGTGGACGTTCCGGCAGATTCTCGAAACGATAGCACAAGCGAAAGGTAAGAAACTTTCATTCCTTCCTGTGCCCTGGCGACTGGTGTGGGCGGGGATCAAAGGCGCGGAACTTTGCCGGGTGCCGCTGAACTTCCGCAGCGACAGTTTGGTCAGTCTGGTTTATCAGAATCCAAATCCGTCCTTCGTCGAGCAGCGGGAGTTGAAGATTGCCTGCCGGCCGTTTGGGATAAAGGAGGGTTGAAAACAATTTCAAACTCCGAGTTCCAAGCGCGCCCTGCAAGCGGCTGGGGCTGGGAACTTGTAACCTTCTCAATCGTGTTTCAATTCAAGAATGCTCAGGAAAAAGCTGGAAAACACCGCCTGCACCGCGAGCGTCAGGCACGTCACCGCCGGAATCACCAGCCGCAGGCTTTCCGCATAGTCCAGCTGGCCAAAACCCGCCGCCTGCCATTTCAGGAGCGCTGTCGCGAGGAAACCCAGGCCGATGGCGAACACTGCCAGCCCGGCGCCGATGCCGCGTTCCAGCGAATACAGGCTGAAGAGCGAACTGAACCGCTGGCTTTCGGGCAGCAGACCGCGCGCAACGCAGTAGAGCTTGGTAAATACCCCGAAGAACAGAACTTGAAAGCCGACGATGACCATCATGCCCGCGACCAGCAGCGTGTTGGTGTTAAATTGAACCTTGCCGATCTGCACCGGGCTGATACTCAACGGCACGAACAACCCCAGTCCGATCACCAGCAACAATAGGCCCGGCCACACAAACAACCAGCGGGGGGAAAACAAAAGCATGAAGCGGAGGTGCCTCCACCCGTCGCGCCAACTCCGCAAATGCGGCGGCCGGGAGCGGCCATCCTTGTAAAGCGTGATCGGCACCTCGGCAATCTTCAACTTGCGCAAGGTTGCCTTAATGACCATCTCGGAGGCCAGCTCCATGCCGGTGGTCTTCAACTGCATTTTCGCGTACGCCTCACGCGTGAACCCGCGCAAGCCGCAGTGGAAATCCGTGACCGGGCAGCGGAAAAACAGCCGCCCGATGAAGGACAGCGCGGGGTTGCCGATCCAGCGATGCTTCCACGGCATCGCGCCGGGCATGATCGTGCCGCCGCCGTAAGGCATCCGGCAGCCCATCACCTCATCGAAACCCTGGCGGAATTTTTCCACGAACGGGCCGAGCGCGGAAAAATCGTAGCTGTCATCCGAGTCCCCCATGAGGAGCCAGCGACCGCGCGCGGCCTCAATGCCGCCACGCAGCGCGTTGCCGTAGCCCTTGCGCGGAATGTTGACGACGCGGGCGCCCAGTTTCTGCGCGATCTCGATGGAGCCGTCGGTGCTGCCGTTGTCCGCGATCAGCACTTCGCCGCGCAGCCCCAGGTCCGCAAGGCTCTTGAGGCCTTTTTTAATGCAGGCGGCGATGGTCTCCGACTCATTGAGGCAGGGCATGAGGATGGTCAGATCAAGGTCGTCGGTTCGCGGGGCGTCAAGATTTTGATTCATGCTGTTGGGCGGGAGTTTAGCGGGAGACGGGCGGCAGCGCAACTATGGGCCAGTCCTGCGGGCCGACGGTCCCCTTCAAGGTCACGGGAATGGTTTTGAAAAGTTCGCCGTTAATTTCTACCAGCCATTGCTCCATCTTCCGGCCAAAGGACCGCTGAAAAATGGAAGGGTTGACGAGGATGTAATGCACACCCTGCCGCCGCAGTTCCGCGCCCGTGTCTGCCGGCAGCACATGCACGATCCGACGCGCGCCAAAGGGCCGCCACATCGAGGTTTCCGGATCATCACCGGTGACCATGCCGACGACTTTTTCGCCGTCCGGCAGCGCGGCCCGCAACGGCGCGAAAGCATCCGGCCGCGCGCGATTGACCGCATACGTGTCCGCAGCCAGCCTGACAATGCGGTTGGCGTGCCCGCCTTTCAACATCTCAGTCAAAACCGCCTGCGCCGGCCAGAGCGGCCGGGGCGGCGTGAGGCACAACATCAGCAGGGCCAGCAGCAGCGTGCCGGACGCCAGCACCTTCCACCAAAGCCGGCGGATGACCGCCTCCTGGCACGACGGGAGCAGCAACATGAGGAGGATGTAAAAATAATAGGGCGCGCTCAGCCGGCCAAGCGCCGACAATCCCATGTTCGCCAAATAGGCCAGGATGGCCACCACCAAGGCGGCCCAAACCAACCGGCGTTGAACCGACGGTTCGACCGCGGCTTTATTCTCCACGCGCCACCGGCCAAAAAATCCCGCCAGCAGCAACCAGGACAATCCCGCACCCAACCCGGCGTTGACCTCCCATTGCAATTCGGCCAGCGACCATTCTGCCCCGCCGGACTCAAAATGCGCCGCCAGCCGGTCGTGCAATTTCGCCGGCATGTATTTTTTCACGGCGGCGTTCCACCGGCTCGCCAGCGGAAAAACCGGCGGCGCGAAATTTTGAATCGCGAGCAGGACGGTGTTGTTGGCCGCGCGCAACCCGCGGTCGCCCTGCATGAACTCCGTCTGTTCCGCGCGGTTGCCCGACCAGTCGCCGCAATGGCGCCAGTTCAAAAAAGCCGTGGGCAGAAAGGAGGCCGACGCCGCCAGCGCGATCACCACCGCGGTCACCAGCGGACGCCGCATCACGCTGCGCCAGCCGGGCAGCAGCGCCACCAGCACGGGCAAGACCAGCGGGATGTTGGTGGCTTTGGCCGAAGTACAGACCGCAGCAGCAACCACCGCGAGGAGGAGGTTGCCGAAAGAATTCAACCGCACCGCGCGCAATGCAAAGTGCAGCGCAGCGAGCGGAAACACGGCGGCGAACAGATCGTTCCCGATGCCGCCGGCCTGCAGCAGGTAGCAATAGCCGGTTGGCAGCAGCCACATCCAAGCCCACGCCACGCCGCGGCGCACCCCGAGCTGCGTGAAGACGCTGAACACCAAACCCGGCAGCAGCAACTGGCCGGCGACGTTGATGAGAAACAACCAGCGGTCCGAATGCGTGAACGCGATCACCGGCGCCGCGACCCACTCCATCCCGCAGGCGCGGGTGTTCAGTCGGTGAAAATCCGTGTGAATCCAGTGCCATTGCCCCTCGGCCAGCCAGTGAAGTACTCGGGGAATGCGATAGGCCAGCGCATCGTAATTGTTCGGCGCGTAGAGCAAGCCGCCCAGAACCGCCAGCGCGGAAAGTATCAGAAAGGCCTTGGGCAGCCAGCGGCGAAAACGCTGGCGCAGTTTAAACCCTCGCGTCACGAAATCAAAACGTGTCCGTGTCCGGCGCCACCACCAGATCAAGCCCGCGCCGCCGACGCACAACGCGCCGCCATAACCGGCCGGGTTCAATTGATGCAGCGCGGACAGCACCCAGCCGGCCAGGTTGCAATAGGCGCAAAACAGAATCCACCCCGCAGCCCAGGAAAAACTTGGTGGGCGGCTTCGGTTTTCTGCAGAGGTTTTCGGCCCGTCGGGCGGTGCGGCGGACGCGGTGCTCATTAAAGGTTCAGGCAATACAACTGGGCGTTTTGTTTGCCGCGCAAGTTAGGGAGGCCGCTCCAGCGGGTCAATGTCAAACCCTCGCAATCAAACAAATAAGGCGGACGGGACACAGCCAACTGCGTCTTCGTCCGCCTGGCTTCTCAGTGCTCCGGATTACTGCTGATCGCCGGGCGGCGGTCCGGGTGGTCCGTCAAAGGGTTCGCCACCATTCGGACGCTGCGGCCGACCCTGCGGACGGTTCCCCTGCCCTTGTCCTGATCGTCCCTCCGGCGGGCCGCCCATCCCCTGCGGTGGTGGGCCCATCAGTTCCGGCATCGTCAATTTTCCGTCGCCGTCCTTATCGAGCGTTTTCAGCGCGGTGGCGGCATTGGCGATCTCCTCGGCATCCACGACGCCGTCATGATTGGCGTCGAGCGCCGCAACGACCGGCGGAATCATGGGGCGACGTGCGCGCATGCCCGGTCCACCCGAGTCGCCGGGACCGCCGGGGCCGCCGGGGCCGCCGCGGTTGTCCATGTTCTGACGCCGCGGCGGACGTGGTCCGTCAGCCGGGCCGCCGTTGTCCTGGGCGATGATGACCCATGCCGACGCCCCGAGGGCGAGCATGGCGATGACTGCTTTGCTTTTGGTTTTCATGTGGTTCCTTTCGTTTGGCTTTTTGGTTGGTTTCAAGCCGCCATTCAAGCGGCCTCGTATTTTGAAAAGAGGTTGCCCGGCATCGTTGGATTCTCCGCGCAGACGACCGCCGACCGTCGCCGGGCGGTGCAATCATCTCCACACTCAGGCAAATCGCTGCCGCACAGTTTGGCGGGGCGACTGGGTGACGATTCACTTTTCATGACGCCAACCTACGCGAAGCCACCTTAAGCCAGCATGAAGATGCAAATATTTTTAATACGGGGCCATCAGCCGGTTCGAAAAACCTGGCTGGGAGTACCGCGCTCCAACGGCGTGGCCAGGGAACTGTCTCCAGGCCGAACTCCCAAGCCCGCAGGCGCGCGCCTCCGCGCTGTAAGCCTTACCGGTCCACCGGCTCCAGGCGAACCATCCGGTCGGGACTGCTTAGCAAAACGTAGAGACAACCATCCGGACCGTTGGCAACATAGCGCACACGCCCGATGTCCTTGAACAAAACCTCCTGCTCGACCACCTGATGCCCATCCAGCACAAGCCGCCGGAGTTCCTGCTGGGCAAGCGCGGTGACGAACAGATTATTTTTCCAACGCGGAAATTTGCCGCCGGTGTAAAAGTTGATCGCACACACAGCGATGGACGGCGTCCAATAAGTGACTGGCTGTTCCAGACCTTCCTGCGCCGTTAGTCCGCTCGTGATCGGCGCGCCATTGTAGTCCATGCCGTAGGTGATCAGCGGCCAGCCGTAATTCAGTCCCTTGCGGATCCAGTTGATTTCATCGCCGCCGCGCGGACCGTGCTCGGCCTCCCAGAGTTCGCCCGTGACCGGATGCCGCGCAAGCCCCTGCGGATTGCGGTTACCGAAACACCAGATGCTCGGAAAGGCATTCGTAACACCGACGAAAGGATTGTCCGAGGGAATCCGGCCATCATCGAAGATGCGGTGAATTTTTCCATTGGGCCGGGTGAGGTCCTGGGCGTTTTCCTTTTCCCCACGTTCGCCCATCGAGAAAAACAAGTGACCCTGGCCGTCGAAAACAATGCGTGAACCGAAGTGGATGTCCGACGGCTTGTAAAACGAATACGGCGCGCGGAAAATAATTTCGCCGTCCACCCAGCGGTTGTCCTGGATGCGGCCCCTGGCCACGGCGGTGAGGCCCAGCACTTGGCCGTTGGCGTTGGTGTACGGATCACTGAACGTCAGATAGACCCAGCCGTTGGTCTTGTATCCGGGATGCAGCGCCACTTCCAGCAAGCCGCCCTGCCCGCGGGCGCGCACCGCCGGCGTTCCCGCCACCGGCGCGCCCGGCGGCTCACCTTCCTTCACCACGCGCAACTTTCCTGACAACTCCGTGACGAGCATCCGGCCGTCGGGCAAGAACGCCAGCGACCACGGATTCTGCAAGCCTTCCACCACATTCTTGAGCCGGAACTTGTGCTCGTGGCTTTCCACGATCTGCCCGTCCACCGGCTTGGGAAACGTCAACAGCCCGCGTTTGAACTGCGCCTGCTTTTCGAGGATGAACACGACCATCACGCGAATCTCCGCCTCCGACAAAACCATCTTCCACGCGACCATGTTGTTGGTGGGATAGCCCTCGCTGATGCTGCGGGCGATGCTCGCGTCGTCCGTGCCATGTTTGAACAGCTCCGGCTTCAACAGGCCCGGCGCCTGCGCGCCCTCGAGATTTTTTCCGTGGCAGTTCGCGCAAACCTGGCCGTAAAACGCCGGAATGTCCCGCGCCAGCAACGGCAAGCTGGCGGCGAAAAAAACGAGCGCCAGCAGGTTAAGTTTTGCGAGGGCGGGCGGGCCGACCGGTTGGCGCGCTGACAAAATGTTCACGTGTTGATTCATGGCGGTAACGACCGCCGAAATAGCCACACGCCAAATTGAATGTCAAACCTCGATCACTTAAATCTCATCTCGCGGGCCGGCCCTCCAGCGGTGGCGCCCCCCCCGCCCGGCCCGCCGCGACGAAAACCTGCCGGCGGCGGCCGGCGAAGAAAACTCGCGTCCGGCGTGCCCTTGAACTGGCGGGGGATGAACGGCCAGTCCTCCGTCAACACGTAGTGATAGGTGCCCTGCGGAAATTCCGGCGTGACACCGAAACGGCCGTTGCACTCGTCGAGATCACCCGCGCCCCTCACAAACTCATAGTCCGCCACGAAAGAACCATCGTGATTTCCGCCCGGCCCGCCGGCCCGCGCGCCCGGCTTCACGCGGTAGCTCGACGTCAGTTTTTTCAACGCGCTGTTCGTGCTTTTCGCGTCGCTGAAACTCCACGGCCCATAGATCGGAAATCCATCTGCGGACCAGCCGACGAGCGCCATCTTCGCTTTCCCGCCGGTGAGTCTGTTCAGCAGGCCGGTCGGGATCGCGTGGTAATGATAAGCGCCGTTCGGCTGGACGTGCGCGTTGTTCTGATCCACGCCAAGGTTGATCGCGCCGGACATTGGCTCATATTGCCATTTATGTTCATCGTCCCACCACTCTGCCGCACCCGGATCGAACACCACCCCATTGACCGCGACCCCGAACGGACCCATGCGCAGCCGCACCGGCTGGGCGTTGGTCTTCGGATGCACCGGCACACGGAAGCTGTATTGCTGGACAGCGATGCGGTTCGGATTGCCACGATTCGGAAATTTTCCCGTGGTGTGGTCCGGCAAACCGTTTGCATGAATGATGCGGTAATCGCCTTCAATCGTGATGGAAACCTGGCTCTCGCCGGTGGAGGATCTCGACGGCGACGGCGCAGAGATGTCCGCCTGCGCCAGCAGCAGCGGCGAATTCTCATCGTGGCCCGGATGTGCGAGCGCGACCGAAGCCGTCAGCGGAATGAGCCAGATCAGCGGCAGGCCTTTTTTTATTTTCATGGCGAAAGCTTACACGGAGGAACCTTAAGGGGAAGTGAAGCCGGCGATGCGCTCCAATTCTGGCAGGAACGCAGCCCTACCGCGCAAACTTTTCATCCGTCAGCGTTTTCAAGAATGCCACCAGCGCGCGCTGATCCGACGCGCTCAACGGCACGCCGCCGTCGGGATGCTTGGCGAGATTGGGATCGAGCGTCGCGCTGCGTTTCACGCCGGTCGCATAGTGCGCGATGACTTCCTCCAAAGTTCGGAACCGCCCGTCATGCATGTACGGCGCGGTGAGCGCGATGTTCCGTAGACTCGGTGTGGAAAATTTCCCCTTGTCCACATCCCGGCCGGTGATCTTGGCGCGGCCAAGGTCTGTGAATTCCGAATCAAGACCGTTGTTGGCAAAGGTCTGGCTTTGAAACAGCGGACCGCCGTGGCAATGGAAACAGTCCGCGCCGAACTGTTGACGGCGCGGATCGTACTCCGTCATGAACAACTCAAAGCCGCGCTTTTCGTCGTTGCTCAACTGCGCTTCACCGCGCAGTGCATGGTCGAACTTCGAATCGAACGATGTGAGCGTCAGCACAAACGCCTCGATGGCGAGGCCGATTTTTTCCGGCGTGATTTCCGGCGAGCCGAAGGCGGCGGTGAAGTGCGCGGCGTAATTATTCACAGGGACGCGCCGCTGCGCGTGCGGGCCGACCGGCAGGTCGGCCCTACCGTTTAACTTCGCGACAACATTCGTCAGCGACTCGTCCATCTCGGTGTGGTCCTGAACCGGCATCAACGCCTGTGCCCGCAGCGACGGCGCGCGGCCATCCCAGAAGAACGAATTTTTCCACGCGAGGTTGAACAAAGGCATTGCCTGCCGTGTGCCGACTTGTTCACGCACGCCGATGCTGTATTTGCGGGGGTCGGAAAACGCGGCGGCTGACTGGTGGCAGGAGGCGCAGGAGAGTGACCCGTCCCTGGAGAGCGCGGCTTCGTGGAAAAGTTTTTCTCCGAGCGCGACCCGCTCTTCGATGAGCGGATTGTCGCGTGGCAGATCAGGGATCGGAAACGTAGCGCTCATCTGGAAGCGATAGGGAGTATATTTTTCCGGGAGGTAAAGCGGCTTCACCTTCGCGGCGGCGATTTCGGCAACGGCTTCTGTGCTAACACGACGAACGTGAAATGAGCCGGGTAAATTGGCCACGAGCGCGGCGCTGATCGGATCGCCGTCGCGCGAGTGGGTGGACGAACCGTCCTTCGCAAACGACACCCCACGCGGGGCGTGGAGCAACGTGGCGAGATCGAAGTCGAGGTCGAGCTTCATATCGCTCCTCAGATCAATTGCCGCTGCCAGATTGATGAGGGTGCGGTTCGTGTCGCGGGCCAGATGATAAGACCAGCCGTCAAGCGCGCCGCTGGAGTTGCGCCAACTGCCTTCGAGCGCGAGAAAAATATATCCGCCCTGCCAGCTCCAGTGCAGACCGTTGAGGTTTGGATTCAGCGGATGGTCGGCCGGAAACTGCGCAATGTCAGCGTGGTTTGCCTTTTCATCCGGTCCAATGTGGAACCGCACGCTGCTAAAATTTTCGACCGGGATATCCGCAACGCGCAGTGACGAACGGCCTTTCTCCAAATCCATCCAGGCAATTTGGTTCGTGAGTTCCAACCACGAGCCGTCGGCGCGCTGGAGCGCGAAGCCGCTCAGGAGATAACTGATGCGCGTGATGGAAAAGGTTTCGCCGAAGGAGGTTTGGTAGCGGAGCAAGCCAGGCTGGATGGGTTCGCCATTGAAACGCGGAGTGAGTTCAATTTGCAGCGAAGCTCCAGAACAGCACCAACATCCAAGCTCCAACATCCCGACGCCAGAGAGCATCCAAACCACCAGCCACCAGTCACACCACCGCGACCATGGGGGCTTAAGATTTGGAGCTTGATGCTTCACGCTTGATCGAATGTTGGCGCTTGGAGCTTTTAAAATCAACCCCGGGCCGGGGCGACACACAATTTACACCCCAACCCGCAGTCCGCCTCACGCGAGACAAATTTCAAATCACGGATTGATCGTGAACGCGCCGGTCATCGTGTAGGTCGGCGCGGGATTGAAGGCGATCACGATGTTCTGCGGGCCAGTCGGAGCGTTTGTGGGAATGGCGAAAGTGGCAACCACCGTGCCCGCGGCAGGACGCGAAATGGCCGTGCCGGCAATCGTGCCGGCGAGCGTAACGCTGGCCGGCACCCGGTCGGCCGGCGGCTGCGGCGGGTTGGTTGGAAGCGTGATGGTGATGGTGATGTTTGTGCCGCTTCCTTTGCTGACGTTTCCGCCTGGCGCGACGAACCCGCCGGTGCCACCGCCGGTGCCGGAGACGGGATCGTAGCTCGCCAGCACCGTGCGGGCGACGCGGTAGAAGCGCATCGAGTTCGTGCCGCCGTTGATTTCGGTGGACGAGCCGTTCGCGCTGCCGCTGACGGTGTTCGTGGCGATGCCCACCCAGTTTGAGATGGACAAGTTACTCTCCGCTTCAACGCGATAAGTGCCGCCTTCGATCGCGCTCCACGTCAGCACGAGATTGTTGCCGGAACGGGACGGAGTTTTCATGGCTTCGCGGAGATTCGGCTCGCCGATGAAATTGGTCGTCACGGTTTCGGTGAGCGTCGCCGTACCTCCGGCGGGGCTGCCGCGATAGGCGCGTCCGATGTTGTAGGGAAATGCCGGCGTGCCGTTGCTGCTGATGCTGACAAAGTAGGCGTAGGTGCCGCCGGAAAATTCCGGCGTCACGCAGTAGCGGCCGTTGTATTCATCTAGATCAAATGTGTTCGTCCCGGCGGAGAAACCGAGGTCACCCAGATAGTCGTTGTCCTCCATGTAGCGGCTGAGCGGATAAGTGGTGTTGACCGGCGGGCCGGCGAGAATATTGGAAGCGACATTGTAAAGCCGCACCGCCCATTGGGGAATGGTCGAGCGCCCGTAGGCCGGAAGATTGCTCGTGCCGAGCTGGCCGTTGCGCAAAACGTAACCGGAAATCATCCGGCGGATCCCGCTCGCGGAATTCGTAGCCACGGAGTAACCGTAGGGCCCGTAGACCGGATACCCGTCCGCCACCCAACCAAGCAACGGCGAATGTTTCGTTACGGCATTGGTGGATTCGGAATACATTTTCGTCGTCGGATTAAAATCCACGTGGTCGCCCAGTTCATAACGCAGCGCGACGGGGCTGGCGTGATAATGATGCGAACCATCCTGGGGCTGGTGCGCATAGCCGGGATCGAAGGTAGCGCTTTCGTTGACGTAGGCTTCGCGGTTCCAATAGCCCGTGCCGTTCGGCTCCGTGGTGCCGTTCCAGTAGAACGCGTCGCGCGAATCAAACATCGCGACGCCGTCCACAAAATATCCAATGGCGCCGCCGGGTGTGAGGGTCTTGGTGGGGGGCACGCCATTGGTGCGCGGGATGCGCCAGAAAGTTTTCGTGTTGATCGGCAGGTTGGGAAAGGCACCGTTCAGCCACGGGCCCATCGTGTGGGTGGCCAGCCCGCTGGTGCGGATGTAAACCCAGTTTGACGAAGAATAAATTTCCTGCACCCCGGCGTAGGCGGGCAATGATTGCGTCTGCGTGCCGTTGCTCCAGGTGGTGGCGCTGACGCCGTTCGTCTTGTTCACATCGGAGGTGTAAATGCGGGCGTATTGGCCGGAGGAACTCGTGAGCCATGCCTCCACGTACGGATCAGCGGCGCGGATGGTGAAAGCGGCAAAGAAAATCGCCGCCATGGTTAAGGCGAGTTGAGCAGGGTTGTTTTTCATGGCGCGACTCTATGCGGATGAACCTTAAGCCAACGTGAAGCGAAATGACAATCTCGGACGCGAGCGAGACTTCAAGCCACAAAGTCCAGGGAGGACAAAAAAGCGGGTTCAAAAATCGTGGCGACTCGCGGGAAGGTTGACGGGGAGCCGAGCCCCCGCGGTTCTTACCTGTGGCCCCCCCAGCAGTCAGCCTTCCGCGGTCACGCCCAGCACGATGTCAAACTGCGCGGCCAGTTCGCCGAGGCGTGAATTTTTGAGCGGCACAAAATCCGCCGAGACGGATTCGCGCGACTGCTGATCGCCAAGATTCCGATAAACCCCGTCCCGCTCGTTGCCCGGATAACCTTTGATAAAAAGTTGAGTCGTCCAATCGCGCTGGCCCTTCGTCTTGATTTTGAAATGAATGTGCGGCGCCTGGCGGCCCGGGTAGCGCACCGGCTTGAGCGTGCGGAAATAATACTCACCCGTTGAACTGGTCAGGAAACGTCCGAAGCCTTGAAAGTTTTTGTCGAACTTTGTCTGGTTCCCACGATCCGCGAGATAAACCCCGTCGTGGTCCACACACCAAATCTCAATCGTGGCGTTGCGGATCGGGTCGCCCTGGGCGTCGAGCAGACGGCCGCTCAGGTGCGTAATCTCACCAATGGCGGGCGTGATCGCGTCGTTGACGATGATCAGGTCGTTGTCAGTGTCGAGCGGGAGTTTTGGCGGATAGAACGGGCCTTCCCCCACCCGCGCGGTTTTCGCGATGACTTTTTTTTGCGTGAGTTCCTCGGCGAACGCACCGGGCACGGTGAGCAATGCAACTGCCCAACTGCTTCGACGCAGAAAATTGCGGCGTGAGGTGCCAATGGCAAAGGTCCGGATGACCGGAATTGTTTTCATAATTCTCGTGGGATGCTAATCCCACCAACCTTTAGCGAAGATTAAGCCGGCGATTCTTTAGCCGAACTTCATCTTGCCTTAAGGTTTGAATTGAGACGATGCGTCCGACTGGCGGTTTCGTCAAGTTCATGATAAACCACCAGTACTCGAATGAGAATTCTTGTTGTCGAAGATGAACCCGATCTGCTCGCAAGCCTGGCCAGGGCGTTGCGCGAGGAAGGCTACGCCGTGGATACCGCCGCCGACGGCGAGGACGGAGCCTACAAGGCCGATACTTACGAATACGACGCCATCGTGCTCGACGTGATGCTGCCCAAGCTCGACGGCTGGGAAATTCTCCGGCGTGTCCGCAAAATTAAAAAAACGCCCGTCCTCATGCTCACCGCCAAAGACCAGTCGAGGGACCGGGTCAAAGGCCTGGACACGGGCGCGGATGATTACGTGGTGAAGCCGTTCGATCTGCACGAACTGTTCGCCCGCCTCCGCGCACTCATCCGCCGCAGCGCGAACAAGACCACCAATATCATTGAGATTGGCAGCGTGAAGATTGACACGGCGGCACGGAATGTTTCCCACGCGGGCAAGCCCGTGGAACTCACCGCCCGCGAATATGCGTTGGTGGAGTTCATGGCGCTGCATCGCGGCGAAGTCGTCACCCGCACCACCCTTTATGAACATCTGTTCGATGAGGACGACAGCACGCTCTCGAATCTGCTGGATGTCCACGTCTCCAACGTCCGCAAAAAGCTGGGCGCGGAATTCATCACCACCCGGCGCGGCCACGGCTATTGCATCGAATGATCCTGAAATCCATCAAGTGGCGGCTCCAAATCTGGTACGGCCTCATTCTCGTGGCTGTGCTGGTGGGATTTGGTGTCACCTCTTTCCAGCTTGAGCGGGTACGAGTATTGCGGCGGATCGACGACGAACTCCTTCGCCGGGCGAATGCATTGGCTAATGTATTTCGCCCGTCACCCGGACGCGGGCGCGAGCCATACCGCCCAGGCGAACAGGCACGAAGGCCACGTCAATTTCAAG
>JANPGB010000394.1:0-1797 GCA_031423695.1 Verrucomicrobiota bacterium
CGCGTTGGATGCCGGGCAGGAACATAGAGACGCGGCCCTGGTTCACATCGGGTTTGTTGACGAGGTAAATGCCGGGCGCGCAGAAGACGGTGTTGGTCGGAATGGGCGGTGAACCGCCGCCGCTGTGCGCGCCCACGAAAAGCTTCTCCAGCTTGGCAATCATTGCCGCGCGGTCAAAATCGCCGCTGACGGCAATGACGAAATTCTCCGGCAGAAACCAGCGGTGATGAAACGTTTCAATGTCGTTGCGCGTGAGGGCATCCAGCGACGCGGCGGTCGGATAACGGTTCATCCAGAAGTTTTCACCGAGGGCCAGGATCACCTTCTCGCGCGCCTCGATGGCGGCGGAGTCGTCGTTGCGCTGCTTCATTTCCTGGAGCAACTGCTGTTTGCGCAACGTGATCTTGTCGTCCTGAAAATGCGGCGCAAAGATGACGTCCTTCAAAATGCCCAGGCCTTCGTCGAGGTCTTTGGACAACAGGTTTAGGCTCACACTGCCCTGCGTGTCCGCGATGTCGGCCTCCAGATCGGCGGCGAGAAACGCGAGGCGTTCCTCCATCTGTTCGGCGGTGTTCGTGCCGGCCCCGCCGTGCGCGAGCAGCCACCCGGTGAGTTCGGCCAAGCCTTCCTTGCCGGCGGGTTCGAGATATTGCCCGGCGCGGACCTGCACCGAGATGTTCACCAGTGGCAGGGTGCGATCCGGCACGACGTAGGCGACCGGGCCGGCCTTGAGTTGCACGCGATAGTCCGCCGCGCTCGGCGGCTCGTAGTTCAATGGCGGGAAGGAAAGTTTCTCCGGGCGCTCGGGAACGGCGGCGGCTGAATTCGCAGGTGCGTGGCTCATGGCGACGCTGGGCGGTGGAGGTACAGGACAGCAAATGACAGCTTTGTGTTTGCAACCACAGACAAGCAAAGCCGCCAAACCGCTGATCAGAATAAAATGTCTCATTGCTTCTCCTCCTTCGCGGACGCCGCACCCGGTTTGCGCGTGTAAGTCGCCACGGCGCGATTTTCTTTCGTAAAATACTGGTTCACCACGCGCTTCACGTCGGCGGCGGTGACGGCCTGGATTTTCGAAGCGAAGTTGTCGAACTCGCGCCAGTCGCCGTTGCCGTCGTATTGCACGAGGCCCATCATGATGCCCATGTTGGATTGCAGTTTGCGGTATTCGCCGGCGGCAAAATTGTTCTTCACTTTCTGCAACTCCTCGGCCGGCACCTCGGTCTGCTTGAGCTTGTCCAGTTCGGCGTAGATGCCCTGTTCCACCTCGGCGGGCGTGTGGCCATCCTTCGCCTCACCTGTGATGTCAAAATAGCCCGCCCATTTCTGGGAAATCTGGGCGGCGTTCACATTGTCGGCCACGCCGCTGCCGAGCACCAAGCCCTTGTAAAGCCGGCCGGTCTGGTTCGAGAGCAGTTCGCCGAGAATTTTCAACGCGTAGGAATCCTTGTGCTCGAAGGGAACGGTGTGCCACAGAATGTCCACCTGCGGGTTCGCATCGGCCTCGCCGTTCAGACGCTTTTCGCCGGGCTGTTTCATTTCGAGCGTCACCACGTCGGGAATCGGATTTGTCCCGCGCGGGATGCGGCCCAGATATTTTTCCGCGAGCGCGACGGCCTCATCAGCCTTGAAATCGCCGACGAGACAGACGGTGAGATTCTGCGGCGCGTAGTAGGTCGCGTAAAATTCATCCGCCTGCACTTTGGAAATCGCGGGGATGTCCGTCGGCCAGCCTACCGTCGGCCAGTGATACGGATGCGATTCCCAGAACATCGCGTTGAACGCCTCGTTCAACAG
>JANPGB010000395.1:0-1982 GCA_031423695.1 Verrucomicrobiota bacterium
GCCAGCTTCAACGGCACCAACGGTCTATTTGTGATTGTTCCCAACGCTGGTTATTCCGGGCCGTTAAACTTTTCGTTCGCCGTTTCCCCAAACACAAACTATTCCCCTTACGATTCGCAATCTTACACCTTTGTGGTTGGCGACACGGCGGTCTTGGCAATGGCAACTAACTTCATGGCGCAAGCGGTCGCGCCCTTCACCAACCAACTGCTCGCGAGTTTCACCAACGGCCTTCCCAACAGCCCGAGCGGAAATTTCACCGCCTCCATCAACTGGGGTGACAACTCCATCACCAGCGGCAGCGTCACGACCAATTTGCTCGCTCGAAAAGAAGTGCGCGGCTCGCACTCGTACACTAACTCGGGAGATTACCCGGTTTACATCACCATTCAAAGCGCGCTCGGTGCGAGCGCGACCGTTGTCGCCACCGCGACCGTGCTGCCCAGCTTGAGTCTGAAGCGGACCGGCACCAACAACCTCATCAAGTGGCCGGCCTGGGCGGCGGATTTTCAACTCCAGTCGCAGACCAATCTCGTCGCGACGAATTGGATCTCCTTGACGAATCCCGCGGTGCTGGTTGGCTATGAAAACGTCATCAGCAACGCCAGCGCCAACAGTAACTTGTTCTTCCGATTGAAGCGTTGATTCAGCACTTGGCTGCAGCGGATGCCTCAAGTTCTCCGCGCGCTTCGATCGGCCTCAGGTTCCTTAAGGACGCTTCACCCGATATAGCCGCAGCGGATCGCCGGGCGCGTTGGTTTCTGTGACGGTGAACGAGACGTTCGTGGGTGTGTTGGTGAACACCGGCGTCCACGCTGCGGTCAGGTCGGTGCTCGATTCAATGACATTGGTGCGATACGCACGGGTCAGCACGGTGAATCGGAAGGCGTCGTCCGCCAGCGCGACGGGGTTCGCGAGCACGGGCGGGTAGGTGCCGTCCTTGACGATCGTAAAGGAATCGTTGGTCGCGCCGGTATCCCGCAGAAAAATCGCGTCGAGGCGGTTGGAGCTGAAGTCCAACACCACCGAGCCGAGCGCGCTGGCGGAGTAGTACATGGCCGGATGATTCAAGGTGCCGCCGCTGGCCTGTCCGGAACTTCCGGCCACGGTGTAGATCGTGCCGCGATTGCCCACCGGTTTTTCGCCGAGGCCGTCCGGTTTGCGATAGGCGCCCACGCCGTTGATTTCACGGCCGCTGCCGGTCTGCACCGCATAACTGCTGTTGAACGAGGTGGAAAGTCCATAGTGGCCGTTGATCAATTTTGAACGCTCATACGCGTGGCTGTGGCCGGTGAACACCAGATCCACGCCCGCCGCCTCCAGGACGGGCAGGAAATTGGTCCGCATTTCTCCCATTTGCGTGTCATAACCCGAGCCGCCGACGTCGGAATCGTGTGAGCCTTTCGAATACGGCGGATGATGCCAGAACGCAACAAGCCAGCGATTCGTGTTCAAGGCCAGATCCGAACGGAGCCAGATGTCCATCGCACTTCCGTTAGTGCGCGGAGCTGTCATCGAGTCGAGGCAGACGAAATGTACCATGCCGAGATCAAACGAATAATAATGCTCGGTGACGCTTGGAACGCCGCCCGCCTCACCTGCGGTAGGCAGCGTGAAGATGCTGAAATACGGATAGGTGTCCACGTTGACCTGGCTTTGAGCCGTTTCATGATTACCAAGTGTGGACCACGTCACGGAATTGCGGAGCTGGTTCGGGTACATGTTGAACACGGCGTTCTGATACTCCGCGTCGGTGCCGGAGTTGTAGGCGTTGTCGCCCAGTTGCAGCCAGGCGTGCAGCGTGTTGGTGCCGTTGAAAGTTTGAAACGCGTTGCGCACCGCAATCTGGTTCGTCGTGGCGGTGCCTGCGTCGCCGATGACCCACACGCGGATTGGCTTGGGGGTGCCCGGCAGCGGATGCGTCAGGAAAAAATGATTCAGGCTGGGTTCGGCCAGCGTGGTGTTCGTCGCCCCGATGAAAT
>JANPGB010000396.1:0-1523 GCA_031423695.1 Verrucomicrobiota bacterium
AGCGGCGTGCTGCTGCTGACCGGCGATACGGTCAACCAATACACCGCCATCCAGCCGCAATATAATTTCTCCGGTTCTATCTTGGGCTCACAGATTGTGGGTAAGAAAATTTCGTTCTCGCTCGACTTGAACGCGACGACATCCGCCGGCTACACAGCCGCTGGCATCAGCTTGGGATCAGCCGTGGGATTGAATCTGTTGGATGCCGCCACGACCCATTTCGGGGTGAAATTCGTCGAGGATGGCCCGGCAGGATTTGGTGCAGGCAACTTCGTCCAGTTCTGGGATGGCAGCACGTTGGTGCAAAATTTGTTGCCGCTCACGGCGGGCGGCGCTGGGGCTTTCAATGTTGATCTGTTGATTAACGACCTCGCTGACGGCAATCCGTGGGACGGCGTTGGCTCAACCACCATTGACTTGTATGTGAACAGTTCATTTATCAGCAGCTACACCAAGGGCGGCGGCGGTTACACCGCTGACTATTTGACGTTGGTTGGCGAACGCGGCTTCACCACGGGACCGGGTCTGGTCGCCGCGACGCATACCTTTGACGATCTCACGATCTTCGCCGCGCCTGTGCCCAAGCCTTCCACCTTCGCATTGGCTAGTCTAAGTCTCGCCGGTCTGGCAATCTTTCGCCGCCGCAAGGCTTGAGACGGCATTGCGCCATTTTTCAACCCCGCTTCGGCGGGGTTTTTTTATGAAATTTTCTACAATCTTCCTCGCTGCCGCGTTCTGCGCTGTGTCCCTCGGCTTGCCCGCTCGCGCTGACGGGCTAGCTGACGGCTTTGCCAACCCGCCCGCGCAAACGAAACCGTGGTGCTACTGGTATTGGATCAGCGACAACATTTCCAAGGATGGCATCACGCGCGACCTTGAAGCGATGCAGCGTGTGGGCATCGGCGAGGCGGAGATTGGTAATATATTTCTCGACGAAGTGCCGGTGGGAAAGGTCAAAGTCTTGAGCGAAGAATGGTGGCAACTCGTTCGCCACGCGATGCGCGAAGGCGACCGCGTGGGCGTAAAAATTGGTCTCTTCAACTGCCCCGGCTGGAGTCAATCCGGCGGGCCGTGGATCAACGCGCAGCAAACCATGCGCTATCTGACTTCATCCGAGGTGCGCGTCAACGGCCCGACGAATCTGGTGCTGCAACTGACCACGCCAAAATCGCATTTCCAGGATGTCGCCGTGCTGGCGTTCCCCGCGCCGCAAAACGACGCCGATTCACTCGCCGCGAAATCGCCGCGCGTCACTTGCACTCCAGCTTCCGCTGATGCGGTAAAGCTCGTGGATGGCAAGCTCGACACTGCGCTCGTGTTTGCTGATGGCGCGCCATTCACAATCGAGATCAAACTGGCGGAAGCTCTGACAGCCCGATCACTCCAATTGTTTCCAGCGGATTATCCGTTCAGCACGGATGTCGAATTGCAGGCGGCGGATGCAGGCGGCCAATTTCAAACCGTGCGCCGGTTCAAGTGCGACTGGTCGTATCAGGCCACCGCCGTGGGCTTCTTCAAACAAG
>JANPGB010000397.1:0-2270 GCA_031423695.1 Verrucomicrobiota bacterium
TTTGTCCCACTGCTGTTCGGCCGCGGCGTTGTCGTAGAGCGCGGCGTAATTGTTCACCAGCGCCGGCATCTTCCCGCTCTCGAAGAAAAGTCCGTTGTTGCGCGTGGAAAAATCATTCTGCGCGCTGATGAGATTACTCGCCTGCGCGCTCTTCAAATCGCCCTCCAGCTTCTTCACTTCGGCGTCCTCGTCTCGGCCGCCCCACGATTTTTCCTTGGCGCGATTGAACGTCGCATTCGCCTCGCGCACGTTGCCGCCGGCCAGTTGCCGCTTGGCTTCGAGCACGTCCTTGCGGACTTCGGCCTGGGCGGATTTTTTGCTGACCGATTCCATGCGCGTGTAGTCCAGAATGGAAAAACTCGCCGAAGAACTTTGCGCTGCCGCCCGCTCGCGCGTCATCGTGCCGGTGAAATCCTGGTAATCGTAATCCGGCGGCAGGTAAACTTCCCAACGCGCGTTCTTCAACGGCACGTCAAACTTCGGCGACACAAACCCCACCATGCCGCGCGCCTTGGGAAACACGCCCGCGCCCACGTAGGTCAGTTCCACCGTCAGCGTGCCGTCATCCGCGCTCGATTGCTGGATGGGCAGCAGCAATTTTCCCTCGCGCAAACTGGGCCGCACTGGCTGGCCCGCGACAAAGGCCGACCACACTTTTGCGCCCGGCGGGAGTTCGATTTCCAGGAATTGCCGACCGTTGTTCCGCACGGCGAGCGACATCTCGGTCATCATCTGACCATCATCCGCCACGACCGTCGTGAGCCGCGCGTTGTCCACCAGCACCTGTAAAACTTCCATCTCATCAAACCGCCGCGCCTCCAGTGCCAGTGGCGGGTAGCCCGGACGGAGATAGCGATACACAAGCGTCGTCGTTTCATCGGCGCGGCCCGCCCAGTCCGGCACGTCGCCCGTGTCCACGCGCTGCAACTCCGCCGCGCGCAATTCGCTCACTTGCAGCGGCGCTTTCGCCGAGAGGACGAGCAGGCCCGTCTCCCGCTCCACGCCGTCCGCCGAGACGCCGACGACTTCGAGTGTGTTCGTCTTCGCTCCGCGCGCCTGCTCCCATGTCACGTTCAATGTGTACAGGCCGCGCGTCGCGCTTTGCAATTCCACGCGCCAGACATCGCCGGCCTGTTCGCGGCTGCGGATGTTCTGGCCGGTGATCTCCACGTTGCGAAACGACTCAGGCACCTTGATGCGCAGTTCTTTCACCGGCGAATTCGCGATGTCATACCGCACCAGCGAGCGCCCGCTGACGAGCGTCTCGGTCAGCTTGATTGTGTTGACGATCTCGGCGCGCACCCAGGATTCAACCGTCACCGTCGCCACGCTCAGCTTCCAGTCCGCCGCCGCTTTCGGTTCCGACGAAATAAATTTGTAGGCCAGCACACTGCCGCCCGAAGCGCCGACGTAATCGGGAAGCGACACCGCTGGAATTTCCGTCAGGCCGTCGAAGGTTTCCGTCTTCACCGCCACACCCGCGTCGGCGGAAACCGCGAGGAAGCCGGTCAGTTTCACCGTGCCGAGCGGATGTACGCCGGCAACGGCGAGTGATTTCGGCAGGCCCTTGAAACTCCGCGCCAGTTCCAGGCCCAGCCGGTAAGCGCCGCTCGTACGATCTTTCAACGTGACTTCCAGCACGCGCACACCGACCTCCGTGCGTTCGGCCTGCTGCAAAATATTGTTTCCCATCACACGTTCGACGCGATAGCCGTCCGGCAGCGCGACCTTCAGCGAGAACACGCCCGCGCGTTTGATCGTGAAATCAATCGTGGCCGATAGCCCCGCCTGTTCCGCGCTCACCCGGAAATAGTTTTTCACCACCGCCTCGATCTGCGGTTGCACCGCCTCGGCGCGCGCGCGCAAAGTGAATTCGGGTTTGGAAAACCGAAACGCGCTTACCAAACCAGCGGCCTTATCCACGTTCGCACGGGCAAATTCTTCCGCATCCACGCGTTGCAAATCAGACATGGACTCGACCGCCAACCCCAGCTCCTCGGCTCCGCGCAAACCTACCAGGCCCGTCTCGCGCTTCACGTCCAACGCGTGCGGCACCTCCACCGCCACGCTCACCGGCAGCGCATCCAAAACCTTTTCCGTCTCCACCGTCAGCCGCCAGCCTGGGAAATCAAAGCCGAGAACGGCGCGCAAATGCTCGTGGTGGATTTGCTCAAGGGAATTTCTCCAGGCTGGCGGCTGACGGTGAGACGGAAAAGGTTTTGGATGCGCTGCCGGTGAGCGTGGCGGTGGAGGTGCCGCACGCGTTGGAC
>JANPGB010000398.1:0-7028 GCA_031423695.1 Verrucomicrobiota bacterium
CCTGGCCAAACGATCGCCGTTCAAGATGCGATGGCAGCGGTAATGCGGGACCTTTATGCCCGGGCAGCCCGGGGTGATGCCGCCGCCCAGCAGGCGATCAAACAGTACAAGGATAATCGCAACCGCCACTGAGCGCGGCAAGGTCGCAGTCCTTGCAACGCGCCAACCTCACGTGTTCGTCCCAAGCATCCATGCGTGAGATCTAGAACAGAAGACCGCCATCCGGTTCGACCCAATGATTTATTTCCACTCCGCCGCTCCCCAGAGGCAGTGAGCCGGAGCTGTCCTTGCTCAGCGTTGAAAAATCCGTGCCTGATTTTCTTGCTCAGAGGACACGGCAATCTCATCACTTCGCCAGTCCACGGCCGAATTGATCGCCGGCGCGGATTGGTTGGTCGTCGGAAAAATCAATCTCCAGCAACTTTTCACTGGCGACGTGCCGGCCCTCCTCATCTTCCAAGGTGGTCAGAATCTTATGCGTTGCCACGTCGATGACTTCGCCGCTGGATGGCCAGGCGAATTTTCCATCAATGCTGAAAGTGATCCAGCCGGGATCGTCGCGCAGTTTAATGGAGACCTTCTGTTTCGGCGGCATAATGGTGGCGTCAAAGACGTGCACCATCTGGTTGTGCCCGTCGCAAACCCAAATCTCTTTTTCATCCGGCGTGAGCCCGATGCCGTGACTGGGGCAGCCATGCCGTTTCACGCTGCCCTTCGCGTAGCCTGCGACCTCGACGCGGCAAAGCAACTTGTTGCTTTTCACATCGGCGACCTCGAATCCGAGCAGTTCGTTCACGTTCACATAAGTGAGCGAAGCATCATGATTCACCGTGTAAGGGCGGATTTCCGCGCCGAACGGACCGACCTTTTTGACCAGCTCGCGCGTCTTGGTGCTGACCACATTCATGGTGGAGGAATGCAATCCGCATAAAAAGACCAAGTCGCCGGTCGGCGCGATCACCGTGTTATGCGCTCCGGTCTTTGGCGTTTCAATGCGCTTGAGGACCATTCCCGAACGCGCATCCACGACATTCCAATGGTCTTTTTCGAAGGAGGGAACGTAGATTTCTTTGCCATCCAAAGTCATACTCATCCGGTCGCAGCCGCCGTCGTACGACTTTTCCCACAAAAGCTTTTCGGTTACGAGGTCCAGGCACTGCAAGGCGTGCGTCGTTGATACATAAAGCCGCTGCGTCTGGGCGTTCGCACAAATACCCTTCACGTTGCGAGGTTTGCCTTTTTCGTCCAGTCCCGCCAACGGGATGCGTTTCACAAACTTGAACCCGTTGTCCATGTCGAACACGATCACGCCGTGCCCGCCATATTCAAGGAGGTCGCGAATCCCCGGCTCGGCCACATAGAGAAAATGTTTCTCGCCTGCGACCGCAAGAACAGGAATCGAAACCCATGCCAGCGCAAACAGAACAAGTCGTTTGAGATTAATCGAAGGGGAGAAAAATGTTTTCATGGTTAACTTGGTCGAGTTGCGCCTTTGGCGCAGGCAGGTGGACAAAATGTGGCGGCATGTCGGAGTAAGATACATGTTCACTTGGGCGCCGGACCGGCCGGGCCGGCAACTGGACGCCAATGCAACTGTCGAAAAGCGGCGGTGGTTTCCCAGCAGCAGAGGCCGAACGGCTGCGATAATTCGATGTCGCCCGGGCGCACGGAAATGCGTTTATCGTTCGTCGCGACGTTGATCCGCTTTTCGTCATTGATCCAGGCTTCAATTCGATGCTCGGTCACGCGCAGGCGGATGCGATACCAGCGGCCGTTTTCGAAATCCATGGTTTGCGTTGTCTCGTTCTCCGAAGCATCCCGACCGTCCAAACTGGAAATCCCCACCAAGGAACCTCCCCAACCGCCCACAATCAGACTGAAACAGGAATCGCCCGAGGGAAGCGTGAGCCCGCAGAAGAAATCCGAACCGCTCAACCGCAAAGCGTCGAGGCTGACCTCGTAATTGATTCGAGGAATGTTGCCGGTGCGATTCAGTCCCGTGAAGGGATTGCCGACTTCCATGATGATTAATCCCTCTTCGCAATGGATCCCGCCATGTCCCGCGAACGCCGTTGGTTTCCACCCTGTCAATGTCTGTCCGTCGAATAATGGAATCCAGCCTTCGCCCGCAAGCGGTGCAGATGGTTGACTCGCCGCCAGCGCAATGGACGGGCGGAGCGGAGCTGATTTTATTGCCGTTTGGGCCTGCCCCACCTCCTTTGTCGCTTCTGCCGACGTGGAACCCGTTGCATGTTTGAACGGCGCACAACCCGCCGCCGCGAGGATGAACGCCGTGCTCAACAGGAGGCAACAAGCCGTGACAATTCCAGTTCGTTGATGATGGCAGTTTGAAGTCATTGTTAGTGCACAAAGTTTAGCGCATGGGCTGGCTCCAACTCAAATAGCTGGCCGAGACCTTCCACTCAACTGTGGCTTGGCCACACCTCAGCCCAGCAAACGATGCACTTCTTTTAGCTTGGCGGCGATGTCAATTTCCTGCGAACACGCGGGCAGACAATCCCCACAGCCAACGCAGGACGTGCCGTTCTTGGTCAAGGCGGCATACTCGCTCCGCGCCCGGCCCAGGTCGTGATAGTCACGAGCGTAACGTTCATACCGAAAGATGTCCGCGATCCCAATGTGCTCCGGGCAATCGGTGACGCACTTCGAGCACAGCAGACAGGTCAAGCCCTTGTTATATCCAGCCAACAACCCTAACGTCGCATGGTCGCGATGACCCATCGCCAGCTTCGTGGCAGCGCCCATGTTTTCCTCCCATTGATCGAAGCTCTTGGTGGAAATCACCGCTCCCGTCAGATGCGGATTGGAGCCAAGCCACTTGACCATGGCCGCGCCGGGCGTGGAGCCCTTGAACTTTGGCTCGTCGAGTAGCATTTGGAACTTTTTGTCCTCCGCCGCCCGACCGACTCCGCCCATCGTTTTCATGGCGATGGTTCCAAAGTCCTTTTTCTTGGCCAGCTCCAGCAGTTCCTGCAGCTCCTTCTTATCCCCGTAGGTGTAGAAAAACTGGGCGGCTTCATAGGGCGAGTTCTCCACCAAATAACCGAGGATTTCCCAGGCCATGTCTCCGCCAATCGAGTTGTAGTGATGTTGCGAAATGGCCAGGTGTTTGACCAACCCCTCTTTTTTCAGTCGCTCGAAGGCCCGGACCATGCCGGGGTTTGTCTTCGCTTCATCGAGGGAGTGATAGCCAAAGTGGAATTTGAAAACGTCGTAATAACCCACGCCGGAATTTTTCACGCACTGCTTGACGAATTGATAGTGCTGCTCTTCATCAATGCGACCATGGGAATGATCGCCACCCACCCGGTCCACCACCACCTCCAGATAATAGGATTCCCGCGGCTGCTTTTTGATGGCGTCGGGCATGGTTTCGGTGTTCCATTTTTGGGCTTTATGCCAGTAGTTTACCCCGGCGTCCACCGCCACGGGTATGACCTCTTTGTTCCAATCGGACGCACCCACCAGCCAGCCGATCTCCAGACCGGTCCGGCCATAGCGACGCCGGGCAATTTTGACGGGGTTCGTTTTCTCAGCCGCCAAGACAGGCAATCCCGTGAGGCCGGCGGCGGCGGCTCCGGCGGCTCCGACACGAATGAAATCCCGCCGGCTGATATCTCGATGGTCATGGCTCATGGTTTATTTCCTTTCCGGTTCAGTGTTAATGCTGCAAACAAAATTTGATCGCGCTCATTTCCAGATGATGGAACCAGCCTACAACCGTTCTTGCACCGGTCAACCTCCAAGTCGTGGCGTGTCGCTGTCCTTGAACCGCTTGGCTGCCCCGTCGCTCAAATGAGTAATTGATCAGCGTTTGCCAATTCGCTCATGATTGCCCCATGAAGCTGACGCTCCAGAGCAACAAAGAAAAGCCATCCACCTCACTGGCGCGATTGCGCCGCCTTGGAGTAGCGGCCATTTGGGTCCTGTTCATCGCCAGCACCATGGCTGCCGTGGCCGCAGCCGCGTCTGAAGCCGCAGAGGAAATTGTTTTTCGCGAAGGTCTGGTCATCCGATCCATCGCCCGATACGGCCGCAACCCTTTTCACACCGACGCCATAGAAGCGCTGATTGTCAAAGGCCACTGGACCGCGCCTGCGCTCGGCGAGGTCATCACGGCAGCCAACGGGACGAATCGAGCCTGGGAACTCGCCTTCACCGACAGCACCGGAACCTTCACGAACCCGATCGTCGCGCCTTCGACAAATCGCATGCGCGGCGGCGGCGGTTATCTGTATGTTCCCTTCAAGGCGGCGGCCGGGGAAATCAAGATCTTGGAGGCGGCCGGACAGGACGCCCTGTACGTGAACAGCGAACCGCGCGTCGGCGACCCCTATGGAGATGGCCAGTTGCAACTGCCGGTCCAGCTACGCGCCGGCACGAATGATTTCCTGTTCCAATTCTCGCGGGGAAAAGTCCGCGCCAAGCTCGTCACCCCCAAATCGCCGGTCATGCTGAACATGCGCGACATGACCTTGCCGGATGTGCTCCGCGGCGTGACGACCGAAGCTTGGGGCGCCGTCGTGGTCGTCAATTGCTCCACCAACTTTCTCAAGGACCTCTCCCTGCGCGCTTCCTGCGGCGGGCGCAAGTCCCTGCTAACTCCCCTGCCCGCAATCCCGCCGCTGACTTCGCGCAAGGTTCCTTTCCGCATCCGCCCGCAGGACATTCCCGGCACCAACGTGGTATCGCTGAAACTTGATCTCGTCGGGGGCAAATCCAGTTCCGGCAAACTGCTCGATTCACAGATGACCTCCCTGCGCCTGCGCCGGCCCGATGAACACTACAAGCAAACGTTCCGGAGCGACATTGACGACAGCGTCCAGTATTACGGAGTCGCCCCGGCGCTGCCGCTTTCCAAAGATCAACCGGCCCGCGCGTTGTTTCTCTCAACCCACGGCGCGGCCGTGCAGGCCATGGGCATGGCGGGCTCTTACGCGCCTAAAACCTGGGGCACCGTGGTCGCGCCCACGAATCGCCGGCCGTACGGTTTCGATTGGGAAGACTGGGGTCGCCATGACGCCATGGAAGTTCTCGCGCTCGCGCAGGCGCGATTCAAAACCGATCCGCACCAGACATATTTGACCGGACACTCGATGGGCGGGCACGGGGCCTGGCAGCTTGGCGTCACTTTTCCCGACCGCTTCGCTGCCATCGCGCCGAGCGCGGGCTGGATCAGCTTCTGGTCCTACGCCGGATCCGATCGCCGGGACACGGGTGATGCCGTGCAACAACTGCTGCAACGCGCCTCCACACCCGGCGACACGCTCGCGCTGTCCAGCAACTATCTGCATCAGGGCATCTACATTTTGCATGGCGACGCCGACGACAATGTTCCGGTCACGGAAGCTCGCACGATGCGGGAGCATCTGACTCCGTTCCACCACGACTTCACTTATCACGAGCAACCGGGCGCGGGACATTGGTGGGGCCGCCCGTGCGTGGACTGGCCGCCGATCTTCGACATGTTCGCGCGGCACAAAATTCCCGATGATGAAAACGTGGCCGACATCAATTTCTCCACCGCCAATCCGGGCATCTCGGCCTCCTCGCACTGGGTTTCCATTGAAGCGCAGCAACACGCGCTCGCCAAGAGCGTGGTGGTCATTCACTACGATGCCGACCGGCGGCAGTTTGCCGGCACGACCGAAAACGTGGCGCGTCTGGGCTTGAAACTGAACCACGTCCGACCCGGCGGGAACATCACCCTTGAACTCGACGGGCAGAAATTTGAAAACCTCGCCCGGCCGGAACCGGACCAAAAAGTCTGGTTCGAGCGCGTGGAGAACCAGTGGGTCAGTCGCCCCGCCGCCGCGTTGTCACAAAAAGGCCCGCATCGTTACGGCCCGTTCAAGGAAGCCTTCGGCAACCACATGATGTTCGTCTATGCCACCCACGGCACCGCCGGAGAAAACGCCTGGGCCTATGCCAAAGCACGGTTCGACGCGGAGACCTGGTGGTATCGCGGCAACGGCGCCGTGGATGTGGTTCCTGATTCGGAGTTCAATGCCGCCAAGGAACCCGACCGCGGCGTGGTCCTCTATGGCAATGCTGATAACAACTCGGCGTGGCCGGCGTTGCTCGGCACCAGTCCGGTGCAGGTGCGCCGCGGCAGCGTACGCATTGGTGAACGCGAACAACGGGGCGAAGACTTGGCCTGCCTCTTCTGCCGTCCCCGCCCCGGCAGTGATCGCGCCTCGGTCGCGGTGATCAGCGGCTCCGGTCTCAGCGGGTTGAAACTGACCGACCGCGTGCCCTACTTCATGGCCGGCGTGGCGTATCCTGATTGCACTGTTTTCGGAACCGAGACGCTGACCAAAGGCAACGATGGCGTGCGGGTGACCGGCTACTTCGGCAATGACTGGAGCGTGGACAAGGGCGAGTTTGCGTGGCGCGAATAAGCTGGCGACCACTCAATATCAGTGCGGCAACAACGTCTCGATAGAGGCGGCAACTTTCTCCGACTGGAGGGCAATGCCCTCACGATTGAAATGCACGCCGTCGTTGTAGTATTCGCTGTGTCCGTTCACCAACGCGAATAGATCGTCCACGGGAATTTTTTTATCCTTCAGGCACTCGCGAGCAATATTATTCCGGGCCGCAACGCGCGCGTTCGAGGCACGGGACGGATCCCCGGCCGTAGCGTTCGTGGAATCTTTGAGCGGAGTGGTGGCCGCCCAGATCAACTTCGCGTGGGGCGCATGCTGCTTGATGGTCTTGATGAATTTTGGGAAAGCCTTCCGGTACTCCGCCTCACTGTGCTGCCAGCCATGCATGCCGTTGTTGAAATGGATGACGTCGAATTTGATGTTGTCGAGAACCATCGCAATCTGCTGAGTGAACATGGGGTCGCTCAAAAATGCGGAGGTCGTCAAGCGCGCCACGTAGGCTTTTCCAGCCAGCCGCTGCTCGACCCCGGAATAGTAACCGCGCGTGATGGAATCGCCAATCAGCAGCACGCGGGGCAGATTGGTTTCGTTCGCGTGGGAGATCCAGATGTCGCACCA
>JANPGB010000399.1:0-4166 GCA_031423695.1 Verrucomicrobiota bacterium
CCCCTCACCCCAACCCGCTCCCCGCTTGGGCGGGGAGCGGGAGTTTGCCGCCTGCAAATCTCATATTTACGGGTAGGCGTCACCCCCGCCTTCAAATCACTTGCGCCTTGGCACCCTGGCGTCCTTGCGTTGAAAGTCTTCTGCACCCTTCCGGATGAGCAAAGCATGGCGAGAATCATAGCCGGGAAATTTTTTCGATCAGGCCGGTGGTGGATTTTCCGGGGACGAACTTGACGAGGACGATGCGCCCGCCGGCGGACTCGACCGCGCGACGCTCGTTCTGATCCAAGGTTTCCAGGGTGTAATCGCCGCCCTTGACGTACACATCCGGCTGGGCCGCTGCCAGAAAATGCGTGGCCCGCGGGTCGTTGAAAATGCAGACACCATCCAGGCTTTCCAGCGCGGCCAGCACCCCGGCGCGATCCGTCTCTGAGTTGACCGGGCGTCCGGGGCCTTTCAACTCCCGCACCGAGGCGTCGCTGTTGATGCCCACGAGCAGGGCGTCCCCCTGGTTGCGGGCGTTTTCCAGATAGGTCACGTGGCCCAAGTGCAGGATGTCGAAGCAGCCGTTGGTGACGACGAGCTTTTTGCCGCTGGCGCGCAGGGCTTGTCGCCAGGCGGGGAGGTGGTTCCAGTCAATGATTTTGGAGTAAAAATTCATGGGAGGCGGCGGAGTTCATTCGATGCGGCCCTCGGCAACGCGCCGCGACAAACGGCGCGGCATCAGGCGGAGGAAAAAAAGACACACTTTGGCGGGCAGCACCGTCGCGGCAATTTCCGCCGGATTGCATTGCTGTCGGAATAATCTGGCCCTGGCCGATTTCAAACTGGCGACGGAAGGCCGGGGGGCAATTTTTTTGGCGTGAAACAATCCTTCATAGCTCACGTCGTGCAGCATGGTCTGCCAGTTGTCCAGGGTGGAAAGATAAGGCACGAGCCACCGGCCTTTGCGCGCCTTCGCGTCATGCGCCATGAGCTGGCCGCCGACGGGAATGAAGGGATCGAGCAATCCAAACTCGTCCATTTGTTCACGCGGATTATTGCCTCCGTCCAAAAACGCAAAATCCACGCGCGCGTCCGGCCCCTGCTCGGGCAACCATTTTTGCAGGACGTCCTGCGAAAAACCAAACAGCGGCGTGAACCGGCGGACCGCTTCCGGCGCGCCAGCTCGGAGGTTGGCCAGCATCTGATCGTAAACGGAACGCTCCGCCTCGATGCCCCACAGGTGACCCGTGCCATTTTTTTCCAACGCCCGCAGGATGTGCAGCGTGCTGCCGCCGCCCAGCCAGGTCCCCACCTCGATCGCCACCTGCGGTTTCTTCGCGCTCTCGGTAATGGCTTCCGTCAACAGACGGCGCTCGGTGGCATTCAGTTGCCCGTCAATTTCAGTGGCTTGCATGGTTTTTCTTTTCTGGTTTTTGGCAGCGACCGCAAGGCTAAACGAAAAATTCCCCGCAAATCAAGCTCGCTCGGTCGCCCGCACTGGGGCTGACGCGCCCAGAGCAACGGCGTAACTGGGTCGGGGAGAGGCGGGCAACTATTTTAGATTAAAGTTTTTTTCATTTTAGCTTTTTCTCCGCTTGGGCGGGGAGAGGGAGTCCGTCATCCCAAATTGCGCTTGCAGCGCTATGCGTGGGCCCGGGTCATCAGCAGCTTCGGCGTATGGATGCGGACCGCTACGCCTTTCGCCAGCGGGCGCGCAGCTTGAGAAAGGGTTTTTCAAATCCGTAATAGGAAATGAAACCCGCGGCAAAGGCCGGCACCAGCCAGCCGGGGAAACTCATCCACCAGACCGCGCCCAGCCCGAAACTTTCCGGCGGGCTGCAAAAAATCTGCTGCCAGATGTAAATGGAGTAGGACAGGACACCGATGCGGCAGACCCAGCCCCAGTTCAGGACGCGGAACGCGCCCCGTTGCGGAAACAAAATGCTCAACAACAGCAGGGCCGAAAATCCGAAGGCCTGCGAAGTGTAGGCGAACGGCACCGTCACTTGCCGCAGCCAGTGCAGTTTCATGAATACGTACGGCGTCAGCATCAAGATCAAGGCCACCGTCAAAGCTTTGCGCGGCCGTTGCTCCAGATATTTTCCCACCAGTTCCCGGCGGCGCGAAAGGAGGATGGCGGCGGCACAGCCGATGGCCAGCGAATCAAAATAACTGAAGAAGGAAAAATGCCGCGTGACGGGATACAAAAACAGCGGCGTGCTGGTGTAACCCATGACCCGGCAGACGGGGGCCACGAGCACCGGGACGGCCAGAAAGCGCCAGGCATGGCGCTGGTGGGTGGCGATGGCGCCCAGCACAAACAAGCCCGGCCATAAAAGGTAAAACTGCTCCTCCGTGGACAGCGACCAGAGATGCTCGCTCGTAAATTTGGTGAAACCGATGTCCATGAAATTGGCCGTGAAGGTCAGATCCCCTAGCCAACCGACTGCGCTTTGCGAGAAAGGCGTCCGCCACTGCAACAGCGCCAGCGCGAGGAGAAAGGCGCAATACACCGGCAAAATCCGCAGCGCCCGCCGAGCGTAAAAGGCCGTCAGGCTCACGCGGCCGCAGCGGTCGTGTTCCACCAACATCAGCCAGGTGATCAGAAATCCGCTGATGACAAAGAACATTCGCACCCCCAGATCGCCGTCGAACAGCCAAAGGAACGGCGTGGTTAGCGCGGATGGAAAACCGGCGGTGAATTTGCAGTGAGCGCCCAGCACCATAAGGATGCTCATCGCCCGCCAGCCATCCAAGGAGGGAAGTCGTGCTGAAATTCTACTGGCCGGACGGGGCGGCCCGGGGGCCGGCCCGCTTTCGCTGGAGCGCATTTGATTCCTGTCAGCATCGGAAAACACCGCGTGGAAGTAAAACCATTTCGGGGTGCCCGCCCGTTTCCATGGTTAACGCCGGGAGTAAAGATTTGGCGGCGCCTGCTGACGGGCCAGGGCTGACGCATACCGAACTGTGAGCAGTGACCCCCCCACTCCCCGCCCGAGCGGGGAGAGGGCTGGGGTGAGGGGATTTGAGCTGCGAACTTTGAGGCCTCCACACCCCGACCCTCTCCTCCCTTGGGGGAGGAGAGGGAGAAAACCTTCCGGTTCGCACGGTTTCTCCCCGTATGCGTCAGCCCTGGCTGACGGGCCGACGCCTGTTGCCAAATTCATGGAGGCACCTATAATTTTGCCGATGTTAAAAAGAGCCTTTACCATGCTGTTGCATGACCGACCGGCGTTTTATGGGAATGCCCGGGTGCATTTGTTGAGAAGGCGGTGCCGGTTGTTTTCCAACTCGGGCTTTTACTGCCAGGGCCGGATGGATCTGGATCCCCGTTCGTGGTGGCACAACCCAAATTCGCCGCCGCCACCGGCGGTTTTTTTGTGGCCGGCGACCCGGCCCGGCGGACCATCAATACGTTGGAAGCCTGGGACACCGTGCGCCGGGACATGATCGTGCTCTTGTTGCGCGACCTGGTGGAAAGAAAGGTCGAAGGCGACCTGGCGGAGCTGGGAGTCTTCCGCGGCAGCACGGCGCGTTTGATTCATCATTATTTGCCGGAACGAAAGTTCTACCTCTTCGACACCTTCACCGGCTTCGCCGAACGGGACATTCAAATTGAAGGAGCCAAAACCGGACGCCACACCCAGAGCAGTGAATTCGCCCTCACCACGCTGGAGCTGGCGCGCGCGAATGTGGCCCAGCAAAACGACAACGTGGAATTCTACCCCGGGTATTTTCCCCAGAGCGCGCCGGCTTTTTTAAGCCAGCGCCGGTTCGCCTTCGTCAATCTGGACGCGGATCTCTACGAGCCCACCTTTGCCGGCTTGAACTTCTTCTACGAACGGATGGTGCCCGGCGGTTATATTCTGGTTCACGATTACAGTTCCTGGCCCGGTGCCCGCAAGGCGGTCCAGGAGTTTTTCAAAGACAAGCCCGAGACGCCGGTGCCGATGCCGGACAAAAGCGGTTCCGCGCTCATCAGCAAAATGAGGCTGGGGGCCGCGTGAACGGCGGGGTGGAATTATTCTTACGGTGCGTTGCTTTGTCCGTGAGGTTTTCGCCCTCTCCCCGCCCGAGCGGGGGGAGAATCCACGGCCCGCAACAAGCCGCGATTGGTGCCCCGGAACCAGACCGGAGCGCGGACCGCCGAGTCCGCGAGTTCCAAGGTCGGGGTTCGCGCG
>JANPGB010000400.1:0-5549 GCA_031423695.1 Verrucomicrobiota bacterium
AATTCTGCTTTAAACCTGCCTCACCGTGCCCCAGTAAACATCCAGCCGCTTGGCCACATACAGCTTCACCGCCTTCAACAAAACTTTCGCCTCCAGCTTCTGCCCCGCCGCGGCCGTGAGCCTGGAGCTTCTTGTTATGCCACGAACAAACCGGTTTTCTTCAGACGCGTCGCATCAATCAACCCCTGGTCGGTCAGCTTGAGCGACGGGATGGGCGAGAGCGCGAGAAACGACAACGCCATGAACGGCGCGGCCAGATCGCACCCCATCGCTTGCGCGGCGGCGTTGAGCGCGTCAATCAGCTTCATGGCTTTGGCGAGCGGCTGGTCGGTGACCAGTCCGGCAATGGGCAGCGGCAGCTCCGCCTGCACTCGGCCGTCCACGACGGCGACCTGGCCGCCCTGCATTTTTTCGAGGGCCTGAATCACGCACAAGATGTCCGCGTCGTTCGTGCCGGCCACGATGACATTGTGGGCGTCGTGCGCCACGGTCGAGCCGATGGCCCCGCGCTGGAGCTTGAAACCCCGCACAAAGCCGACGCCCACGTTGCCGGTCGCACGGTGGCGCTCGACCACGACCATCTTCAAGAGGTCGCGCGCCGTGTCGGCGACGATTTCGCCGTTCGCAATTTTAGGCGAGGCGATGAGTTCCTTGGTCACGATCTGGTCAGGGATGATTTCGATGACGCGGATTTTTTTGGCGCCGGACGGCTTCACGATAAAATCCTTCGGCGAATAACGCAGGTTCATCGTGCTGCGAGGCAGGCTGATCTTGGCGGGGGACCGGCCCAGAAATTTTCCGTTCTCCGCCACCAGCACGCCCTTCTTCCAGGTCTGGCGGACGCGGAACTTCTTCAAGTCGTCAAACACAATGAAGTCGGCCCAATAGCGCGGGGCGATGGCGCCCAAATTATGCAGGCGATAATGCCGGGCCGTATTGATCGTGGCAATTTGCAGCGCGGTGATCGGCGGCACCCCGCCCCGGATGGCCACGCGTACAGCGTGGTCGATGTGACCTTCGTTCACGAGATCGCCCGCGAGCTTGTCGTCGGTGGCGAAGGAACAGTTCTGCGAATTGTGCGCGTTGATTAGCGGCAGCAGATGCGCAAGATTCCGCTCAGTGCTGCCTTCGCGCAATAAAATGTGCATTCCCAGCCGAAGTTTTTCGCGCGCTTCTTCGACCGCGACGGATTCATGATCGGAGCGGACACCGGCGAGCGCGTAGGCATTGAGATTTTTCCCGCGCAGGCCGGGCGCGTGGCCATCAATGGCCTTGCCTTTGCCCGCCGCGATTTTCGCCAGCTCGCTTTTCGCGCCGAGATAAACCCCGGGAAAATTCATCAGCTCCGCGACGCCCGCGATGCGCTCGTCATGGATCATCAATTTCAAATCATCGGCGGTGAGCTTGGCGCCCGCGGTTTCCAGGTGGGTGGCCGGCACGCAGCTCGGCAGCATGATGAAAAAATCCACGGCCAGATCTTTGGTGGATTCCAGAACGTAGCGGATGCCGTCCAGGCCGAGGACGTTCGCGTACTCGTGGGGGTCGATGACCACCGCGCCCGTGCCGTGCGGCACCACGGCGCGGGCGAATTCCGGCGCGGTGAGCATGGAGCTTTCGACGTGAAAATGCCCGTCAATCAGGCTCGGCGCGAGATACGCACCCTTGAGATCAATCACTTTCCTCGCCCGGTAATCGCCGAAGCCGATGATGCGGCCATCCTCCACGGCGACATTCGCCTGGTGAATTTCGCCGCTGAAGACGTTGACGACGCGGGCGTTTTTGAACAGCAACTCAGCGTGTTGTTCGCCGCGCGCGACGGAAAGTTTCTGCTGGATGTTGCGCATATAATTTTCCTCTTACCGAAATCAGTGTAAAACTCCGGGGCGGATTTTAAAGCGCCAAATGACGATCGGCATGCCCAGGTTGCAGCCCCATTCGTTATTTGTCATTCGCCATTCTGGACGCTACGCTTTGTCCGTGACCGATTCCATCTTCCAATCGCTCGCTTCCGCCGCGCGTCACGGCGAATCCGTCGCGCTCGGCATCATCACCGGCGTGCGCGGTTCCAGCCCGCAGAAGCTCGGCGCCAAGGCGTTGTTTTATCCCGACCGTAAAATCCACGGCACGCTCGGCGGCGGCTGCCTGGAAGCCGAGGCGCAGCGGCTCGCTCTCCTCGCGCTCAAGAACGGCCAGCCGGCCAGTTTCGAACTCGTCCTCGACCACGACTTCGGCTGGGACGACGGACTGATCTGCGGTGGAAAAGTTCTGGGCGTGATCGTGCCCAACGCCCAGCGGCTCGGCGAGAATTTCTGGGCCAAACTCGCCCGGCGCGACGCCGCCAGAGCGTGGGGCGTCAAAACGGATTTCACCATCGCGCCCACCGACGACGCGCACGGAGTGGCGAACCCCACCCAGGAGTGGCTCTACACCGAAACCATCACGCCGCCGTGCGCCCTCTGGATTGCCGGCTCGGGCCACATCGCGCAAGCGGTCGCGCCGCTGGCGTTGCAACTGGATTTCGCCGTCACCATTTTTGACGACCGCCCGGAACTGGCGAACCACGAGTTTTTCCCGCAGGCAGTTTCCCTCCGCACTGGCAACTGGGGCGAACTCTGCGAGGCGGCGTTTCCCGAGGTGCCGACGTTCGGGCTGATCGTCACGCGCGGACACAAGCACGACGCGCTGGTTCTGGAGACCTGGATTCACCGCCCGTTTCAATTCCTCGGCATGATCGGCAGCTCGCGAAAAGCCCGGACGATCGCGGAACATTTCGTGAAGCAGAAAATCGCCACCACTGAGGAGGTCGCGCGCGTCGCGTGTCCGGTCGGGCTCAAAATCCGCTCGCAAAGCGTGATGGAAATCGCGGTGGACATCCTGGCGCAATACATCGACAAGCGCGCGGAGCTGGTGCATGAGCGGCAAACCGCGCCGGCGGGAAAGATAGAACTGGTGCGGTGATTCCGGCGCCGCGGGCAGGAATCCCCTGTTGTTTTGCCTCAAACCTGCTTCACCGTGCCCCAGTAAACATCCAGCCGTTTGGCCAGATAGAGCTTCACCGCCTTCAGCAGGACTTTCGCCTCCAGTTTCTGCCCCGCCGCGACGATTTCTTTCAGGCTCCAGTCGGGCCGGATGGTGAAGCTGTCCTGCGCGATAATGGGCCCCTCGTCCAGGTGCATGCTCACGAAATGCGCCGTCACCCCGGCGATCTTCACGCCGTGTTCATAAGCCTGCCGGTAGGCTTGCGCGCCGGGAAAACTCGGCAGCAGCGACGGATGGATGTTGATGATCTTGTTTTTGTAGCGCCACGCCACGTTCGGCGAGAGGATTTTCATGAACCGCGCCAGCACGAGGAAATCAATCTCGTGCTCCTCCAGCAGCTGCAGCAGTTTGTCCTCCGCCTCCACGCGTTCGTTCCACGGAATCCAGACGTACGGCAGCTTGTATTTCTGAGCGAGTGGTTCGAGATCGCGGTGGTTGCTGAGGAAGATGACCGGCTCGGCGCGTTTCAACTCCCCGGCCTTGAATGCGCGCATCAGCCCTTCAAAGCAATGCGTCTCCCGCGTCACGAGGATGGCCACGCGCTGCCGGCGCGAAGGCTGGGTCAGACGCAGTTTGATTTCCATTTGGAGCGACTTGGCCAGTCGCTCCAGTCCACCCTGCAAGGTTGCGGCATTCAACTGGCTGTCTTTCCAAGACGCCTGCAGGGTCATGCTGAACTGGCCACGCGTGACCTGTTCCTCGAGCGCCTCGATGTTGGCCTTCTGCTCGAACAGAAAATTCGTGACCCGCGCAATGACACCGGTCTTGTCCCGTCCAATGACCGTGATGGTGGCGAATTTTTTCATCAGGCTGTCAATGAAACGAATTCAGCCCGACAGTGAAAGGAGATTCTGTGCCCTCGGGTGGCGCGGGAACCCTGTGATACGGGGGGACGAAACCAGCCTGCAAGAGCGACGACGACGCTCTCCGGGGTCCGGCGGAAACATCGCGACCAATTCCAACGCTCATAAATCTTGCCAAAAGCGATTCCTTCCCTAGATTAGCGGCTCCATTTGTCGGGAATTATTGAAACTATGATGTTGAGCACACTTTTAGCCATAGGTCCGTCGCCACAACCGGGCCAGCCCGCACCGCCCGTCTGGATGCAACTGGTGCCGCTGGGTCTGATGGTCGTCGTTTTTTACTTCGCCCTGATCCGGCCGCAGCAGAAGAAAGCCCGGGCGCAGGCGGAACTCCTCAAGTCTGTCGAGGCCGGCGACAAAGTCGTCACCACCAGCGGCATCATCGCCATCGTCATCACCGTCAAAGACAAGGCCCTCACCGTCCGCTCCGCCGATTCCAAATTCGAAATCACCAAAACCGCCATCGCCGAAATCCTCGAGCGCGGCAGTGAAGCCAGCAAATCCTAAGCTCCCCTCAATCATGAACCGCAATCATTTCTGGAAACTTGTCCTCATCGTCCTCGTCGTCGCCTGGTCCTATTTTCAGTTCACCCCGATGAACGACCGCGACCTCGTGACCTACTTCCGCGAGCGCGCCATCAAGCGCGACGAACGGTTCGCCCAGATCTTCACCAAGGCCCAGGAACTGCAGAAGGCGGCGCCCGACCGCGCCTATTCCAATCTGCTGATCGCCACCGGCACCAACGAGCTCGCGTATTACTTTCCGTTCTTTGAGGCCCAGAACGAGGCGCACCCCAATACGTTTGTGCTCAACCGCCTTCAGCGCGAAGCCGCCGGGCGCGTCAAGCGCGGCATTGACCTCGCGGGCGGCACCTCCTTTCTCGTCGAGATGGACACCAACCGCATCGAACTGGACACGAACAAGGTTGCCAGTGCGGACAGCACGTCCGCCGCGCTCAAGCAGGCCATCGAAGTTCTCCGCAAACGCGTGGATCGGTTCGGCGTGGCCGAGCCGGTGATCCAGCCGGAAGGCAACAACCGCATCCGCATCCAGCTCCCCGGACTGTCCGAATCCGCCACGGCGGAAGCGCGGACGAACATTCAAAAGGCCGCGTTCCTGGAATTTAAGCTGGTGCATGAAGACAACAAGAACCTGCTCGATCAGGGTATCACCCCGCCGGGCTACGAACTCCTGACCCGCGCCACCACGCTTAAGAACGGCAAACAGCAGGTCGAGAAATATCTCGTTAAGAAAAAACCCGAAATGATCGGCGGCATCCAGCGCGCCATGGTCACCCGCGACAACATCGGGCGGCCGGAAATCGCCTTCACCCTCGAATCCGCCGCCGCCCAGAAGTTCGGCCAGATCACCAGCGGCAACGTCGGCCGCCTCCTCGCGATCGTGCTCGACGGCGAGCTCCAGACCGCGCCGCGCATCAACTCCGCCATCGAAGCCGGCAACGGCGTCATCGAAGGCGATTACAGCGAACAGGAAGCCTTCAACCTCGCGAACGTCCTCGAAAATCCGCTCAAGACGCCGGTGCACATCATCGAAACCAGCGCCGTGGATCCGACGCTCGGCAAAGACTCCATCACCAGCGGCATCAAGGCGTCCGTCTATGGCATCATCGCCGTCGCCGCGTTCAT
>JANPGB010000401.1:0-15644 GCA_031423695.1 Verrucomicrobiota bacterium
AAATGAGCAAACACGACCGCCAAACCGCCGAAAATGAAACTGATTAAATCCGCCCTGACCGCCACCGCTGCCGCCGCAATCATCTCAGGTTGCGCTACGCGTCACACCGATTCTGCATTCACCCCGCTGTTCGATGGCCAGTCTTTGAATGGATGGCAACTCGTGGGCAAACATGGCGACGGTTATGGCCTTACCAACGGAGTCATCTATTGCGCCCACGGCGGAGGCGGGAATCTGATGACTGAGAAGCAATATTCAGATTTTGTATTCCGCTTTGAGTTCAAACTGGAATACGGGTCAAACAACGGCATCGGCATTCGTGCTCCACTCGAGGGAGACTCCGCTTACCTGGGAATGGAAATTCAGGTTTTGGAGAAGGCGGGAGCCCTCGCTGGTAAATACGGCGAGTTGCGCCCGGCCCAGTTTCACGGCTCGGTTTATGACGTCATCCCCGCGAAAATGGGCGCGTTAAAACCAGCTGGACAATGGAACACGGAAGAAATCACCGCTAGGGGCCGACAAATCAAAGTGGTGGTCAATGGCATCAAGGTGCTGGACACAAACCTGAACAAAGTCACCGACCTGGAAAAAATCCGGAAACATCCCGGTCTTTTCAGCGAACGCGGCCACATCGGATTCCTCGGTCACAATGATTACGTTGAGTTCCGGAACATCCGCATCAAAGAGTTGCCGCATCAGGAAAAAGACAATGTGCCGCCGAAAGGATTTGTGGCCTTGTTCAACGGGAAAAACCTGGCTGGCTGGAAAGGTCTGCTCAAGGGACCGAACGACAATCCCCTCAAGCGCGCCGCCTTGTCACCCGAGGAGCGCCAGGCGGCGCAGCAAAGCGCCAACGACGACATGCGCGCGCACTGGAAAGTGGAAAATGGCGAAATTCTTTTTGACGGAAAAGGCCGCAGTCTTTGCACGATGAAGGACTATGCCAACTTTGAAATGCTCGTCGATTGGAAACTCCCGGCGCACGGCGACAGCGGCATTTATTTGCGCGGCACTCCCCAGGTGCAGATTTGGGATCCCTATACGCAGCCCACCAAACATGGCAGCGAAGTCGGCTCCGGCGCGTTTTACAACAACCAGAAAAATCCCAGCAAGCCGCTCAAAGTCGCCGACAAGCCCATCGGCGAATGGAATCGCTTCCGCATCTTCATGGTCGGTGAGCGCGCCCATGTTTTCTTAAACGGCGAACTCGTCACGCGGGACACGGTCCTGGAAAACTTCTGGAAACGCGCTGAACCGATCTTTGCGAGTGGGCAGATCGAACTGCAAAACCACGGCGACGTCCTCGCTTTCAAAAATATTTACATCCGTGAACTGCCAGCCCGCTAACATCATGAAAGATTTTTCACGCCGCGAATTCCTGCGCCGCGCCGCACTGGCGACGGCTGGAGCAGCCTTTACCAGTCCATTCGTCAACGGCTGTGTCACCACCCAACGCTCACCTTCCGATGTCGTCCTCCACGCCTCCATCGGTGCCAGTGGTCAGGCAAACTCGGATCTGAACCAGTTGGCGGGCCACAAGCACCTCAAGCTGGTCGCCGTCGCGGACGTTGACCTGAGCAAGGCGACGAAGCTGAAGGAGCGCTACCCCGACATTCGCATTTATCAGGACTGGCGCGTGCTGCTTGAGAAGGAGAAGAATCTCAACTCCATCAACGTCTCCACCCCTGATCACATGCATGCGGCCATCGCGATGTCGGCGATGCAATTGGGCCGACACGTCTATGTTCAAAAACCCCTGGCACATGACATCCATGAGGTCCGCCGGCTCACTCAGTTTGCCCATGGAAAAAAACTGGTGACGCAGATGGGCATCCAGATTCATTCCGCCTCCGACTACCGTCGCGCCGTGCGGCTGATTCAAGATGGTGCCATCGGCAAGGTGAAGGAAGTCCACACTTGGTGCGGAAAAAAGTGGGGCGACATGACGGCCTTGCCGGACCGGCACGATACGCCACCTGAAGGATTCAGTTGGGATCTGTGGCTCGGTGTCATGGCGGATCGTCCGTTCATCGGCGACGGGTATTATCACCCGGGAAACTGGCGCAAACGCCTCGACTTCGGCACCGGCACGTTCGGTGACATGGGTTGCCATATTTTTGATCCGGTGTTCAACGCCTTGGAACTCACCGCGCCGATCTCCGTCCGCTCCGAAGGGCCTCCACCTAATAAATGGAACTGGGCCACCGATGCCATCGTCCGCTATGTTTTCCCCGGCACGAAACACACCGACGCCACAACCATCAAAATCACCTGGTACGACGGTGATGCCAGCCCGTCGGCAGAAGTGCTGGCATTGATTGGCGATGAGAAAAAGCCCGGCTGCGGCTCCATCTTCATCGGCACCAAAAACGTCATGTTGTTGCCGCACATTTCGCGTCCAAAATTATTTCCCGAGGCGCAGTTCGAGGAGTTTGTCATGCCGAAAGTCGAGGACGGCAATCACTACCACGAGTTCGTGGACGCCATTCTGGGTCGCACCAAAACCGGCACCGCGTTTGACTACTCCGGCCCGCTCACGGAAGCGGTGCTGCTCGGCAGCGTGGCTTCGCGCTTCCCCCAGACCACCCTTGAATGGAATGCCCGGAAATTGCGGTTCGACAATGAATCGCAAGCCAACCCCTACCTGCGCCGGACTTATCGCCACGGCTGGGAGGTAAAAGGACTTGCTTAACCCGCCGTTCGCTCGCCGACGAAAAGACTGTTTACAAAGTCACGCGACCCGCCAAGATCAATCATAACCCATGAACTCAATCACCCGTTCTTTGCTGGATCGTCTGGCCGTATGCAGTTGGTCGCTGCATCCCGCCACTCCGCAAGAGTTGGTGGAAAAGTTACTAGCCGCCGGCGTGCGCCGCGTTCAACTCGCCCTCGATCCCCTGCGTGAATCGCCCGAGGTTTGGTTGCGCACCGAACAATTGTTTCGCGAACACGAGATCTCGATTGTCTCCGGGATGTTTGGTTGCGTCGGTGAGGATTACTCGACGCTGGAAACAATTCGCCTCACCGGTGGCATTGCACCGGATGAGAGCTGGGAACACAATTTAAGAAATATCCAGGCCACGGTTGAACTCGCCGCGAGGCTGGGCTTGAAACTTGTCACCTTTCACGCCGGCTTTGTGCCACACGCTGAATCGGACCCCAATTTCTCAAAAATGCTCGCGCGCCTGGCGGAAGTGGCGGACATCTTCGCCGGTCAAAAACTTTTTGTTGGCCTGGAAACGGGTCAAGAAACCGCACCTGCGCTGGCCAGCCTGCTGCACAAACTAAACCGGCCGAACCTCGGCGTGAACTTCGATCCGGCGAACATGATCCTCTACGACAAGGGCGATCCGGTGCAGGCGTTACGCGTGTTGGGTCCCTGGATCCGGCAGGTTCACATCAAGGACGCCATCAAAACCAAGATGCCCGGCACCTGGGGCGAGGAAGTCCCAGCGGGCACTGGCGCGGTCGATTGGCCGGCTTTTTTTGCGACGCTGAAGCAACTCAATTTTGCCGGCGATTTTGTCATCGAGCGTGAGGCGGGCGGTCAGCGCCTGGCGGACATCCGTGTGGCCAAGGCGGTCGTGGAAAAAACTTTTGTGTGAACGGGAGCAAGCCAATGAAAACCGAAAATGTGCGAGATGCGTCCAAACCCGTCAACGTGGCCGTGGTGGGCCTGGGCTTCATGGGCGTGACCCACCTGCGCGCGTATCTCACCAATCCAGTGGCGCGGATCGTCGCGGTGTGTGACGCCGTTCGGCTGCCGGTGAACGGCATTCTGGCTGGAGTCGCGGGCAACATCACCAAATCTGACGACCTCAATCTGGGGGCGCAGGTCAAAGTCTATCGCCAACTGGCCGAGGTGCTGGCCGATCCGGAAGTGGAACTGGTGGATCTATGCACCCCCACCCCGCTGCATCCCGAGCAGGCCATCGCGGCGCTGCGCGCGGGCAAGCACGTTTTGTGTGAAAAACCGCTGGCGCGCACCTCGGCGGCGGCGCGGGAGATTTTGCAGGTGGCTGAAGCCGCGCCGGGTTTTCTGATGCCGGCGATGTGCATGCGTTTCTGGCCGGGCTGGGCCGGGCTCAAGCAGGTCGTCGAAGAAAAAACTTACGGAAAAGTTCTGACCGCTCGATTTCGTCGGTTGTCGGAAATGCCGGGCTGGAGCAAGGCAGGCACCTATGGCGGCGGCACGGACATGGGCGGCGCATTGTTTGACCTGCACATCCACGACACGGACTTTGTGAACTTCCTGTTCGGCCGGCCGGCGGGTGTGTTCTCGTCGGGCGTAACGAGTGCGTCCGGTTCAATTGACCATGTGGTCACGCAATATAATTATCCGGGCGGCCCGGCGGTTCACGCGGAAGGAAGCTGGCTGCTGACGAAAGGATTTCAGATGGCGTTCACGATTCATTGCGAGCGGGCGACGCTGGACTTCGATCTCGCGCGCGGAGCCGAAGCGCTGCAAATTTCCGAGCCGGGGAAAGAGATCCAAACTATCAGGCTGGAGGGCCCGGATGGTTACGGCGAAGAAATCCGGTACGCAGTGGACTGCGTTGCGCAGCGTCGGCGCCTGGAGATCGTGACCGCGCGCGACGGCGTGACGGCCCTGGAAATCTGTGAGGCGGAGGAAAAATCCATCCGCACGGGTGCAATCGTGAAGCTATGATCGCACAACTTTTCAAAGTGCTGCACCGCTCGCACCTGGTAGGGACGCGTTCCACCGCGTCCGATCCTTGGTCGGAAAAATCGGGGACACGGTGGAACGCGTCCCTACCAGAAGCAAAACTTTAACCCCACTATGAAAAACTCAAACCGTTTCAAACTTTTCGTGATGATGGTCCTGGAATTTTTCATCTGGGGCGCGTGGCTCCCGCTGATCTTCGGCTACCTGCCCAGCCTGGGTTTTTCACCAGGCGAACAGTCGTGGATTCTCAACGCGTTTCCCATCGCCGCCGTCGTGGGGATGTTCTTCAGCAACCAGTTCGCCGACCGCAATTTCGCGGCGGAAAAGTTTCTGGCCTTCAGCCATCTCGTCGGCGGCCTGGCGATCCTGGGCTGCGCGTTCACAAAAAGTTTCTGGCCGTTCTTCGGCTTGATGATGGTGCATTGCCTCCTTTACGTGCCGACGATTTCCATCACGAACTCCATCGCCTTCGCCAACATGAAGGATGCGAAAAAGGAGTTCGGCCTCGTCCGCATGGGCGGGACCATCGGCTGGATTCTCGCCGCGTGGCCGTTCACGTTTATCCTCGTGGACTGGGACAAGGTTCATGCCGCCAACCCGCAGGGCCTCATCAACTGGCTGGGCAGCGTGCTCGGTTCCGGCCTGACCGGTGACGCGCTGAAAGCGGCGACGGTCTGGACGTTCATTGTGGCGGGCATCGCCTCGCTGCTGCTCGCGGGATTTAGTTTTGTGCTGCCGCACACGCCGCCGAAGAAGGCGAGCGAAGGCGCGGCGGAAAATTTCGCCTGGCTGGAGGCGATGAAACTGTTGAAACAACCGTTCATTCTCGTGCTGTGGGTGGTGACGCTGGTGGATTCCTTCGTCCACAATTGTTATTTCAACTGGACCGGCAGCTTTCTCGGCGCGGCCCGGGAGGCGGGCGGCGTCGGCATTCCCGGCAACTGGATTATGCCCGTGATGAGCGTCGGGCAGGTCGCGGAAATCCTCACCATGTTCATCCTCGGCGCAACGCTCAAAAAACTGGGCTGGCGCACGACGATGATTTTCGGCGTTCTCGGCCACGCAGCGCGGTTCGCCGTGTATGCCTGGTTTCCGCAGCACCACGAGTTGATCATCCTCGTGCAAATTCTCCACGGCATCTGTTACGCGTTTTTCTTTGCGACGGTTTACATCTTCGTGGACGCGTATTTCCCGAAGGATGCACGATCCAGCGCGCAGGGTTTATTCAACGTGATGATCCTGGGCCTCGGCGCCCTGCTGGCCAACTCGATCTGTCCGCTGCTCGGCCAGAAAATCTTCACCCACGATGGCGTGACCAACTTCCACGGCCTGTTCCTCGTGCCGATGATCTCGGCCCTCGGTGCGGCGGTGGCGCTGGCGCTGTTCTTCCATCCGCCCAAGACGGAGCAGCCGGTGGACACGGGGCACTGATAAAGAAAACCAGACTTGGGTCTCGCACACACGCAAATCCCAATGAGATTCAAATTCTTTAATCTGGGAGCCCTATGGAACCCAACCAGGTAAAATGAAAAGAACAACGTTTACGCTGCTCAATCTCATAACCGTGCTGATCCTTGGCAGCTTGCTGCCACTGTTTGCAAACGAGAATCTGGTGATCGCGCAAGATGTCGCCAACGGACGTGCCTCCTTCTACGAAATGCATTTCGGATTCTTTGCGCATTACATGTTTCCCGGGAAGAAATATCAATACGGTGCCACCGTGTGGGCAGATGGTTCGCCGGTCATGAGCCTGGATGAACTGGCGGATAATTTTGACGCGGAAGATTTTGCCGCCACCGCCAAACTGATGCGCGCCCAGTACATTATTTTCACCACCTCGCACGCCAACATGAATGTGCTGTTCCCCAGCGAGGTGATGCAGCGCTATCTGCCGGGGCACACTTCAAGGCGCGATGTCCTGCGCGATCTGATCAAGGCGGTAAAGGCGAAAAATATCCGCGTCATCTTTTACATTCACCCGAGCGATGGACATGATTTCTCGAAGGAAGACCAGGATCGGGTCGGCTGGAACGACGGTCCGCCCTACAAACGCTACAACGATTTCATCAACGAATACTTCGCCGAACTGGTTGATCGCTATGGCAAAGACGTCTCCGGATATTTTCTGGACGGCGGCGTCCCCAAGAAAATCGTGGATGGGCCGCGCGTTCGCGAGACGATTCTCCGTCGCCAGCCGGGCGCATGGCTCATTCAAAACGGCGGGCTGAACAAGGCGGTTAATGACTATGGAGCCTACGAGACCTTGGAATCCCCCTATCCGGCGGCGAACTGGGCGGTCAACAAACCAATCACCAGCGAATGGTGGGCCTTGACCAACTCGGTTGTACTTTGCCCGGAACTTGCCTACCGGTACACGATTCTTCAAGCGTCGCTCAAAGACCGGCAAGGCGGTGGTGTCGGCTGGTCCTTTGGGCCGCATCCGGGAGGCAAGTGGGAACTCGGCGTGCATTCATTTTGTGAACGCATCGGTGCGCTCGTTGACAAGGCCGGGCCGTCGCTGTTCGGCACGCGCCCAAGCAAGGCATATGTGACCCTTAACCGGCAGGCGTTGATTGGACTGCGCTATGTCGCAACCGAATCCCCGGATGGCAAGAAGACTTATCTGCATCAATTCCTGCCGCCCAAGACGCAGGAGTTGGAATTGCCCACACCGGCGGATGGTCGCAAATTTTCTGCTGCACACTTGCTCCGCAGCCATCACAAAGTTGACCTGCAACAGACGGACCACGCGGTGAAATTAACCCTGCGGCGGCGGGATCGATGGGATGACGTGGATACGATCATCGTGCTTGAGTAAACGCATTCTTTTCATTGAAGCAGCACCCGGCATTTAGCGCGGCGCGAGGCGAAGCGGGTGCGGAATCCGCTTCCCCGCCAAGGACTGCGGAGGGGGCCGCGACATCACCGGAGCCTGCCGTGTCTTCCTTGCCGGCGGGATTTCGTTCGCCGCCAGTGACCTTCCGTCCGGTGCCATTTTATTGGTGGTCCGGTGAGCCGTTGCATCGCGAACGAATCGCCTGGCAATTGGATCAGCTCAAGAGAAAAGGGATTCACCAAGTCATCATCAGCTATCCACACGGACCGGATGGCACCACCGACCGCGGCACTCCACCGCTCTTCTCCCCGGAATGGTGGGAACTATTCCGCTGGTTTCTTGCTCAATGCCGCCAGCGGGACATGACGGCAGGCTTTCAGGATTACACACTGGTGGGCCCGGTGCTGCGGGATATCGGTACCAGCACTCCGGGGATGCGCGGCGGCCAAATGGGTTGTGTTTCAACAACGGTTGCCGGGCCAACCACCGTGGAGTTGCAAACCGAATCCGACACTCTGGCCATCAGTGCCTGGGCATATCCTGTAAGAAATGGAATTCCTCAAACCGAGGAAGCGCTGGATCTAACGTCGAGCCTTGTGCAGGGAGTTCTCCAGTGGAGTGCGCCCCACGGCAATTGGTTGGTGGCCGTTGTGTTTGTCCGACTCACTCCTTTCGATCCGATGCATCCCGAGTCCGGTCGACTCGCCATTGATCGGCTGTATGAGCCTTTCGAGCGCGAATGTCCTGGAGAAGTCGGGCGCACGCTCAAGGTCTTTTTTCAGGATGAACTGGACTTCGGCTCGCGCATGCCAATCTGGTCGGATCACTTGCGATCGGCTTTTCAGTCAAGCCAGGGTTACGACCTCTGGCCATGTCTGCCCGCCCTGTGGATTGACCTTGGCCCCATCACCGCCAAGGTGCGCTTGGATTACGCCGACGTCGTGGTCAGCGAGATGGAGCGCTGCTATTTTCAACCCGTCTATCAGTGGCACAAGCAGCACTGCACGCTCTTTGGGCACGACAACGTGGGACGCGGCGAAATCCGGCGGGGTCGCGAACATTACGGCGATTACTTTCGCACCATGCGCTGGTATTCAGCCCCGGGCTGCGACGATCCAAAAATCGCCGGCCAGCGCGCCTTCAAGGGACTCAAAGTCAACAGCTCCATTGCTCATCTGTATCATCGTCCCCGCGTCTGGGTGGAGGCGTTTCATTCCAGCGGTTGGGGAACCACGCCAGCCGAGGTGGTTGCCGCGCTTAACGAGGACTTCGCTTACGGTGCGACGGTGGTCAATCTCCACGGCCTCTACTACACGACGCACGGAAGTTGGTGGGAGTGGGCGCCGCCGGATTTTCATTTCCGCCAGCCTTATTGGGCGCATTGCCGTTCTCTCAATGATTACTTCACCCGCGTCTCGTGGTTGTTGTCCCAAGGGGTGCATCGCTGCGATGTCGCAATCCTCTACCCCAGCGCCGCACTTGAAGCGGAAGCCGCCGACACGGACGCGCGCGGGCTCCACCCCCATGTGGGTCATGCGGCTATTGAAGACTTGGGAGCGGATTGCTCCGACCCGGAGCGCGTGGCCTTTGGCTTGGGAAAATACCTTTTTGACCGCGCCTGCGATTTTGATTTCATTGATTTCCAATCACTACTTCGCGCCAGGACCGTCGATGGCGAACTGCGCGTGAGTGGAGAAGCTTACCGGGTACTGGTTTTCCCAGCGATGTCAGCGATCCGGCGCTCCACTTTGGAAACGGCCCGTGATTTTGTGCGCGCCGGCGGATTGGTGATCGCCTGCGGTTGCCTGCCGACCGTCACCGAGCATGGAGGCACAGGCGACCCAAAGTTCGAGGCCTTGCTCGCAGAAATCTTCAACTCTCAACCGCGATCCGCTGGCGGTCGCGGCATCTTGATTCCCAAGAAATTTGACGAAGTCTTGCGCTTCATCAATGAGTTCATTCCACGCGACGTCACCGCCGGTGCAGAACCGCTGCAGGTGCTGCATCGGCGGCTCGAAACACAGGACGTCTTTTATGTTTTCAATCCAACCGACGCCCCGGTGACGACGGAAGTTGGATTTCGTGCAACCGGGGCAGCGGAACAATGGGATGCCTGGACGGCCATGGTTTCTTCCCTGCAAGTTGAACACTTGACCGACGGAGTCAGCACATTGCGACTGACCTTCGCCGCCCGTGAAGCCAAGATTGTTGTGTTCCATCGCAACCAGCCGCAGCAGATCATCCACGATAAATCCGCTGCCGCAGCAGTGGAGTTGGAGCGGTGGGACGGCCACTGGAATTTCACCGTGCTGCCGACGCTCGACAACCGATTCGGCGATTTCCGCCTGCCCGCGACGCCTGATTTTCTCGGGCCGGAGGCCCGGCGTTTCCGGTGGGCGGAGGAAATGGCTGCGGGTGTGAGATGGCCTGAGGCCGCGTTTGATGATTCGGCCTGGCCGGAGACAACTTTTTCGTTTGGCCCGCGCTTTGAAGTCCTTGGGCCGCTGGCGCCGGACGCTCCGTGCCAAGGCGAATGGAAACCTTATGCCTTCTCACTACGCTGGGGGATCGAGCGTGACCCATTCCTCACCGACTGGCTCAGCGGCCCGCACGGTTTGAAGAACCGGGTGCCGGATGAATTTCTGGATTTCCATTGCACCACGCCGGGAAGTGTTTGGCATCTGCGGGCACAGGTCGTGGTGGAAGCAGCGTGCACAGTCACTATGTGGATGGGCGGCCGGTGCGCCTATGAAGCTTCAGTGAATGAGGAACGAGTCTTGGAGCAAGCCGACTCGCTGCCTCCCGGCCGTCACGCGCCATGGAATATTCCGCACTACGACTGCACGCCATGCGAAACCCAGGTGCGATTGCGCCGCGGCGTGAATCTTTTGCGATTGAAACTCGTGCAACCAGCAGGACAGCGCACGCGGGCCTTCGTTGCTTTTGCGCCGCCGCCGCTCGACTCAGCCCACCTGGGCTTGCGCTGGTTCACCGATCCGCAATCGCCACGGCCAAGCTTGCCAGCCGCGCCCGAGTGCCGGGCTGTGTGGCTGCGTTGCCTCGCCCCGCCGGGGTTGCAGGGGTTGAAGTTCGTCGCGCGCGGCGAGGGCCGCGTTTGGGCCGACGGACAAGAACTCGCCCTCGAGAAATTGGCAACCCGTGCTGATGGCAGCATTGCCTATCGCGCCTCGGCATCGATACCTTCTCGCCGACCGGTATCGGTAGCCCTCCGCATTGTAGCCGCATCAGAATTCCGGGCCGGTGATGTCTTGCCCGAACCCGTTCAATTTATTTGTGGTGCAGGCGAATTACAGTTGGGCGATTGGTGCGCGCACGGATTAGCCACCTATTCTGGAATTGGAAAATACCAAACAACCTTTGAACTTTCGGCGAAGTCTCGCGAAGGGCGCCTGATGATTGAGCTGGGCGACGTCTCGGCCACATGTGAAGTGCGAGTAAACGGCGTCGTGGCCGGAATTTTGAGCGCACCGCCCTGGCGGGTGGACGTGACCGAACTAGTTCACGTCGGCACGAATACCCTGGCAATTCAAATCGCCAACACGCTCGCCAACCATTACAGCGTCGGCATCCCCACCCCTTACGCTTTTCCACACCAAACTCGCTCCGGCTTATTCGGGCCGGTGAGCTTGCTCCAAGACCAATCCTGATTAACCCAAACCAATTGCCATGATGTCTAAGGATCATTTGCAACCCGTCCGCACTGCCTCGCTGTCAAAAATGGCCGGCTACGGCCTGGGCGAATGCGCCAATTCACTCATCATGAATGGCTTCTTCGGTTTTGCGATGCTCTACTACACCGAGGCGCTCAAGCTTGATCCGCGCCTCGCGGGCATCGCGATGTCCGTGTCTGTCTTTTGGGAAGCGATCACCGAGCCAGTCATGGGGCATTACAGTGATCGTACTCGCAACCGCTATGGCCGGCGGCACCCGTGGATGTTGCTGGGCGGGCTGTTGATGGCAGTCAGTTTCTATTTCATCTGGGCTGTGCCGACACCATTGCGCGGTCACGCCATGCCGTTGTTCTGGTATCTTGTGATGATGAACTTGTGCCTGCGCACCGGGCTGACGATGTTCTTCATTCCCTACCTCGCCCTCGGCTTTGAGATGTGCAATGACACCGACGGAAAATCGAAATTGCAGGCCGTCCGGCAAGTGCTCAACATGGCCGCCAACTTCGCCGGCCCCGCGCTGGCCTGGAGCATTTTCTACCGCGACGGCGTCGGCGCGGATGGCGTGAAGATCATCGGCACCACGGTGCCGCAGAATTTCATCCACATGGGCGCGGCCTTCTCGCTGGCAACGGTGGCGTTCGTGCTGCTCGTGTTGTGGTTCACCCGGCCATGGATTGAAGACACGCGCGTGCGGCCGGGAAACGAGCAGCCGGTCCCCCGCGAAAACTTCTGGGTGGACATGAAACACACAATCCTCGATCCGAACCCGCGCTGGGTGTTCGTGTTCATCTTCCTCGTGTGTGTCGGGATGGTGTTGGTCAGCTCCTTGCAAATGTATGTTTATGTCTATTTCATGAAATTCGGTCCCTACGAAAAATCCATCGCCCATGGTTCCACGATGATTGGCATGGCGCTGGGCGCCGCCCTTTCGGCGTGGCTGGCTGGCCGGCTCGACAAGAAAGGCGCGGTGCTGCTTGGGGGCATCATCACCATTGCCTGTAACGCCGTGCTCGCGGCGTTGTTCCTAACCGGACTGGTGCCGGTTGAAACCAAACTGGCCCTGGGATTGTTTGTGGCCTTCCACGCCACCTACTGGCTCGGCAATGGCATCATGCTGCCGATCGCCACCGCGATGATGGCGGATGTGGCCGAACTGCACCGCGCCCGGACCGGCGTGAACAAGGACGGCGCGTACTCGGCCGTGTTCAGCCTGGGAATGCGGCTGGCGATTTCGTTCAGTCTGATGGCTTCCGGCTGGACCTTGAGCGGCATCGGTTTCGTCACCGACGCCGCGCACACGACGCAGACGCCCGAGGCCATCTGGCGGCTGGGCGCGGCGACCTTCATCGCCGGCCCGCTCGTCTGTGTCGCTTCGCTCCTGGCCATCCGGCGCTATCCCATCACCCGCCAACAACTGGACTCGATCCTTGCGAAGTCGCCGCCGGCCAAGCGGGCTGGAGATTCACTGCCGACCACCGAGTTGGCTGACTGAGCATCGACATGCACCGAACTGCAAGCCGATCCCGGGCCCCATGGGGCCAGCTCGCCTGCTGTCACGTGAGTAATCAAGGCAAGACCATGTAATCGGCTATTTCGGCAGGGAAAATTCTTGACTTCAAACGCTGTTCCTTGTGTTATTCTCCGACACCAAGAAAAATTCCAAGGCCGTGCGCAACCAGTCCTCAGAAGCCACACATGAATGCCCTCAATCCAAAACTTCCTGCCCAGCCGCTAACTCGCTGGCTTTCCATGCTGGTGCTGGCGGCGGTGGTCACGGCGGCTCCGGCGGCCACGAACATTGTCCTCAATCCCTACGACGGCGGTGTCGGCTCCTTGCGGCAGACCATCCAGGATTCCCTGTCCGGCGACACCATCAACTTTGATCCGGGCCTGTCCGGCACGGTCATCACGCTCACCAACGGCCATCTGCTGCTGACCAATAACCTCACCATTGACGCCTCGGCGCTGCCCGGCGGCGTTCAAATCAATGGCCGTCACGCCAGCCGCATATTTCAGGCGGCAACGAACACCACTGTGATGTTGACCGCACTCACCATCACCAATGGTGACGTCGGTGGATCCCCTTCGTACGGCGGTGGCATTCTCAACTCCGGCACAGTGATCACTGCCCAATGCACCTTCACTGCCAACACCACCGAACTTGGCGGTGGCATTGCGAACTTCGGAACCATGACGGTGAACCAATGCACCTTTCTGACCAATACGGCACGCCAATTCGGCGGCGGTATTTACAACGTAGGCTTTATGACATTAAACCAAAGCACACTGATGGGGAACTCATCGAGCGGTGATGGTGCCGGCGGCATTTTCAACCGCGGAAATTTGGCAATAAGCCAATCTACCCTGACGGCAAATACGACAGGCAATAGGGGTGGGGGTATTTATAATATCGGCACGATAACGGTCAATGAGACTACACTGTCAAGAGATTCGGCATCACAGGGAGGCGGCATTATCAATTTTGGCACATTGACGATAGCCAAAAGCACCTTAGTGGGAAATTCCGGCGGTGGCATTCTCAACGACGGCCCGCTGACCGTGAACCAGAGTACCATAACGTCAAATTCGTGGGGATTTCAGGGTGCTGGCATTTATCAGGCTCAAGGCTCGTTAAGCCTCTTCAACTCCATTGTTGCCGGAAACAGTGGTTCGGCCCCGGCGAACATTTATATTTCCAGCAGCACAACATTCACCAACACAGGCATCAATCTCACCAACGGCAATCCGCTTCTGGCGCCGCTCGGCAATTACGGCGGGCCCACGCAGACCATGCCGCCGCTTCCCGGTTCGCCCGCGATAGACGCCGCCACCAACTCCCTCTTCGTCACCGACCAGCGAGGCTTCCCGATTCCCCTCGGCCTCGCGCCCGACATCGGTGCCGTGGAAGGCGTTTACAATCCAGCCGGTCCCGGTGCCCTGAACAACCTGACACGCTTGGGCGACGGCTCGTTCCGGTTTGCGTTCACAAACTTCACTGACATGGCGTTCACCGTGCTGGCCAGCCCGAACGCGGCGCTGCCGCTGGGCGCGTGGTCGAGCCTTGGTCCCGCCGTGGAATCGCCCGTCGGCTCCGGCCAGTTCCAGTTCACCGACCCGCAGGCGACGACGAACCAGCCGCAGCGCTTCTATCGCGTCAGAACGCCATAAAGACGAAACGGCGGAATCAGCGACGGCGCAACTAAATTTTGTACTGGGGAATCTTCAACCACTCGCCGCCTTTCAATGCGGATTGATGCGCCACGATTCCGGCGGCGGTGAGATTCAAAGCCATGACGATGTCCACGAGCGGCTGTCGGTCCTGAAGAATCGCGGTCACGAATTCGTTCGTGAGATGACCGTGCGAACCGCCGTGACTTCCGGCAGCCGGACCCGGCGGTAACGGCGGACGTTTGGTGTTGGGGAGTTTGGTTTCCAGTCCTTCGTAATTACCGTAGAACGAACCGCGTTGGCCGCGGATGCGACCTTTTTCACCGCCGTCTCCGGGTGTATCCCAACTCACCGCCATGCGCGCTGTTCCGCCTTCGCTCGTGCGGAACATCGCGATCTCCGTGCCGAACGCATTCTTGTAGGGATTATTTTGCGGCTTGAGATGTTCGACTTGGCTCGGTATGCCGAGACAGGAAACCTCCGTGAAACTGCCGGCGGTGACGCAGCAGTAATAGGCGTTGGAATGCGTGGGATACCATTGCGGCGGCAGACCGACGCGCCAGCCCTTGAAGGAATCAATGGGCGTTTCCATGTAGTGATAATATTCACCCTCGGAATAAGTGAGCTTGCCGAGTCCGCCGGCGCGATAGATCTGGCGCATGGCGGTCAGATCTTCGTGGAAGGCGGAGGTTTCAAACATCATGTATTTGCGCCCGCTCTTTTTCACGGCGGCGAGCAGCTTCTCGCCGTCCTCCAGCGAGCCAAACATCGCGGGCACGGCGGACGCCACGTGTTTGCCATGCTTGAGCACTTCGAGGCAATGCCGAACGTGGTTCGGCGCGTCGGTGGCCACGAACACGGCTTCGATGGCATCGTCCTTTACGAGCTCCTCCAGCGAAGGATAGGTTTTGGCGCACCGGCAAACCTTGGCCATCTCAGCACAACGATCCGGCAAGAGATCGCTGACCGCGACAACCTCAACGTTCGGGTGATCCTGAAACCCAAACGCCGCACCGAATTTGCAGACGCCGTAGCCGACGAGGCCGACGCGGATTTTCCGGTAGGACACGCGCTGCCAGCCGGCGGAGGCGGCTGGATCGACAGCGGCTCTCTCAAAACCCTGGATGGGTTTCGAATCGGCGGCGCGGACGATGGCGGGAAACCCGAAGGCAACGGTCCCGGCGAGCGCGGCGGTGCGGCGAATGAAACTGCGGCGGGAATGCGGGCTGGCGCTGTCTGTCTGGGAAGGCGGATTGGGTTT
>JANPGB010000402.1:0-1633 GCA_031423695.1 Verrucomicrobiota bacterium
CAAATGTTGGTCCTTCATCGTTACGGCGATTTCGACGGCGAGCAGGCCGAAGAGCGTGGTGAACTTGATCACCGGATTCATCGCCACGGAACTGGTGTCCTTGAACGGATCGCCCACGGTGTCGCCGACGACGGTGGCGGCATGGAGTTCCGTTCCCTTCTGGCGCATGTCCACCTCGACGATTTTCTTGGCGTTGTCCCACGCGCCGCCCGCGTTGGCCATGAAGATGGCCTGGAACAATCCGAAGAACGCGATGCCGATCAGATAGCCGATGAAGAAGTAGGGATTGAAGAACGGCAGCGCGAGGGCGAAGCAGAACACCACGATGAAGATGTTCCACATGCCCTTTTGCGCATAGACGGTGCAGATGCGGACGACTTCCTTCGAGTCCTTTTCCGACGCCGTGGTGGAGTCGAGCTTCATGTTCTCCTTGATGTAAACCACCGCGCGATACGCGCCGGTCACCACCGCCTGACAGGACGCGCCGGTGAACCAGTAGATCACCGAGCCGCCCATGATGATGCCCAGGATGATTTCCGGCTGCACGATGGAGAGCTTCGTCACCACGCCGCCGAACATGTTTTCAAGGAGCATGATGATGCCGAAGACCATCGTGGTTGCGCCCACGACGGCGGTGCCGATGAGCACCGGTTTGGCGGTGGCTTTGAAGGTGTTGCCGGCGCCGTCGCCTTTTTCCAACTGGTACTTGGCATTTTCAAAGTCCGCGGTGAAGCCGAAGTCGCGCTGGATCTCCTCCTTGACGCCGGGGCGGGCTTCGATCTGGCTCAATTCATAAACCGACTGCGCGTTGTCCGTGACCGGCCCGTAGCTGTCCACCGCGATGGTCACCGGCCCCATGCCGAGAAAGCCGAAGGCCACCAGGCCGAACGCAAAAATCGGCGCGGCGAAGGCGAACTGTGGCGGCATGATAGCCATCAAAGCCGAATTGGTGGAAAATTGCCACGCCGCGAACATGAGCACCATGATGACCAGCCCCATCCAGAAAGCGGAGAAGTTGCCGGCCACAAACCCGGACAGGATGTTCAGTGAGGCGCCGCCGTGCTTGGAGCAGTTCGTCACTTCGCGGACGTGCCGGGAATTCGTGCTGACGAACACCTTGGTGAACTCGGGAATCAGCGCCCCGGCCACCGTGCCGCAGCTGATGATGGCAGACAGCACCCACCAGAGCGCGGGCTGCGGCAGCTGTTGGAGCTGCCGCACGCCGCCCACCATGACTTCGACCGGCATGGCGAAGTCGCCCAGCAGGAGTTTGCTCGCCACAAAGGTGATGAGGATGGACACCGCTGAAGTGATCCAGACCAGATGCGTCAGCGGCGCTTCAAAGTCGAAATCTTTTTTGCTTCCATAAAGAGCCTTGCTCACGATTTCGTTCACGAAGTAGGACGCCAGCGAGGTCACAATCATCAACGCCCGCATGACGAACAGCCAGATGATCAAGGTCGCACACACCGTCGGGCTGGCCGCCAGCGCGAGGGCGAGGAAGGCGATCAGCGCCACGCCGGTCACGCCGTAGGTTTCAAACCCGTCCGCCGTCGGGCCGACGGAGTCGCCCGCGTTGTCGCCGGTGCAATCCGCGATCACGCCGGGATTCTTCGGATCATCTTCGGGCAGC
>JANPGB010000403.1:0-11382 GCA_031423695.1 Verrucomicrobiota bacterium
CCACTAGCGTCCCGGCGCTCACCGTGGTCGTGCCGGGGTAGGTGTTGGTGCCGGTGAGGGTCCAGGTGCCGGTGCCCAATTTGAACAGGCTGCCGCTTCCAATGATCGTGCCCGTGTAGGTCGAGGTGCCGTTGCCGCCGCCCGGTTCAAAGGTGCCGCCCACGCCCAGATCAATCTGCCCCGAACCATCTACGGCCCCGGTGAATTCAAGGTTGCTGTTCAAGTCAAACAGCCCAGAACTGGTCATGTGGATCAGTGTGCTGTTGCCAATCTGGCTATCCGCCCCCAGCCGCACGACATCAGCATTGGCACCACCTGCGCCGTCGCCGATGGTCAACTCACCGAGGATCGTGCTGTTCGCGGACGATTTATTCAGGAGCAGCGTACCGGCGGTGACGGTGGTCGTGTTGGTGTAAGTGTTGCCGCTGGCACCGGAATAAGTCAGCGTCCCGGTCTGGCCTTTGGTCACCGCACCGCTGCCGGAGATAACTCCCGACAAATCAAACGTGGTGCCAAAGGGCAGGATGTCGAGTTGCGCATTCAGGACGATGTTTCCCGACCAGCCCGATGGGCCGGAGGATCGGAAGTCCGAGGAGGAGGAATTGTTTGTCAGCGACTCGCCCACGACCGACACGCCGTTGATAAGCAGGTGGGATGAACTCCCCGCGAGCACGGTGCCGGCGGCGGTTGAGCCCAGGGCGGTGGCGTTGTTGACTTCGATAAAACCATTGCTGATGGTAGTCAGCCCAGCGTAGGTGTTGGCACCGGCAAGTCGTAGATTGCCAGCGCTGGTTTTGATGACGCCGCCGTTGCGAACGACGGCTGAGACCAGCAGTTCCGGCGAGGCTGTCCCGGAGGCGATGTCAAAAGTCCTGACCTGCGTGCCGAGATCAAACGTGCCGCTGATGCTGGCCTGGAAACTGGACGCATGGGTGGTGACGCCGCCACCCGCGCCGATGAGCTCCAGATAACCCGCGCCGCTCTGCACCGCGCCGCCGGTCATGTCCAGTGAACCGATGCCATCCAGGAATCCGTTTAAATCAAGCAGGCCGTTGGTGTTGATGATGACGTTGGCGGTGTTCGCGATTTGATTGATGAACGACAAATTCCGCACAATCTTCGTGCTGCTGCCACTGCCGCCGATCACCAGGTCGCCGGGAATGCAACCATCGAAGACGTTGCGGTTCAGTTCGAGCAGGCCGTCTTGGACAATGGTGGTGCCCGCGTAGGTGTTGACGTCGGTGCCGATCATCCGCAGCGTGCTCGCGCCCACTTTGGTGAAACCGCCCGGGCCGCTGATTAGACCGCCGAGTTGCAGCAGGCTGCTGGCTTCAATGACCACATTCGTGCTCAAGGTGATGTCACCGATCCAGTCGCCGGTGGAATTGTCCTGCAACGCCCCAGCGGGGTTGATGGAGTTCAGCGTGAGGACTTCGTTGGTGACGTGGGCGTCATTGAGCAGGAGCACGGCGTTGCTGTTCACCGTGGTTCCCGAGCCGCCCAAAACGATGCCCGTTCCGCCCAGGGCCTTGTTATTGTTCGCTGTGATCTGGCCGTCATTGATCGTCGTGGGGCCGCCATAGGTATTGACCCCGTTCAACCGCAGCACGCCCGCGCCGGTCTTGATGATGCCAGCCTGGAAGAAAAACGGTGAGCCGCTGTTGCCGCCCGAAACGACGGCGTTGATGTCGAGGTCAATCGCCTGCGCCGTGTCGGCGATGTTGAAGGTGCGCGTGGCCGAACCGAGATGAAGATTGCCGTTGATGATGCAATTGGAAACACCGGAGCCGGTGACCGTGACCGTGCCGCCCAGTTGCAGCCGGCCCGTGGTCATGTCCACCGTGCCGCCGTCAATGAAATTCAAGCCGGCGATTGTGTTCGTTTCGTTGTTGATGTCGAACAAACCGCCATCACGAATGGTGACATCCGAGGTGGCGGCAAACTGGTTGTCCGCCCCCATCAGCAAGGTGTCCACGCCGCTGCCGTTGCCGATGAAAACGTCGCCTGGCAGTGAGACGACGTTATTGTTCTTTATCGCGAAAAGATAACCGCCGTTGACGGTGGTGCTCCCAACGTATGTGTTGGCCGTGCTGCCGGAAAAGCGCAGGCCGCCCGCGCCGGTGCTGCGGGTAATGTTGCCGGTGCCGCTGACCGCGCCGCTCATAGTCAGTTCGGTGCCACTGTCGGTCACGTTCACCGTCAGATTGCGGCCGTTCAAATTGATGTCGCCGGCCAGCGTCAGGCCGCTGCCCACGCCGGCACCGCTCACGGCAAAAGTCTGGTTGTTGGTGGCCAGCGTGATGTCGAGATGGAAGGTGTTGGCCCCGCCCGAACTGCTCTGGCTGATGCCACCGGTGAGCGTGATGGGGTTTCCGTACACGAAGTAGCTGCCACCGACACCAATGAAACTGATCTGGGCAAACGTGCGGCCGCTCAGGTTGTTGGTGATCTGACCGGCTCCGACGGCGGCATTGAAGACCAAGGAATCATTGTTTGCTGGGGCGGTGCCGCTGTCCCAGTTGGCACCGGTGCTCCAGTTGTCGCTGGTGGCGCTGCCGCCGGTCCAAGTGACCACGGCGGCTTGAACTCCGCCGCCGCCGGCCAAGCATGCAACGGCGAGACCGGCGATGCACAGTTTGCGAACAATGCGATGAGTGGTTTGAGAAGGGCGAAGAATTACACAATTCATAACACAATTGGGGGTTGAGGTTTCCTACTGCACGGATTTGCCCACAACCCCGGAAGGAATTCAAGACCTTTTTTTGTAACGGCACCGGCAAGAAAAGGCCGTAGTCTGAACCGGTATTTCCCCGCTCCCGAATGGTCCTACTCCAGAGTGGTGGCCGCCGCCCCGGCTCGCACAAAGTTACGGATGACTTCAATTTCCTCCTCGCCGGCGATGGTGTGGGCCTTGAGAAACTCGTGGAACTCGACATGCAGCCCGGCGGCTTTGAGGATATTGATCTGCTCGCGCACATCGGCGAAACGGATGAGCGGGTCCTTGGTGCCATGGGTCACCAGCAACCGCTGCTCAAAGGCAACGGGTGCAAGCTGTCCGACCAGTTCGTCCGGCTGGCACACGTAACCACTGATGCCGACAATGCCCGCCAGGCGATGCGGATACCGCAGCCCCACGTCAATGGACATCAGACAGCCCTGGGAAAAGCCGCCAAGAATCGTCTGCCCGGTCGGGAACCCTTTCGCCCGCTGAGCGGCGAGGAGTTCAAACAGGAGTTTCCGGCTGCGCTCCACTCCCGGCAGGATGTCGCCGCCAAAGTTGAACCACGAAAAACCGCCGTAGTATTCATCCGGCGCGTTGACCAGAAGATAGTTCATGGCCGGCAGCCGCATTGCCTCCGGCAGCCAGCGGAACCCCTCGATGCTGTCGCCGAGACCATGCAGCATGATCCAGAGCGCGCGGGAGGTTTTTTCAGCGGCGGGAATGAATTCGTGGTGGAGCATAAAATTATTTGCCGTCCTCCGCCGGGAGCGCCTGGGCCGCCTGTTCCGTCCATTTGAGAATCCGTCCGCGCTGCTCCTCGGTGAGCCGGGCTTCCGGGTGCAGCCCCAGCCACGTATAGCTGGGCAAAGGCATCTTGCGGGACTGCACCAGATCACCGATGCGGCCCAGTTGGTCGCCCGCCACGTAGGCATCGCCGTGCGGCCATTCGGAAAAATTCAGTGCCTCCCGCCCTTCTTTCATGTGGCCAACCACCCACCAGGAAACCGGTGCGACGCGGGCATACCAGGGCCATTTCGTTTCGTTGGAATGACAGTCATAACACGCCTGGCGGAGCAGTGTGGCGACTGCCGGCGGCGGCGGGTTCGTGGTCAGCAAATCATGCCCGGCCTCGACGGGCGGGTTTTTGAGCGACGGGTTGAAGAATTGCATCCCCAGAAAGACCAGGACCGCGCCGCCCAAAGTCCACCGCCGGATTTTTTTTGCTCGCATCTTATTTTGCATCAGTTGAACCAAGTTCCACCGCACATCCGCCGCACCCTATTCATTGTGCGGAATCTGGATCGTGCTGCCGCCGATGAATTCCCGCACCACGGCGTCGCCCGGAATGAGGTCGTAGTCCATCGCCTGCTCCGCCGTCAATCCTTCCACGCTTTCCAGCAGCTGCCGCACGCGCTCGTAGCGGATGCGGGCGTCCAGGAATCCTGGAAATGCGTTCAAATCCTCCGGCCGCGGCAGCCGGCCCGCCGGCCCGATGAAAAACGGACGCAACGCGGGCAGATCGAAGGGCACCCCGCCATTGACGACGTGATCCGCCAGACCGCTCAAGGGGATGATGCTCGAAAGCTCGCCGGCGCGGACGTAATGCCAGTGCAGGATCGTGCGCAGGGGACTGTGATTGCGGTGCTGTGCGTCGCGCAGCATCCGCCGGATTAATCGCAGGTCGGTGAACTGCGTCAGCTTGTTCGTGCTGCCGTCGCCCTCGTACATCACGTTCTGCGTTTCGATGTAGAGCCGGAACTGCGCGGCCGCCGGGACGCCTTCCGTGATCGGCGGATACAGCCCGTGCAGGCAATCCAGCAACAGTATCTGATCCTTCTCCAGCTTGACCGGCTTGGTGCCGACATGCCGGCCCTCTTTGAAATTATAGATCGGCTTCTCAATCGTCTGGCCGTCGAGCAGCGCCAGCAGATGTTGGTTGACGAGTTGAATGTCCAGCGCTTCGGGCGTTTCGTAATTGCGGTCGTTGATCCAGTCGGTCGGATGCTCCACCAGCGGCCAGAAATAATCATCCAGGTTCAACATCAAAAAGCGCAGGCCGTGCTTTTCCAGCCGGCTGGTGAGCTTGATCGTGGTGGTGGTCTTGCCGGAGGAACTTGGCCCGGTGATCCACATCAGGCGGAGGGGGTCGTGCGAGTTCAGCCGCGCCACCACCTTGCGGACAGCCTCGTCCAGCGACTGTTCGTAGCGCGCGAGCGAATCGTCCACGAGCGACTTCATCCTGCCGGACCGCACGATTTCATTCAGGCCGGCCACCGTGTCGCAGCCGTGCTCGCGATTCCACGCCAGCGTTTTTTCCATCTCCACCCACGGAAAACCATTGCCGACAAATTTCCCCGGCGTGAGTGCGCCTTCGCGCAACCAGTGTCGGCCCCAGCGGTAGCACGCGTAGGCGTCGCCGGTTTTCTGAAAGCCATAGCTGTGCAGCGCGTGCAGCGCCTCGTCCTGGATGGTCTCGATCGTGGGCGGGAAATTGGAGATGAGATGGTGCTTGTCCGAGTTCAGGCAGATAACCACCGTGTCCGCCAGAAACTCCGCGATCTTCGCGTCCGAACCGGCCAGGTCAAAAATCCGGTCGTTGATGCCCGGCAAAAAATCCTGACGGAAACCGCCGATGGATTCCGCGGCGCGCAGGATGGCGCGGCCGATCCTCTCCTGGTCAAACCGCACCAGCGCGCGATTGCGCTTCTGCACTTTGACGATCCGGTTTTGCACAGCCATGCCCCGATTATGCTGCAACGCGCGGCGGGTGACAATTCAAAGCTCCAACCTGGAAAAGTTCCAAATTCCAAGCCCCGATGACCAAACCGACGATGTTTGGTTTTTAATGCTTCTCTGGAACTTGGCGGTTGGTGCTTGGTGCTTTTATGCCTCCGTAATCTTGCGCCTTGAAACTTGGAGGGCGGTTACTCGGACACCACCGCCACGAACGGCGGCCCCTGCCTCTGCCGCTTCGGCGCGCAATAATCGTAGCGGTGTCTCAGCAGAGCACCGCCAAACTGTTTCAGACGCCGGCGCTCTGCCGAGACGCCGCCACGAGCCAGTGAGGTGGCACTTGTCGCCCTGCGACGAGTCAGCGCCGCGTTCAGCGGTGCAGTGTCTCTTGTGGCGCGCGCTCACTCTCGGGTCCCCGGGTCGCCGGCTTCGCAGGCGAGATTGTCGCAGCGCGACAGCCGCCACCGGCGCGAGGTTGTCGAAGGCTTGTTCCCAAACGCCGCACGAATTGAATTGAAATCTCCCGCCCGCGTCCGCTTGAATAGCATCACAAACCATGCACCTGCGTTTCAATTTCTTCGCCAGCCTCCTGCTTGCCGGGCTGCTGCCCGCGGCCGCCCTCGCCGATTCCATCACCTACGGTCAGCCGCGGGTCAAGATTACGCCCGCTGCGCCGCCCAAGGCGCAGCCGTTCTACCTGCACGACGTGCGGCTGCTCGACGGCCCGTTCAAGGCCGGCCAGGACATCGGCGCGAATTATCTCCTGAGCCTCGAACCCGACCGATTGCTGTCGAACTTTCGCAAGGAGGCCGGGCTGCCGACGAAGGTGGAGCAATACGGCGGCTGGGAAATGCGGGGCGTCTCCGGTCATACCCTCGGACATTATCTGAGCGCCTGCGCGATGGCGTGGGCTTCCACCGGCGACCAGAAGTTTCTCGATCGCGTGAACCACATCGTGGACGAACTCGCCGCCTGTCAGCAGGCCAACGGTGATGGCTATGTGGCCGCGATTCCCGGCGGCAAAAAGGCGTATGCGGAAGTCGCGGCCGGCAACATCCGTTCGGCGGGCTTTGATCTCAACGGCGTCTGGGTGCCGAACTACACGATGCACAAGGTGCTCGCCGGCTTGCGCGACGCGTACCGGCTGGGCGGCAATCAGAAGGCGCTGGAAGTTTCCAAAGGCCTCGCCGGCTGGTTTGAGAAGAACTTGTCCGGCCTCAACGAGGAGCAGATGCAGAAGATTCTCGCCGCCGAGCATGGCGGCATGAACGAGGTCTTCGCCGATCTTTACGCCGACACGGGCGACGCGCGTTACCTTGCGCTGTCGCGGCGGTTTCATCACAAGGCGATTCTCGATCCACTGGCGCTGGGCGATGACATCCTGCCCGGCAAACACGCGAACACGCAGATCCCGAAAATCATCGGCCTCGCCACGCGCTACGAACTCACCGGCGATGTGAGCGACCGCGCCGCCGCGCAATTTTTCTGGGACCGTGTCGTGCATCATCACAGCTACGTGACGGGCGGACATTGCGAGGGGGAACATTTCGGGCCGCCGGACAAGTTGAACGACCGGCTCACACCCGTGACCACCGAGACCTGCAACGTCTATAACATGCTCAAACTGACCGAACACGTCTTCGGCTGGAATCCGAACGCGGACGCCGCCGATTTTTACGAGCGCGCCTTGCTCAACCACATCCGCGGCTCGCAGCATCCCGATGGCCGCGTGATTTACAACGTCTCGCTCAAGCCGGGCTTCCACAAGGAATACCAGCCGTTGACGAACGACTTCACCTGCTGCATGGGCACGGGCATGGAGAACCACGTCAAGTACGGCGAGGGAATTTATTTCCACGACGACTCCGGCATCTGGGTGAACTTGTTCATCGCGTCCGCGCTGAACTGGAAATCGCGCAACGTGAGGTTGCGTCAGCAAACGCAATGGCCTGACGGCGATCACTCCACCATCACGGTCACTTGCCCGCAGCCCAAGGAATTCACGCTGCGCATCCGTCACCCGTTCTGGGCCGACACGCTGACCGTGAAGGTCAACGGTCAGCTCGTTTCCGACAGCACCTCGCCGTCGAGCTATTGCCAGATCAAGCGCACTTGGAAATCCGGCGACCAGGTGGAAGTCACCTTCCCGATGGCGCTCCGCACCGAAGCGATGCCGGACAATCCCAACCGCATCGCGGTCTTCTACGGCCCGACGCTGCTGGCGGCGGATCTGGGCGCGGTGGAGAATCCGCGGGCGAATCAGCCGGGCTTTGTGCCCGTGCTGCTGACCGATGGACGGCCGGTGGGTGACTGGGTCAAACCGATTTCGCTCGCGGAGGAAAAATTCCAGACGGTCAACGTCGGCAAGCCGCACGAAGTGGAGTTGGTGCCGTTCCATCGTCTACATGACCGGCGGTACACCGTGTATCTCGACCGCTTCACGGCGGGCGACTGGGCCATAAAACAGGCGGAGTTTCAAGCCGAGGAGCAAGGTGCTCGCGAACTGGAAGCCCGCACGGTGGATGTCTTCCGTCCCGGCGAAATGCAGCCCGAGCGCGACCACAATGTGCAGGGCGAGAAGAGCGACCCGGTGGAGGCGATGGGGCGGAAACTCCGGCACGCCTACGACGGCGGCTGGTTTTCGTTTGAGATGAAAGTGGATTCCGCGAAACGAAACGAACTGGTTTGCACCTGGTGGGGCAATGAATCGGGCGAGCGCAACTTCGACATCCTGGTGGACGGCACCAAGATTGCCTCACAGAAACTGACCAACAAAAAGACCGGGCAGTTCTGGGACGCCACGTATCCAATCCCCGCCGAACTCACGAAGGGCAAGGACAAGGTCACGATCAAACTGCAGGCGCAGGCCGGGAATTTCGCCGGCGGATTATTTGGCAGTCGGATGTTGAAACAACCTTGATTTGTGAGAGACTGACCGCATCCGAATGCACCTCTTTTTGCGCCAGATTGTTTGGTTGGCGATGCTGCTCTTTCTGTCCGGCCTGGCCCTTCGCGCCCCTGCGCAGATGCCGTTCACCGGCAGTTATTTCCTGCACGACCCCAGCACGATGATCAAGAGCGGCAGCAGCTATTTCATCTACGGCGACGGCCAGGGAATTTCCGGCATCACTTCCACCGACTTGCGAAACTGGAGTTCAACCGCTGCCGTTTTTCCGGGCAGCCCGCCCGCGTGGACGACCAACGACATCCCCGCCTTTACCGGATATTTCTGGGCGCCCGATATTGCTTACTTCAACGGCAGTTATCATCTTTACTACACCTGTTCGGAGTGGGCCACGCGAAATTCGGCCATTGGCGTGGCCACGTCGCCTGCCCTGAATTCACCGTCCTGGACCGACCACGGCAAAGTGGTTGAATCATATTATCCGGCAAAAGCCAACACCGACACCGTCGCCTTCAACTGCATTGACCCCAGCATCCTCGTAGACACCAATGGCACGGTCTGGATGTCCTTTGGCTCCTACTCGGACGGCATCGTCGTGACCCAGATTGACCCGGCGACGGGATTGCGGCTCAATCCGGCCGCCATCGGAACCAAGGTCGCCAGCAGCACCGCCACTTACGACCAAAACACCACCGAAGCCTCATTCCTGTATCAGCGCGGCGGATTTTATTATTTGTTCCTGAATTACGGCGGCTGCTGCGCGGGCGTGAACAGCACTTACAACATCTGCGTGGGCCGCAGCGCGAGCGTCATTGGGCCGTATCTCGACAAGAGCGGCGCGAACATGCTGACCGGCGGCGGCACGATGGTGCTGGAAAGCACCGCGCGGTTCATCGGCCCCGGTCATCCGGGAATTCTAAACGACAACGGTACGAACTGGTTCACCTACCATTACTACGATGCGAAAAACAACGGCGCACCGACCGTGGGCATGAACCGCCTCTACTGGGCCGCCGATGGCTGGCCCGCGTTGACGAACGAATGGAGCGCGCTCTACACCTTCAGCACTGACGCCCGCGAACATCTCGCGCTCTACAACGCCATGCTGCAAAACAGCGCGAGCATCACGAACGATCCGTCGCGCGGCAACGTCCTCAACCTCGACGGCGCGACGAATGTTGTTTCCTTCCCGCTGTCCGTGGCGAACGCCAGCAGCTTCGCCGCCTGGGTGAAATGGAACGGCGGCGCGGACTGGCAGCGCATCTTTGATTTCGGCACGAACACGTCGAAATATTTGTTTCTCACGCCCCGCGCGAACACGGGCAAGATGCGCTTCGCCATCCGCAACGGTGGCGCGGAGCAAACCATTGATGCGCCCACGGCGATGCCGACAAATTCCTGGTGCCATGTCGCCGTTTCGCTTGATGGCTCCAAGGGAATTCTCTATCTCAACGGCAACCCCGTCGGGACGAACAACGCGCTCACCATCCGCCCATGGCAGTTGCTCGCGCGCAGCAATTACGTCGGCCAAAGCCAGTTCCCAGCCGATCCCCTGTTCAATGGGCGCATCGGTTCGTTCCGCATTTTCGGCCGGCCGTTGAGCGGCGCGGAAATCCGCGACCTTGCCTGGACGCATCCCGCGCTCGCGCACCGTTACAGTTTCACGTCCGGCACGACGAACGTCTGGGACTCCATCGGCCTCGCGCACGGCACGCTCATGGGTAACGCCGTCCTCACGAACAACGCCCTCAAACTCACCGGCGCGACGGGCGGCTACGTGAACCTGCCCGGTGGCCTCGTCTCCGGCGCGTCGGCGTTGACCTTGGAATTTTGGGCGACCTTCGGCGTGAACGGAAATTACTCGCGCGTGTTTGATTTTGGAAACATCTCCGGCGCGAACGGCTCGCAATATGTTTTCTTCAGCCCGCACACCGGCACCGGCGCGCACCGCACGGAAATTGCCACCAGCAGCACGGTGACGTTCGACATCCCCGGCACGTTCGACAATCGCACCGTTCACGTCGTCTGCATCGTGGATCCGGCCAGCAGCTACACGGCGATTTATACGAACGGCGTTTTGGAAAAGGCCACGAACAGCGCGCTGCCTGTGTTGACCGGCGTGAACAAATCGTGGTCGTTCATTGGCCGTTCGCTCTGGAGTTCCGACGCGTATCTCAACGCGACGATTGACGAACTCCGCATCTACGACGGCCGCCTCACGCCGCAGGAGATCGCGACGGATTTTCAGTTCGGCCCCGACGCGCTCGCGCTGCCCGTGTCCATCACGCAGTCGAATGCGCCGCCAAATATTTCGCTGTCCTGGCCGTCGTGGGCGGTGGGCTTCGCGGCGCAGGGCAGCAGCGACCTTTCCACTTGGACAACGAACGGCCTGGCACCGGCGCTCGCCAATGACCGCTGGCAGCTCGCACTGCCACCAACGAACTCCGCACAATTTTTCCGACTGCGCCGGTGACTTTTATGCCAATTGTTTCTTCACGGCTCCGTGCGCTTGCCCTGTTTTTTTTGCTCGGCATCGCTTCCGCGCCCGCCGCGCTCACGCATCGCTGGAGTTTCAGCGAGGCGACCGGCACGAACTTGATTGATTCCGTCGGCACGGCCAGCGGCTGGGTGGTGGTGAGCGGCGCCACGGATTATTCCCGCGGCGCGGGCTTTGTGCGGCTCGCCGGCGGCACCTGGGGTTCGGGAGATTTCATGCAGATGCCGTCCAACCTGATTGACAGCCTGACGAACGTGAGCATCGAAGTGTGGGCCTCGCCCCGTTCGGCGCAAAACTGGTCGCGCATTTTTGACTTCGGCCCCGGCACGGGCGCCGGGGCGGCGAATGATTATTATCTTTCGTTCTGTCGCGGCACGTCGCTCGCCTTGCAACGCATGGAACATGATCCGTCGCCGGCTTGGAGTGTCGACACCGGTTTGGCGACGACGGCGAACACGCAGTATCATTACGTCGCGGTGTGGAGCAAAACCGGCGGGCCGAGCGGCGGCGGATTTGCCGCATGGT
>JANPGB010000404.1:0-5491 GCA_031423695.1 Verrucomicrobiota bacterium
CGTTTCCGGATCTGACGAAGTTTCAACTCGAAGGCAAGCTGCCGGACTCCCTCCAGGGCAAGGTCGTGCTTGTGGATTTCTGGGCCTCCTGGTGCGGGCCGTGCCGCGATTCCTTCCCCGCGATGAACGAGCTGCACAAAAAGTATGCCGACCGCGGCCTGGTGATCATCGCCATCAACGTGGATGAGAAGCGGGCGGACATGGATGCGTTCTTGAAGGCGCACGCCGCGAGCTTCACGGTGGTGCGCGACGCCTCCCAAAAACTCGTGGACCTGGCCGGCATCGGCACCATGCCCAGTTCGTTCCTCCTCGATCGCACCGGCCGGGTGCGGCATGTCCACATCGGATATCAGGGGGAACCGACCAGGAAGGAATACGTGAAGGAAATTGAATCCCTCCTGGCCAAATGATTCCTACGCCATGAAAACCAGACTCAATCTTTTGCTGGCCGCGTGCGTCGTGTGCGGTGCGCTGTGCGGTTGCACCGCGGTCAAACCCTGGCAGCGCGGCACGCTCTCCGACTACACCATGCGCGGCGACCGAGACCGGCTCGGGGAAGGGCAGGACGAACACATCTATTTCTCGCGCGAGATGTCCTCGGGCGGCAAAGGCGTGGGCGGTGGTGGCTGCGGCTGCAACTGATTTGAGCAATGAAAATATTTTGATGAAGCTGATGTTAAACATTTCAATGGGGTTGGCGGCGCTGCTCGTGTGCGCCCTCAGCGCACCGGCCCGTCCGCCCAGCCCGTTCAAGGTGTCAGCCTCCATTCCCGGCACGAACCAGCCGGCGACGATGCGCGTGGATGTTTTCGTGCCGGCGGATCATTTGGTGTACGCGGATCATCTGCATTTTGAAAACGCGGCCGGCGAGACCCTCGAGCCCTCCACCACGACTGCCACCAAAGAATTGCTCGACCCGGTCACCCACAATCGCCGGGCGATGTTCGACCGCTCATTTTTTGCCGAGCTGAGCCTCGATCAAATTGTCCCTGGCAGTTTTATGGTCCGGCTCCAGGGCTGCAGCAACAGCGCCTGCTATTTCCCGGAGAAACACTATTTCAAGATGGAGAGTGGTGGCGCGTGGGTTGAAACTGCCGCACCGGACGCTCCCGCCGCAGCCCTTGCCGGCATTGAAACTCCCCATGACCTGGGAAACTTGCTCTCGAAGTTCAAAGTGGTTTCAAAAAAAACCGGCTTCGTTCCGGCGCGGGCGTTTGTTGATTACCTGGAGAAGGCCAAGGCGGGCGAAGCGTCGGCGAACGACGATCCGCTGGCCGGTTATGAACGGTTCGGCATCGTGGCGACCCTGCTCCTCATTGTGCTGGGCGGAATCGGGTTAAATCTCACGCCGTGCGTGCTGCCGCTGATTCCGATCAACCTCGCCATCATCGGCGCGGGCAAGGCGGCGCCCACGCGGCGCACGGGATTTCTGCAGGGCGCGGCCTACGGGCTGGGCATGGCGCTGGCGTACGGAGCGCTGGGCATCGCCGTGGTGCTGACCGGTGCCAAACTCGGCACGCTCAACTCCTCGGTCTGGTTCAACGTCACAATCGCTCTGATTTTTCTGGCGTTGTCCCTGGCGATGTTTGATGTGTTTCACATCGACTTTACCCGGTTTGACCGGCGGCTGAGCCGGCAGGAATTCCAAGCAGCGCATCGCAGCAAAAGCAAATGGCTGGCGGCCTTCACCCTCGGGGCCATCGCAGCGCTGCTAGCGGGCGCGTGCGTGGCGCCCGTGGTGATTTCGGTCCTGCTAATGGCCGCCAATCTTTACGCCCAGGGGCTGGTGGTGGGACTGCTGCTGCCGCTGTTGCTCGGCGTGGGGATGGCCTTGCCTTGGCCGTTCATGGGCGCAAGCCTGGCGTTCCTGCCGAAGCCGGGCCGGTGGATGACAGTGGTCAAATATGTCTTTGGCGTTTTGATTCTGGTGTTTGCCGCATACTACGGCTGGCTGGCCTTTGGTCTGGCCCGCACCCGAAATTCCCAAACCCTGCTCGCCGCCGCGCCCGGCGTTGGAAAAAAGGCGGGCGATGTCGACGGCGAGTTGAGTTCCGCGCTGAAAGCTGCGCTGGCGAGCAACAAGCCGGTGTTCATCGATTTCAAGGCCAGTTGGTGCAAAAACTGCGAGGCGATGGACGCCACCGTTTTCACTCAGGCGGCCGTGCGCGATCAACTGGCTGACTTCGTGGTGGTCCAATACGCGGCCGAGCGACCAAACGAGTCACCCGCCAAGGACATGCTCGACCGGTTTGGAATTCTCGGTCTGCCCACTTATCTCGTGCTGGCCGCTGAAAAATGAGCTTTGACCGCAATTTCCAGCCTCTAAAACCAAACACCAACCCCTTATGAAAAGAATGAATCCAAAACTGATCCGGATGCTCTCGCTGATATTGGCGGGTGCATTGCAAATCGTCCCCCTCGTGAGATCCGCGCTGCCGTCGCTCGCGCAAGGCATTGCGCCCTCGACGTCGGCGATCATCTTCCGCTGGGCCGCCGGCGGCGTGGCGTACCTTGGCTACAATGCCATCTCCAGCGCGTCGCGCATTGCCATCTCGCCCCCCAACGCAACTGTGGGAGTGCCCTACGTCGGCACCGTCACCTACTCCGGCGGACACGCCGGCTCGGTGGCGTCAATGTCGTTGTCGAATACCTGCCTGGGATCCGCGACTACTTTGTTCGCAGGTTTGACCGTGGTCTATGCCGGCGGCAACACGGCGAACGTGAGCGGCACACCCACCGTGACCAACACCTATCGTTTTGCCTTGAAAATCTTTGATGCCAGCAGCTGTGGCAGCGGTGGAAACAACGACACCCGGGTGACATCCCTGGTGATCGGCCCAAGTGGAGGTGGCGGAACCACGCCGGTCATCACCGCACCCCCGCAAAGTCTCTGTTCGCAGGAGGGTGCCGACGTGTTATTCAGCGTGGGCGCATCGGGAACGCCGACTCCGAAATACTATTGGTTTATCGGTCCGCCCTCGGCAGGCGTTTTGATCTCCACTTCGAACACATTGCATTTTTCATCGGCTCAATTGGCCAACGCCAACTCCTATTCCGTGGTGGCTTCAAATGCGTCCACCCCCAACATTCTTACCGCGCCATTCGCAAACTGTGTCTTGAGCGTCTGCCAGACCCCCGGCACCAATCAACTGTTCTTCCGATATACAAACTTCTATCCGGTCGGCGTGGCACTGACTTTGAACTCGTCCCTGACCAATGTCCCGGGAGCCACCAACAACTACACCTGGCTCTACAACGGGTCGCCGTTTGTTCCCGCGCTCCCTCACACCGCCAGCGTCACCATCCCGGGATCCTCGATCAAGCCGGGTGTGAGTGGCACTTACAGCATCAGCTTTGTAAGCGCGCAGACCAACGGCTCGGGGGTGCTGGTCGACGGCATCAACAGCGGGCTCTATCCCTCTTACTGGGCCTTTGGACTTCCACCAAACATTCTGGTCTTCCCCCAGGACACCAATGTCAACCCGGGAGCCAACGTGACGTTGTCGTCCACGGTGACCAACAACGCCACCGCTTATGGAGCCAACACGCCCTTCACCTGCTCCTGGTTCCTGAACCGTTCCAACCTCGTATCCAGCCAGAATGCCACCGGTCTGGTGGCCACCCTTCACCTGGCTTTGAATTCCGTCGGGCCGGCCCATGCGGGCAGCTATACTCTGGTCGCCAGCAATTTCTGGGGCGTTGTTACCAGCACGCCTGCGATTCTGACAGTCACATCCGCTTCCGCCCCGCCGTCGCAGTTGAACGCACTTATCAGCACTCCCGGCGGCCCGTTCGTGATCACCTTCACCAACAACCCGGGGTCGGCATTCACGGTGTTCTGTGCGACCAACCTTGCGCTGCCCCCGGGCAGTTGGACCTCCCTCGGGGCGCCGACGGAAACCTCGGCCGGCCACTATCAATTCAGCGATCCCGGGACGCAGACCACGGCTGAGCGCTACTATCGCGTTCGCTCGCCATAGCCTGCGGTGAAATAGCACACGCGCCCCGAAGCGCGGCGGGGCGCGTGTTAGAATCAATGGCCTGAAATCACCAGACTAATAAACTCTTGTTGAACTATTTTATTTCTGCCATACACTCGGGTCACTATGAGTATCCAACTAGCATCACTTACAACTGCACAACTGCGTCACGCGGCCGACCTTAAGGAAAAGATCGCCTCGTTGAACAAGGAACTGGCCGCCATCCTGGGCGCGCCGGTTGAAACCTCCGTCAAGCCAGCCAAGAAAGGCAAAATGAGCGCCGCCGGCCGGGCCAACATTATCGCCGCTCAGAAAGCCCGTTGGGCGAAGGCTAAAACCGCCAAACCCGCGGCCAAAGCGCCGACCAAAAAACGCAAGATGAGTCCCGCGGCGCGCGCCAAAATCGCAGCGGCTCAAAAAGCGCGCTGGGCCAAGGTCAAGGCCGCCGCCGGCAAAGCCCAGTAGTTCTTTGGCTTCCCTAGGCAAGGTGCAGTTCTGCCGTCGGCGGAACTGCACTTTTTTGTGTCCCTTCCACAATGCGCCTCAACCGCTCTCGCAGTATCGCCGTCGGCACCCTGGCAGGCTTCCCTTGACCAGAGCATTCGTTCACTGGCCAAGCACTGCCCCCATTTCATGAGCCTGTTTATTCCCGGTCAACGGTGGATCAGCGAGTCGGAGCCGGAGCTCGGGCTGGGCACGGTGATAATGACCGGCAGCGGACGCGTGCAGGTCGAGTTCAAGGCGGCGGGCGAATCACGCACTTACACGGTTGACCAGGCCCCGTTGAAGCGCGTGCGGTTTCGCGCGGGTGACATATTAAAGACACAAGCGGAGCGGGAGTTCCTGGTGCGACAAGTAATCGAGCACCAGGGCTTGCTGACATATGTCGGCGAACACCAGCAACTGCCCGAAGCCCAACTGAACGACCGCGTCAGTTTGCAGGGGCCGCAGGAGCGCTTGTTCGCGGGACGCTTTGATTCCTCCACGACATTTGCGCTGCGCCGTCGCACCCTCGAATTCTTCCACCGCCTCCGCCAATCTCCGGTGCGCGGATTCCTGGGCGGGCGCATTGATCTGATTCCGCATCAGCTTTACATCGCCCACGAAGTGGCCAACCGGCACGCCCCGCGCGTGCTGCTGTCCGACGAGGTGGGCTTGGGCAAAACCATTGAGGCGTGTCTCATCCTGCATCGCCTGCGCTTGAGCGGCCGGGCGCAGCGCATCCTGGTGCTGGTGCCCGAATCGCTCGTGCATCAATGGTTCGTGGAAATGCTGCGCCGCTTCAACGTGTGGCTGAATATTTTTGATGCGGAACGCTGCGCGGCGATCGAAGCCGGCGAAGCGGGTGCGAATCCGTTTCTAGATGATCAACTGGTGCTGACCAGCATTGATTTTCTGGCGCGCGATCCGCGCCGGGCGGCCCAAGCGGCGGCGGCGGGCTGGGATGTGCTGGTCGTGGATGAGGCGCATCACCTCGAATGGTCGGCCCTCGCGCCCAGTCGCGAGTATCT
>JANPGB010000405.1:0-8917 GCA_031423695.1 Verrucomicrobiota bacterium
CCCGGGGGCGATGACCTTGTCACCGTATGGCTGAGTCCACGCCTCGGGCCGGGGGCTTCCGACCAGAACCAGCCCGAGAGACTGACCACCAAGTTCCGGGCCAACGCGGCGTTCGACCAGCTCCGCCTCCTCCATGCGGGCAACGGCAACGGCTGGATCTTTAGCGACATGGCCATCGCCACCTCGCTGAACGACTTCCTCGTGGTGCGCTTTTGGCAGACGCTGTGGTTCAAGGGGGGAGTGGTGCTCGGGCTTCTGGCCGGCGTGGGCGCGACCGTGCGCCTGGTTGAAAAAAGAAAATTTCGGCGTCAACTGCAACTCGCCGAGCAGGAACGCGCGCTCGAACGGGAGCGCGCGCGCATCGCCCGCGATTTGCATGATGAGCTTGGCTCGTCACTGACGCAGCTCTCGATGTTGAGCGACTTGCTGGCCAGGAACATTGAGGATCCCGTGCAGACGCTGGCGCGCGCCGCGAAGATCTCACAAACCGCCACCGAAACGGTGCGAGCGCTCGAGGAGATTGTGTGGGCCTTGCGCCCAGGGAGCGACACCGTGCAAAGCCTCACGGAATACCTCGCGCATTTTGCCAGCGAACTGTTCGAGGGCGACGGCATCCATTGTCGTCTGGATCTGCCGGAAGAATTGCCGGACCGGCCGCTGCCGCCGGAAATGCGCCACAACCTGTTTCTCATTGCGAAGGAGGCGATGACCAATGCCTTCAAGCACGCGCACGCCAACGAAGTGCTGGTTCAGGTTCAGGCCACCGGCGGCGAACTGCAACTGGTGGTCGCGGACGACGGCGTGGGCGGCCAGTTGCCGGCACCGGGCGCGGGCACCCGCAACGGTCTGGACAACATGCGCCGCCGCGCCGAGGCGGTGAGCGGCGAGTTGCAGATCGAAAGCCACCCCGGCAGGGGCACGCGCGTCAGTATCACCGTCCAGTTCCCTGCGCCGCGACAGCAAAAACCGGCCCCTCATAACCAGCCTGCAACCAAGAGCTAGATATGCCTCCCCAGCCATTCCCAGACAGCAAACTCATCAAGGTGTCAATCGTGGACGATGCGGAAGGGATCCGCGCCAATCTTGTCGCGCTCATTCGGAGCGCTCCCACGTTACGGCTGGTTGGTGAGTATGCGAACGCAGAAGTTGCGCTCAAGGAGATCCCCCAGCATCCACCGGACGTGGTGTTGATGGACATCAACCTGCCAAAAATGAATGGCGTGGAGTGCGTTCGTCAGTTGAAGGCGCAACTGCCGCAGGTGCAGTTCCTGATGCTTACGGTATATGAGGACAGCGATTCGTTGTTTGATTCGCTCAAAGTCGGCGCCAGCGGCTATCTGTTAAAGCGAACGGCTACGAAAAACCTGATCGAGTCCATCCACGAGCTTCATGCTGGCGGTTCGCCGATGTCACCCCAGATGGCGCGTCGTGTGGTCATGCTGTTCAACCAGCCTGCCGAGCAGTCTTCTGAAATCACCCAACTGACGCCAACCGAGAAGGAGTTTCTCCGGCAACTGGCAAAAGGCTACGCCTACAAGGAAATTGCCGACCGGATGAACATCGCCATTGACACCGTGCGAACTTATGTGCGCAAGGTTTACGACAAGCTGCATGTTCACTCCCGCACCGAGGCGGTGGTGAAATATCTGCACCATCGAGGCCCGCAGTAAGAGCCCTTCGCTGACTGGAACCAGGCGAACAACTATCGCGCCTCCAACCGGAGGCCGGCTTTGCGCCACGCACCCTCCCGCACCACCCGGACAAATGCGAGATCATCCATGTGGACGGCGTGCCGTTGCTGCCGTTGAGCCAGATCCACGAGCGCTTCACCGAACTCGATCCAAACCAGAGCCACTACCTCCACTGCAACGGCGACATCACGGCGTGGTCAGATGAAATCGACCGCAACGTCCCACGGTAATGAGCCTGTGTAACAGCCGACGTGAGTCGGCTCAAACTCGACGGCGGACCCCGGAAACAACCGCGAAATAATCCAAATACGCGAACAGGGACGGATGACGAACATCAGTCACCTTCCACGGTAGGATTTTCTTTCGCGTGGTTCGCGTGGTTCGCGTGGTTCGCGGTTCAATTTGAGCGGACTCAAGTCCGCTGCTACAGCTTCAAATATCTCAAGAGCGTCAAAGGCAGCATCACCGCCTGGAGCCAGGAGATTGATTTTAAAGTGCCGAAGTCTTGTTCTTGCACGCTGGGGATCAGGCGCCGGCGGTTCGCAATGCCGAATCGTTTGACAGTCTGGATCGTTGGACTAGGATTCACCTGTTCCCGAAAAAGATTTACACACCTACAGATCGCCGAAAGAAAATTTATTATGAAAGCAACACGCGTGGATACTTGGGCCGCTTCGATGGATGACAAGCCGGGTGCGCTGGCCGGCAAGCTCAAGGCGCTGGCGGCCGCCGGGGTGAACCTCGAGTTTGTCGTCGCGCGCCGGGCGGAGACACCCGGCAAGAGCGTGGTGTTCGCGACGCCCATCAAAGGCGGCAAACAGATTGCCGCGGCGGGGACGGCGGGCTTCCGGAAATCCTCCAGCCTGCACACCGTGCGGATCGAAGGGGCGGACAAGGTCGGCCAGGGCAATCGCGTCATGCAGGTGCTGGCGGACAAGGGGCTGAACGTGCGCGGGGTTTCCTCGGCGGCCATCGGCAAGAAGTTCATCTGCCATGTCGCACTGGACACGGATGCCGATGTCGCCAAGGCGGTGCGCGCGCTGCAACAGCTTTAGCGCCCTCGGAAAAAACAGGTCCGTCGGCCCCGGCCCCGGCCAGATGGCCTCGGCCCTGCTTTTTTAGTCCGCAGTCTCCTCGTCCGAAAGATCGCCCACCTTCCGGCGGATCAGATAGTCAATCGCGAGGCTCACGCCGTTGCGGTAGGGGAGGGTGAAGACCAGCAGGAAGATCATCGTGCCGCCGCCCAGGAGCAGCCAGATCCAATGCGCGCTAAACTGGCGGAAGTAGATGACGACAATGAGGGGAATGATGAACAGCACCCGGTCGAGGAACAAGAGCGGTCCCCAGAGGTCGCCCTGGTTGGGCAGGTAATGCAGCCCGCAACAGTCGCAATGCTCATGCAGCTTGAGCCAGCCCTGATAGAGTGCGCCGCGACCGCATTGCGGGCATTTTTTCCGGCAGCCCCGCCAAAGCAGCGTGCGGAGTTTGGGAAGGGGCGGTGGAGGGCTCACGGTTGCGATCTCTCTGGCCGCCTAAACTATTGCGCGAGCCGGGCGGCGGACAGGTAAACCGTGAAGGTCGTCCCCACCCCGGGCCGGGTGCGGACGTGCAGCGCGCCTTTGGCTTCCTTGATGAGCCGTTGGACGATGTTCAAGCCGAGGCCCGTGCCTTGGCGGGCATTTTTCGTCGTGAAATAAGGCTGGAAAATCTTCGGCAGGACTTCCGGCGGGATGCCGGGGCCGTTGTCCTGGACGGTGAACTGCAACAACGGCAGCGTGCTCGCGAAGTTTTCCACGTTAAGCAGCCGCGACTCGGGTCCATCCTTGAGCGCGGCCAGATCCAGCGGCTCGCGCAGGACGCGGGCTTGCACGTGCACGCGGTGGCCCTGGCCGGAACATTGGAAGGCGTTGACAATGAGGTTGAGCAGGATTTGAATCAAATCCGTGCCGTTAATCCGCACGCCGATATCCTCCGTCAAGGGCTCGATCGCAAAGAGGTTCTCGCCCAGGCTGGGATGCACGTTGATCAGGTGGGTCAGGTCGTGGAGGAGTTGGTTGACGCCGACACGGGGGGCGTCCTCGCTCTGTCGTCGGAGCAAGCTCAGGTATCGGCGGGAAATCTCGATGCAGTTGGTGGTCTGCCGGGTGATGATCTTGAGCCGCTCCCGGATGAAATCCAGCTCCTCCGTTTCGAGCCGCGTGGCGTTGCCGATGCGCTGGCTCATCAACTGGACGAAACCGGAGATGACCGTGAGCGGGCCGTTGATGTCGTGGATGATGCTGGCGTAAATCTCGCCGCGCGTTTGGGCCATCTGCTCCTGCATCTTGTGATGTTGCAATTCCACCACCAGCTGCTCCAGTCGATCGGCGTTGTTGTGGACTTCGCTTTCCAGCGTGTGCCGCTGCATGGCGGCGGCCACGGCCGCGCGCAGGGCGACGATGTCGAACGGCTTGTTGATGTAGTCGCAGGCCCGCAGTTTGAGCGCCTGGCGCATGGTTTCGGTCGTTTCGAACGCCGTCATCATGATCGCCTCGATGTCGGAATCCACGTACTTCAGCCGTTCCAACACTTCGATCCCAGACATGCCCGCCATGCGGATGTCCAGCATGGCGAGATGGATCTTGTTTTTCTGGGCCAGGGCGATGGCCTGCGGCCCGCTGCTGGCCATGAGAATATTGTAGTCCTCCTTGAAAATGACCTGCAGGGACTGGCGCGGACCGTCTTCGTCGTCCACGATGAGCAGGGTGTTGCGCGGTCGAGGGGCGACGGCAGGAACGGCCTCGTTCGCTGCGGTCACAGTTTCAATTGGCGTGGCGGCCAGCATTTTCGTTCTGAGTCGAATCAGCAAATCTTCACTGGATGATCAATTCGGGTGGCTTATTAGTAGCGAATCGTTCAGGCACGACAAGGAAAATAACCGCCGTGCCAGCCCCTTCCCGGGAACCACCCCGGCCGGCGGCCCGTAAAAATACTCGTTGTCGAGGTTGCCGCGGTGTGGAACCATTCTCCCATCCATGAGCGAGTTCAAATTTGCCTGTCCCGTCTGCGGTCAGCACATCACGGCTGATTCTGGCAGCACCGGCTCGCAACTGGAGTGTCCCACCTGTTATCGCAAAATTGTGGTCCCCCAGGCTCCGACCTCCTCCGATCCGAAATTCATCCTTTCCGCCGCGGAGGCGAACAAGCCCCGTCCGCCCAAGCCCAGCCTGCCTACCTTGGATCCGATTTCCCGGGAGCCAGCCCGCACCGCCATCCCCATCGTGGTGGTTGTCATCCTAGTTTTATTGTGCTTGTTGGGTGCGACGGCTTTTGCATTTCGAGGAAAGATCTTCGGCCATAAGAAACCAGACGCGCCGCCCACGGCCGGAGTATCCACCGGCGACACTAATGAGGACGCCCCGCCCGCAACCGGCAAAAGTCCGCCGGTGCCGGTGGTCACGAATGATGTCGCTTGGATTCTGGATCTTTCCTCCAATACCATTCCGGAGGCGCCCGTCGCCGGAAAAATTCGCGACTCGTTTGTCGCCTGCAACCGGTACTCGCTCCAGCCCGTGATGCTGGAAGGCAAACCGCACGTCGGCCTCAGTTTTCGCCAGAACTCGCGCGGCCTGCCGGATTTGAGCGTGACCGTCTATTTTTTTGGGCGGCAGGCCGAGGATCTGCGCGGCAAGTCCATCAACATTGCCACCAACGATTCTCCGGCGCCGCGCGTGACGATCCGCTGGAAAGAAGGGAAGGACAACCGGTCGCAGAACCTCGCGGATGGCTATGCGTTGAAGGTTGAATTCGGCGACCTCACCGGCAATCGTCTGCCCGGAAAAGTATACCTCTGCCTGCCGGATGAAGCGCAAACCCGCCTCGCCGGCACCTTCAGCGCCGAGATTAGGAAGCCCTCCACGCCAAAGCCGCGTCCGCCGAAATCCAGATGAGTCCGTCAGGTTGGGAAAGCCTTGGCACGGCAGCCCCGGCTGTGTCGGGTCAGGGTATATTTTCCAGCGCTGCGTGGAGCAGCTTCTTCCCTAAGGCCGCCGCGTTTGTGTTGCCGGGAACGGAAAACTCAAACGCCGCCAGCCGGTTGGTCAGTTCCCCGCCGGGTCGGCAGCTCGTCAGCAGCTTCTCCCATTCGTCGGCCAGTGCCACGTGCAAGCCGCCGCGCCAGAGGCAGTACTTCAACAATTCGTCACCGTTCAGGGCCACGCGCCCAAAGTGTTCCCGCTGAAACCCCTCATCGGGCTGCGTCCAGTTTGCAAAACAGAAAACCGGCAGGCGCGCCGCGGGCTCCCGGGATTCCAAGCACGATTCCCACACCACCTGGCTGCGGGTGGCGTCCCACTTGCCGTTCGTGTGATCCGGCGCGGCGGTGAGGGTCAGCCGCACGGTGAGGTGATCCTCCTCACCGGTGGAGCCGAATGCGAGCAGCGTTGAAGCCAGCTCACCCACCGGTTCCGCAGGCTCGGGCTTTTCCAGATCCGGCTGCAATTTTTTGTCCTTTTTCCATTGCCGCAACCGGGCCTGATAAAGCTCCGTGCCCGTCAGATATTTTTTCCACGACTGGTCGGCTGCGGCCGGGTCTGCCAGCAAGGCCAGGGATTTTGGCATCGGCCCAGCCGGCGGCACGCCCAGCTTTTCCGCCAGAAATTTTTGCACGAGGAGCAGGCCCTGCGCATCGTCCCCGCCGGCATAAACCTGCACCAGGCTGGCGGCATCCTCGATTCTTAGATAGCCGCGCTCGTGGAGATATTGTCCGAACCGGACGATGAACTCCTCGTTGGCACCCTTGCCATAGGCGGACGATATTTCCCCCGCCCACGAATAGAGCGACAGGTTTTTCAAATCGCGCCGGAAGTCACCGTCCAGGAAGCGGCGCAATTTTTTGTAGCCCGGCTCGCGTCCAAACTCCGCCCGGCTCCAGCCGATGACGAGGTCGGTCAGTTGATCCGCCGCCGCCAGTTGCGCGTTGGCGCGGGCCGCCAGATCGTCGCTGCCCCGAAAACGTTCCACGTAAAAACCGGCCGTTCCAAGGCTCGTCGCGAGCTGGCGGTACGAACCGGCGCCGCCAACGTCGCCAGGCATCGCGTTGGAGAAATCACCCTTGGCAAAATGCCTCTCCCCTTCTTGCGTCAGGTGGCCGGCGGGATACAGCGCGGTGATCGCCGCGAGTTCGTTGGACGGGAAAGGAACATACTTGGGAGCGCCGTTCGTATCCGTTCCGTCCGCGCGATAGAAAACCAGTTGGCGCTCGACGACCTTTTCACGCGGGGTCAGTTCGACGGTGTAGTCGTTGTGCGGGCAGCCCGCGACCAGCGCGGCGAGCGCCGCGAGACAAACAAGCGAAAATAATTTCATAAGTCGAACCTTGTTGAATGAATGATAAACCAGCCGTCAAGGAAGGTTGCCGACGAATGTGATTCCGCCCGGACTTTGGACTTTGGACTTTAGGCTTTGGACTTTAGACTCGGTCCATGGTTGTCGAACTCATCAACACCGGCAGCGAGCTGCTGCTGGGCCGCGTCCTCAACACCCACCAGCAATGGCTCTGCCGCGAGCTTGCGGATCGGGGCTATGTCGTCACGCGCCAAGTCGCCGTGCCGGACACCGCCAGCGACATCCGCCAATCCGTCAGCGAAGCGCTCACCCGCGCCCACCTGGTCATCACCACTGGCGGACTGGGCCCAACCTCCGACGACATTACACGCGAACTGATCGCCGACCTCCTCGGCAAAAAACTTCACGAGGACGCCGCGACGGTGGAGGTGATCAAAAGTTTTTTCCGGGGACGCAATCGTCCCATGCCGGCCAACAATCTCGTGCAGGCGCTGGTGCCCGAAGGCGCGCTGGTGCTGGCCAATCCGCGCGGCACCGCGCCGGGGTTGGCGATGGAGGCCGGGGCGGGCACAGGGAAATGGCTCATCATGCTCCCCGGCCCGCCGCGCGAACTGCGGCCCATGTTTCTGGAAACCGTCGTGCCGCTGCTGCAACGCGTGTTGCCGGTGGAAAATAAATTTGTCTGCCGCACGCTGCGCACCGCTGGCGTGGGCGAATCCGCCGTGCAGGAAAAAATCGCCACCCCGCTCGCGCCGCTGATGCAGGCGGGCTTGGAGTTGGGTTACTGCGCCCACATGGGCCAGGTGGATGTGCGCTTGTCAGCGCGTGGCGAAGGAGCGGAAAAAAGGGTCCAAGCCGGCGCGGAGATTGTTCATTCACAGTTTGGGCCGGCCATCTTTGGCGAAGGCGACGACGATCTTGAAACTGTGGTGATCCGCCTGCTCACGGAACGCAAGCAGACGCTGGCCGTGGCGGAATCCTGCACCGGCGGCGGCGTGGCGGACCGGCTGACGAACGTGCCGGGCGCGTCAGCGGTCTTTCTCGGCGGCTTCATCACCTACAGCAACGCGATGAAGGAAAAATTTCTGGGCGTCCAGAGCTAAACTTTCGCGGAACATGGTGCGGTCAGCGAACCGGTCGCGCGGGAGATGGCCGAGGGCGCGCAGCGGGCGACGGGAGCTGATTACGCGATTGCGGTAACCGGCATCGCCGGCCCAGCGGGTGGCACGGCGGAAAAACCCGTCGGCACCGTGTTCATTGCGCTAGCGGGTGTGGACGGAACGAAGGTTTGGAAGATGTTCAATCCTTGGGACCGGATCACCTTCAAAGAAACCACGGCGCGACAGGCCATCAATCAGTTGCGATTGCTATTGCTGAAGTGGTTGTAGCGGCGGGCATGGCTGACGCATATCAATAACAACGACGTGAGCGAGGATGATTTCTCCCTCTCCTCACCCGAGGGAGGAGAGGGCCGGGGTGAGGAGGCCAAGTGTTTCCAGTTGAAATCCCCTCTCCCCAGCCCTCTCCCCGATTAGGCGGGGAGAGGGAGTCCGCCGCCCGCAGCACTCACGCCCATGAGGAACTCGCAGATGCGCAGAGGAGGGGCTCTTGCGAGAGGGCAAAACGACCCTCAACCGGTTGGCACCGGCGGCGGACGTTGGGGGACAGCTCAGGCGTTGTCGCCGATGGCTTCCACGGGGCAGCCTTCCTTGGCTTCCTTGCAGCGGGCCTCTTCTTCCGGGTTTTCCGGCTGCTTGTAAACGAAGGAGTAACCGCCGTCGTCGTTGCGTTTGAAATTGTCGGGGGCGGTTTCGCGGCACAGGTCGCAGTCAATGCATTGATTGTCCACGTAAAATTTGCCGGTAATGTTCTCAGGATATTTGTTTGCAGCATCAGCCATA
>JANPGB010000406.1:0-4076 GCA_031423695.1 Verrucomicrobiota bacterium
CATCCCACGCGGCTCTCCCCGGATGAACAATACTCGCACATCAGCCTCTGGTGTCTGCTGGCCGCGCCGCTGCTCATCGGCTGCGACATGACGCAGCTTGATGACTTCACGCTCGGCCTGCTGACCAATGATGAAGTAATCGAAGTGAATCAAGACCCGCTCGGTCGTCAGGCCGAACGCGTGAGCAAGGACGGTGATCTCGAAGTCTGGGCGAAGGACATGGAAGACGGGAGCAAAGCCGTCGGCTTGTTCAATCGCAGTGAAGCCCCGGCCAAGGTCACGGCAACATTCGCCGGCTTGAAATTGAAAGGTTCACATTCAGTGCGCGATCTGTGGCGGCAAAAAGATTTGGGCCGTAGCACTGGCGAATTTTCCGCCACCGTGCCGAGCCACGGCGTGATGCTGGTGCGGATCAGCAAAAAATAATTTGAAGCCGATAATTTTATGAAAACTTTGAGCCGCAGAAACTGGCTGGCGACGACGGGCGTGGCGGGCGTGGGTTTGTTCGCCCTGCCGCGCTGGCTCGCGGCGGCGGAATTGACCCGCGAGATGGTTCTGATTCCCGCCGGGACTTTTCAAATGGGAACCACGGCGGAGCAAGCCGCGCAACTGGCCGCGCAATTTCATTGCCACGTCTCCTGGCTCGGCGGCGAAGTGCCGCCGCGTTCGCTCAACCTGGCCGCGTTTGAGATAGATAAATTTCCCGTGACCAACGCGCAGTATTTTCAGTTCTGCACCGCGACTGGCGGAAAATTTCCGGGCCATTGGACCGGCCAGCCGCCGCCGATTGAAATTCTCGAACAGCCCGTCACCTACGTCAGCCGCGCCGAGGCGCGCGCCTACGCGAAGTGGGCTGGAAAAAAACTGCCCACCGAGGCGCAATGGGAAAAAGCCGCGCGCGGCCCGGATGGCCGGCTGTATCCGTGGGGCAATGAATTTGATACCGCCGCCTGCCAGTGGCATCGCGACCTCTCCCTGACCGCGCCCGGCGTGGCCACGATCACGGCGCATCCGCGCGGCGCTTCGCCCTACGGTGTGCAGGACATGGCCGGCAATGTCGCCGAATGGTGCGAGGACGGGCTAAGCACGGATGCGGCGTTCACCAAAGGCGGTTGCTGGCACACGGCCACGCCGTTGAATCTCCGCAGCGCGGCGCGCGGCATGAGCGGCAACGCGGCGAACCAGCTTCCCTACATCGGATTTCGCTGTGTGCGGGAGGTGCAATCATGAATTTCATCAAGCTCCAGGGCCAGCCCGGCGTCATGGCCTGCACGGTGACGGACGTGCCGAATTTTCCCGGCGAAACATTTACCATCGCGTATCCCGAAGCCGTCGGCGACGTCGCCAAGCCCGTCTGGTTCGGCAGCATCAAACCCCGCTGGGAACCGCGCGCGAATGGCGCGTGGTTCAGCGCCGGCGAACAATCTAGCGAACTGGCTTACGAAATGATTGTCACGCCCGGCACGGACGTGGTGACCACGGAATTCAAACTCACCAACTTGAGCCGCCGGACATGGTCGCAAGGCATGGCCTTCAACTGTTTTCAATGCGGCGCCGCGCCGTCCATCCGCGACCACGACTGCGCCCGGCATTGGGTGCGGACGGCCGGTGAATTCAAACGGCTCTGGGAAATTCCCCGCGTCTTCGGCGACCGCCCCGCCATCCAGCTTTACAACGTGGAAGGCGCGCCACTATCGAAAGACCTTCCATTCGTGGCAAATTTCAAAGCCACGCCCGATCCGGTGATTGAGCCGTGGATGGCCATCACTTCACGCGACGGCAAGAAACTTGTGGCCACGGTTTCCAAGCCCGGCCTGTTCCTGTTTCAGAACCGCGAATACTCCTGCATCCACTGCGGCACCGGCTTTGGCGAAGTGAAACCGGGGCAGACCGCCACCGCCGTCAACAAGGTTTATTTCGTCGAGGCAACGCTGGCCGGCTGGCATCACCGCATGAAAGCCGAGCTGGACAAATCGCCGGGCATAACGCGGTTGGCAGAGATCACCCCCAACTAGGATTATTGCAGGGGACGCCATTCGAGCTTATTTTTTACAACCGACCGGATAATTTTATGATGACACGTTTTATTTGCGCTACGGTGATTGCCGCCCTGCTTACGGCCGCTTGTTCTGCCAGCGCCCAAACCCTCGTGCTAGATCCGATTGGTGTCGGCGCGAGCGTGACCGTCTCCGGCAGCGGTGGCCCGCCGGCCAGTTCGATTGAGCTGTTCAAGAATGGTGTCTCCATCGGCTCCGCCACCACCACCGGCACCGGGCTGTTCAGCATCCCCAACATCAGCGCGGCGGCCAGCGACGTGTTTCAGGTGCAAGTCGGGCAGGTCTGGAATTTCAACGTCAACAGCAACACCGAGGGTTGGAATGGATTGGCCGGCGATCAGTCTGTGGTTACGAATGGCGTCTGGAAGCAGACCGAACTTGGACCTACCACCTTCGACATGTCGTTTAATCTTTTTGGCGACGGCAAGATTCTCACGCACGCCCGGGTCTTGGAGGTGAGGTTGCGCTATACCGGACTCCAGAGCCATACGGCGAGCATCATCATGCAGACCGCCGGCCCAAATGGCATCGCGGGCGGCGGCGATGACGCGCAGTCAGTCATTGGCAACACCGTGACGCTGCAGCCGAGCAGCACTTTTCAAACGCTCGTGTTCGACCTCGGCATTGATCACAACGGCCAGCCAACCTGCTGGCTCGACGGCACGCCGCCCATCAACCTCAATTTTTACATCGGCAGCACGACCCTGGGCGACGTGGTGGAAATAGATTCAATCCGCCTGACCGAATCGCTGCGATGGGAATTTGATACCGTCGGGGACACTGCGGAATGGCAGGGCAACACCAACACGACGATGCTCGCCACGAACGCGGGCACCCTGCGCCTCAACGCGAATGCGGTGGGAACGGTCGCCATGTCACATCCCTTTCGGAATATCGGATCGAGTCACTTCGTCACCCTGCAGACACGCTTCCGCCAGGTGACGACCGCCCAGCCCAATCTGATCCAGTGGAATTATTTCAGCAACCCATCAAGCTTCGGCACCGGCGGCAAGCAGATCAGCACACCCGCCAACGGCGCTTTTCAAACATTCACCACCAACCTGACCGGCACGCCGACCTATGGGAATAACTGGACCAATGGCGGCGGCGCGACCTTGAATTTCTCACAGGAGGCGTTCGTCGCGCTCTATGCCAATGTCGCTGGCCAGTCGGCGGAAATCGATTACATCCGCCTGCTGCCCGCGTCGCCTTACGGCCCCAGTGCCACGGTCGTTGCGTCCGGCACTCCGGTGGTTCCGTCGTGTTACGTCAGTTCGAGCGGTGGCAGTGATTTTAATTCTGGCCGAGACGACGCTCATCCGTGGCAGACCTTCACCAACCTCGACGGCCTCACGCTCGGCCCAGGCACAACGGTGAACCTCAAGCGCGGTGACACTTGGGCGAACAAACGTCTCCGCCTCACCGGGCGCGGCACGGTGAGCAACTCAATCGTTCTGACCGCTTACGGCGATGGTCCGAACCCGATCATCACCGGCATCAATCTTACCAACGCGCCCTGCATCCAGTGGGAAAACCCTTCCTACGTCCGCATCGAATCCATGGATTGCCGCGACGCGAAGATTGGCATTTACCTGCGTTACACCGGCGGCAATCTCGACGGCACGGGTGCGATGTTCCGCAACACGAACATTGTCATCACCTGCTGCTATTTCCAAAACATGGATGAAAAATGGAGCGCCGCTGATGGCAGCGTCACCGTCGTGCCGCCGTATGAGATGTCCTGGGGCACCGGCGTTTGGATCGGCGGCAATCTTCCCACGCCGGGCGCCTCCACCTCCACCCCCATCCTCGACGATCTTTTGATCTCCTATTGTGGGTTCAAGGTTGTCAGTGAGGGAGTCAGCGGTAATTTTTACTACCCGCCGGCCTACAAAGGTCGCTTCACCAACTTCCGATTTGAAGATTCCTGGGTCACGGGTTGCGAGGCGGGCTCGTTCGCCTTCTTCTATGTGGATGGCGGCCATGCCCGGCGCGTGGACACTTGGCTCGGCGGCACCC
>JANPGB010000407.1:0-2494 GCA_031423695.1 Verrucomicrobiota bacterium
CGAGAAGTGGCGTTGGCGCAATTGATCCGCCGCCCCGACTGGTCGGAGGCATTGGTCCGGGCGCTCGCGGATCACAAAATCAGCCCCGATCTTTTGGGCTTGTCCAATTTGCACCGGCTCCGAACGCACGCCGACGAAGCCGTGGCAAAACATGCGACGAGCGTCATCGCCGAATTGCGCGGGCCGCAGCAGCAGCAAAAGGATGTCATCATTGCGGGGCTCCGTCCCGAAATCGTCAAGCCCGGCAGCGCGGCCAATGGCGCCAAGACTTTCACCCAGATCTGCGCGGCCTGCCACAGCTTCAAGGGGCAGGGTGCCAGCTTTGCTCCCAACTTGACCGGCATGGGCGCGCATGGTCCGGAGGAATTGCTGGTGCACATTGTCGATCCCAACCGCGTCGTGGAACCAAATTTCTATACCGTGAGCATCGAGACGAAGGACGATCTCAGCTACGACGGCTTCGTGCTGCGCGAGAATGCCAACGTGGTGGTGCTGCGAAATCAGACCGGTGAAATCGAAATCCGCAAGGACAACATCCAATCCCGCCGCAACAGCACGCGCTCACTAATGCCCGAAGGATTCGAGCAACTCGGGGCCGAAGCGTTGCGTGATCTATTGACGTATCTCTGCGCCGATGAGCAGCGCTACCGGATTCTGGATCTGTCGGCCGCGTTTACGGCCAACACGACGCGGGGAATTTACTCGGCGGCGGACGCGCGCGATGAATCGTTGCGGTTCAAGAAGTGGGGCATGCTCACGCATCGCAGTGTTCCATTCGATGTGGTGAATCCATTGCGGATGACCGAAGGCAAGAATGTCATCGTGCTTCAAGGAGGCGCGGGCCTCGCGCAGAGTTATCCGAAGCAGGTGGAGGTGAAGGTTGGCTTGCCAGTCACGAAATTGCACTTCCTCGGCGGCGTGGCCAGCGGGGGTTATCCCGGCGGAAAATCGAACGAACTGGCGGCGAAGATCACGGTTCACTTTGCCGGCGGTGCGAGCGAGGAATTGGTTTTGCGCAACGGCTTCGAGATCGCTGATTACAGCGGGCGCGTGGAGGTTCCCGGTTCCGAGGCTCTGGAAAACCTTGATCAACTTTTGCTCAACGGAAAACAGGTTCGCTATTTCGCCAAGCCGCTCAGCCATCGCGGAATGGTTGAGTCGCTGACGCTGGCCAGTTATGGCAACGAACTGGCCCCGACCTTCGTCGGCATCACCGCCGAGGTGGGCGAAGCCGCTTCGGCTGTCGCTGTGTCCGCGCCGCTGGCGCCGACGTTTACGTGGGGTGCCGGTCTGAAGACGCTGATCATCGGCGGCGGTTCCAGCCACGATTTTCAAAGGTGGTTCAATCAGGCGGATGTGAAGACTCTCAACGAAGCCGGCGGCATCAGCGCGAATTACACCGACACCACCGGCGGCTTGGCAGACGTGATCGCCGGTGTGGACGTCATCATCATCAGCAACAACAAACCGTTCACCGATGCCGCCACCAAGGAGGCCATTTTCCGTCATTTGCAAAATGGCAAAGGCATCATCGGCCTTCACCCGGGGCTTTGGTACAACTGGAAAGACTGGCCCGAATACAATAGCAACCTGATTGGCGGCGGCGCGCGCGGCCATGACAAGTACGGCGAGTTCGAGGTGAATGTTATGGAACCCAACCATCCACTCCTGCGCGGTGTCCCCGCGAAGTTCTCCCTGAAGGATGAGCTTTACCATTTTGAAAATGACGCAAGCGGCTCGGCGATCAAGGTGCTCGCCACCGCACATTCCCCGGCGGACAATAAAGATTATCCCCAGGTGTTCACCGTGGACCAGCTCAAGGGCAGGGTGGTGGGCATCACGCTCGGCCACGACGCCGCCGCCCACGAACACGCGGCTTACATTCAGCTCTTGCGCAATGCTGTCTTCTGGTCAGCGGGTAAAGAGCCGAAATAGCGACGAGTGAAACTGAGAATGAGGGGGACAGTGTATCCTCCAAAAGCTCGATGACTGGTAGGGCGCGTCACTCCGTGCGCGCCGAGCTTGGCCGGAGAGACGCGGCGCACACGGACTGACGTGTCCTACCTTGAAGCGTTCATACACAGACTTCTGAAAACCATGCCAACGATTGCGATTCTCGGGACGATGGACACGAAGGGCGTCGAGCACGGCTTCGTAGCCGACGTGATCCGCCAGCGCGGACACCAGGTGCTGATCATTGATGTCGGCACCTTGGAAGCGCCCCGCCTCAAGCCGGACATCACGCGGAACGAGGTGGCGGCGGCGGCTGGCGTTGACCTGGCGGCGCTCGTCGCCAGGCGGGATCGTGGCGAATCCGTCTTGGTAATGTCCAAGGGCGCGCCGCTCATTCTAGCAAAGCTGGCGGAAGAGAAGCGCATTGACGGCGTCATCTCCCTCGGCGGCGGCGGCGGCACGGCGATTGCCACGGCGGCAATGCGGGCGCTGCCGATTGGTTTCCCCAAGCTGATGGTTTCCACGCTCGCGAGCGGAAACG
>JANPGB010000408.1:0-6509 GCA_031423695.1 Verrucomicrobiota bacterium
GATGCGGGCGAGATTTTCGTCAACCGCGGCAAGCTTACCGGCCGGATCTTTGATGAGTTGACGGACGAGGATCAGCAGTGGTTGAAGAGCGAACGCACCAAGCTCTACAAAGGCATGCCGCAGCGCGGTCACATGGAAAACTTTTTCGCCTGCGTGAAAGAACGCAAGGAGCCGGTGTCGGATGTTTTTAGTCATCACCGCCACTTGTCTTCCTGTCACCTCTCCAATCTGGCGATGTTGCTCAAGCGCAAACTGCGTTGGGATCCCAAGAACGAAGTCTTCGAGGGCGACCCACAAGCCAACGCCCTTCTGAGCCGTCCCCGGCGCAAGGGCTTCGAGATTCACACCTGACCGACTCCGGAGATTACACCCGCGAAGGAAATGAATTCAATTTCAAGAACGGCTCTTTGCGTTGCGGTGTTGCTTGGGTTCGGCCAGGGAGAAGAAACCTGTCTGCGCGCCGCATCGCCGCTGCTGGATCACCGCTTCAAGGTGGAGGTGCTGGCGGCGGGCATGCCAGAACCGCTCGAAGTCAAAGTCGCGCCGGATGGCCGCGTCTTCTTCAACGAACTCAAAGGTGCCCTGAGAATCTGGAAGCCGGACACGCAGTCTGTTGTCGAGGCAGGGTGCGTGCCCACTTTTGCCGAGCAGGAAAACGGCTTCCTTGGCTTTGCACTGGATCCGCAGTTTGGGAAAAACCAGTGGATTTATCTTTTTTACTCGCCGACTAACTACATCGGACAACGGTTGAGCCGCTTTGTCATGAGGGGCGACGTGCTTGACATGGCCAGCGAAAAAGTCCTGCTTGAATTCGGTGAGCAGCGGCGGGAGTGCTGCCATCACGCCGGTTCGGTGCAGTTTGGGCCGGACGGCAACCTCTATCTTTCCACCGGCGACAATACGCACCCCGGCGGAGATTCAGCCAACACCGGGCCGATGGATGAACGCCCCGGGCGCGAGCCCTGGGATTCGCAGAAGGGTGCAGCCAACACCCAGGATTTGCGCGGGAAGATTCTCCGCCTCCGCCCCACGATCGACGGGAGGTACACGATTCCCAAAGGCAATCTCTTTCCGCGCGATGGTTCAAAAGGTCGTCCGGAGATTTTCGTCATGGGTTGTCGCAATCCGTGGCGCATGTGCGTGGATCAGAAAACCGGCTTTGTTTATTGGGGCGAAGTGGGACCGGATGCAGGCGGCGACACCCCGCGTGGACCGCGGGGTTACGACGAGATCAATCAGGCGCGCGGACCGGGAAACTATGGCTGGCCTTACTTCGTGGGCAGCAATTTTCCCTATGCCAAATTCGATTACGCCACCAAGAAACTCGGGCCGCTATTTGATCCGCGCCGTCCCGTTAACGAGAGTCCCAACAACACCGGCGCCCGCGTCTTGCCGACCGCCCGGCCGGCCATGATTTACTGGCCGTACGGCAGATCCGCCGAGTTTCCCGAACTGGGCGAAGGCGGGCGCACCGCCTGCGCGGGTCCGGTGTTTCACTATCGGCCCGAGTTTGCCAAGACTGGCGGCTTTCCGGAAGAGTTCGACAACTGTCTGCTGTTCTACGACTGGCAGCGGCCATTCATGAAGTGGGCGCGACTGGACAAACATTCCAAATTTGTCCGCATCGAGCCGTTCACTTCAGCCGTGGCGGTGGTCAACGAAAAAAAGAAAATTGCCGAGGCGCAAAAGTCCGGAGCGTTTGTGATCCGGCGGCCCGAGGACAGCCAGTTCGGATCCGATGGCTGTCTGTACATGATTGATTACGGTGAGACTTGGGGGCGAATCCGGATTCCAAACTTTTGAAGATTTCCTATCAACGCGGCAACCTCGCTCCCATCGCGGTCGCGGCGGCCACGCCCAATGCCGGACGCGAGCCGCTCACGGTTTCACTTTCCAGCGCCGGTTCCGGAGATTACGAAGGCGACCCGCTAGCATTTGAATGGCGACTGTATCCGGAAAATAAATTGATTTCGACCGCGGCGAATCCCACGGTCACCCTGGACCACCCCGGTAATTACGTTGTTCAACTGCAAGTCACTGATGGGCACGGCGGCATTTCCAAGAGCTCGCAGCCATTGCTCGTTGGCAATGCCCCGCCGCGCGTACGTTTCCTTTCACTGCAAGACGGCGATTTTTTCACGCCCGGAAAACCAGTGCCTTACGAGATCCTTGTTGAAGACGAGGAGGACGGAAGCTCCAAGCATTATGGGGAACTGATGGATCCCCGCACCTCGGTCAGTGCCCGCTGGGCCCGAAGCGCGGACGAGGAGGAAAGGGTGGAGCCCGGTCTCGCCATGATGCGGCAGAATGACTGCTTCAACTGCCACTCGGTGAGTCAGAAAATTGTGGGGCCGGCGCTGTTGGACATTGCCACTAAATACCGCGGTCAGGTCGGCGCGCTGGATGCGAGCGTGCAGCGCGTCCTCAAGGGCTCAAGCGGGGTCTGGAGTCCGGCGCAAATGCTCGCGCATGAGCAACTCTCGGCCGATCAAGTTCAGATCATGGTTCGTTGGGTTTACAGTCTTGAATCCGGCAAGACCGGTGCCGACATGACGCGCGGGTTGGTCGGAAAGATTTCAGTGCCCGAAGATCCGCAAAACCACCTCGGTTATCTGGAGGCCAACTACCTGGATTTGGGCCGGGCCCCGGCTGGATCACTCATGGGCAAAGCTTCCGTCACGTTGCGCAGTCGCCGGATCGAGGCGGAAGACGGCCGCGACATTTCCGGCGCGGAAGTTCAAAGCGGTGGCAGCGCCAGCGGAAGGAAATTTCTGCGCGTGGCCAGAGATGGCGCCGGCCTCCGCTGCGCGTCGCTGAATCTTGGAGACGCGGCCAGCGTCACTTGTCGTGTGGCATCACTAGCGCAAAGTGGCGGAATTGAACTGCGGCGTGATTCTGTCAAAGGCGAAGTGCTGGCGCGTTTGGAAGTGCAGCCAACCGGGGCCTGGAATAAATGGCAGGAGATCACTGCGCCAATGAAATCCATTCAGCCCCGCACGGACGTGGTTGCCGTTTTCGTCGGTCCCGGGCGGACCAACTGGATGAGTCTGGATTGGATTCAATTCAACCCGAACTAGTCGGCGGCAAATTTCCGGGAAAAATTCGCTCCACCCATTTGGCCTACATGACAGGCCATTATTTTTTGGCAGCATCCCGCCACGTTGGTTGTAAAGATGGCCCACCCGCCACGCCGACCTCGGTGTCATTTATGAAGCGTTGTCAGAATTTATTTTGTTTTTTGGTCGCCCTCTCGGCGCTGGCGAATCTGCCGGCAACGGCTGCCGATGCGCCGGCAACCGCCACCCAAGCGCACCTAGCGCCGTATCTGACTGCGGATGAGGAGGCCAAGACCATCGTGCTGCAGCCGGGGTACCACCTGCAATTGGTCGTCAGCGATCCCATCATCAAAGAGCCGGTCTTGGGAATGTTCGACGGGAACGGACGCATGTTTGTCGTCGAGATGCGCACTTACATGCAGAACATCGACGGCATCGGCGAGCACGAACGCGCCGGCCAGGTTTCGCTCCACTGGTCCAGCAAAGGCGATGGCGTTTTTGACAAGCATACCGTTTTTGCCGACCACCTGTTGCTGCCACGGATGATTCTGCCGATGGCGGATGGCTTGCTCATCAACGAAACGGATTCAAATGACCTCTGGCTCTATCGCGACACCAATGGGGATGGCGTGTCCGACAAAAAGGAATTGTTCTACCATGGCGGTCCGCGCGGTGGAAATCTGGAGCATCAGCAAAGTGGACTGATTTGGGGACGGGATAACTGGATGTACATGGCGGTGAATGCCTATCGGTTGCGTGTTCGCGGCACCAACGTCATTCAGGAACCCACCGGGCCGAACGGCGGACAATGGGGGATCAACCAGGACGACTACGGCAAGATGTGGTTCGTCAACGCCGGTGGGGAGATCGGACCGCTCAACTTTCAGCAGCCGATCGTTTACGGAGCGTTTGGCATAAAGGGACAGACGATCAATAATTTTGAGGTGGTCTGGCCGCTGGTGGGGGTTGGTGATTTTCAAGGCGGCCTGGGGCGGGCGCGCACGGAGGACGGGACGCTTAACCATTTCACCGCCACCTGCGGTAATGAGATTTATCGCGGTGACCGCCTGTCGGCGGACGCTCGCGGAGATCTGTTTTTTGCCGAGCCGGTGGGACGGCTCGTTCGCCGCGCAAAAATTGAGGTGAAGGACGGCGTCACAATTTTGAGCAACGCCTATGAGAAGTCTGAATTCATTCGTTCCACGGACTTGAACTTTCGTCCGGTCAATATGATGACCGCCCCGGATGGCACCCTTTACATCGTGGACATGTATCGCGGCATCATCCAAGAAAGCGCCTGGGTGGATTCCAAATCCTACCTGCGCCCCGTGGTGCAGAAATATCACATGGAGGATAATTTTGGCCGGGGCCGCATCTGGCGGGTGGTTCATGATGATTTCAAACCCGGTCCGTCCCCGCGCATGCAGGATGAAAAACCCGCGCAGTTGGTCAAACACCTGGAGCATCCCAATGGATGGTGGCGCGACACGGCGCAGAAGCTCCTGGTTTTGCGCGGGGATAAATCCGTCGTGCCGGCCCTGCTCCAAATGGCGCGCACGAATCCCAATCACCTTGCACGGATTCATGCGCTGTGGACTTTGGAAGGATTGGATTCAATTGATGGAGCATTTATCCGCGAGAAGTTGAAGGATGAGCATCCCCAGGTTCGCATCGCCGCGATTCGCGCCAGTGAAACGCTGCTTAAAAATGGCGATGCCTCGCTCGTGAAGGATATTCAGGCTCTGCGCAAGGACGCCTCGCCCGACGTGGTGATCCAAGTCATGCTGACCGCGCATCTTTTGAAATGGCCGGATGCCGCGAGCTTGAGCGTGTCCATCATGTCGGAAAATCATTCGCGGGGCGTTCAGGAAATCGGCGCGAAATTGATCCCGCCTCCGCCGGGCGACATCGGTTTCAATGACTCCGAGAAAAAACAGCTTCAGCACGGGAAAGCCATTTACGCGGAACTGTGTTTTGCCTGCCATGGTTCGGATGGCAAGGGGACGCCGCTTCAGGGCGGGGCTCCCGGTTCGACCATTGCGCCGCCATTGGACGGATCCAAAACGTTAGTGGGCTATCGCGACGGGGTAATTAGTGTTGTTCTGAAGGGATTGACCGGCCCGGTCAATGGCAAAGCCTACAGCGCATTGATGGTGCCCATGGAAAGTAACAATGACGAATGGGTCGCGGACGTCACCTCGTTTGTGCGCGAGACCTTTGGAAGACATTCGAGTTTGATTTCAGCCAAGGACGTTGCGGCGGTTCGCGCCCGGCTTCAGGACCGCGCGCAGCCGTGGACGGAGGAAGAATTGCAGGCTGCGTTGCCGCAACCTTTGACCAATCGTCAGTCTTGGAAAGTGACGGCGAGTGAACATCATGAAGCCGCGGCGCTCGCCATCGATGGCAAGCAGCAAACGCGCTACGACACTGGGAAAATTCAGGTTCCAGGAATGTGGTTCCAGATTGAACTGCCCCAGCCTGCCAGCATCGCGGGTGTCCAACTCGATGCGGCAAATGATGTGCATGATTTTCCCCGCGCCTATCAGGTGGAATTGTCCGACGACGGACACAACTGGGGTAAGCCCGTCGCCGCAGGCAAGGGCGTTAACAAACATACCGAGATTAGCTTCGCGCCGGCCACGGCCAAGTTCATCCGCATCACGCAGACGGGTTCATCCGTCGGATATTTCTGGTCAATTCACGAGCTTTCCATCCTGGCCTCGCCGCAAATTCGGATCATCGCGGCCAACGGAGCCAAATCCGGCGCGGCCCTGTTCTCCTTCAGCGACATCACCAACCTGAAAGCATTGGCCACCAAACTCAACCAACCGGCCGAGCACGATGAGTTGTCGAAGTATCTGCACAACCAGCTTTCGCGCGAGACCCTGAAAGTCTTGTCGGAGTTTGAAGCAGGTTCGAACCCCCGGCTCCAGGCGGCTCTAATTGATGACATCAATCATGCCGTTCAAGCCGGACCCCTCTATACTGTCCAGCGATTTGCCTCGGTCAAGTTGTCGGCAGAAACCTCCAGCCTGCTCGCCGAGAATCTTCAGCCAAAGCCGTCCGACAAGCCAAATTCCGACGGCGCTGCGGCGGCCGGCCAGCCATCTGCGACGGCCCAAATCGCCAAGTTGAACCGACAGCTTCTGCTGGATGCGTATCGGCAGGAAATGGGTTCCAAATCGAAAACCTCAAGTTTTGAATGATGCCAAATGCCAGTTTCAATTCAAAGGCAACCAGGCTTTAATTTTTCCGGGATCAAAGAAATCTAAACGCGCTTAACGAAATAGAATGCACCACCTAAAATCACTGGGCACCCAGGTGCCAGCCGGGCGGCTCTCCGGCCGGAGAATGCCGAATTATTTTTCCCCATTACCGGGAATCGCGATGGCGGTTCTGAGTTTTGGCCTTTGTCATTTAGCCAATGCTGAGGTGACGCCGGGCGAAATCGCG
>JANPGB010000409.1:0-2950 GCA_031423695.1 Verrucomicrobiota bacterium
CGATGCGCGGTCAATGCTGAACAGGCGCTCAAAGACACGGCGCGGCTTGTTTTCAGCCGGAATCGCGCGCCCTTCGAGGCTGTAAGAGATCGTGCCCGTACGTGACAGAAAGCCTGTGCCTGCGTCAATCGAAAGCGTCAGCGACGGCTGACGGCAGTGCTGCTTCGTGTGCAGCGCGATCACCTGATCCAGCCCCGCCGTGTTGTACGTTCCCGGCTTAGGATTCTGGAGCGGTGCGCCCGTCAGCCACATATCAGAGCAGGTGTGCGGATCTGCCTTGGGGCCGTTCGGATGAAACAGCCCGCCCATGAAGCTGATTTGCTTGCGGAACGGCAGCAACGGCTCGGTTGACTTGCTATACATGAACTCCCCGCTTTCCGCCTTTTGGGGAAACCAACTCCACTCGGAGATTCCATGATCCTTCAATGGCAGCGCCATTCCATTGGCGGTGTAGATTGCACAGAATCGCCGCGGTAGGCGATCAGTCACCTCGGCACCCATTACGTCGAGGACTGGCAGGGCCAGCGTTACGCCGCCGAGACCTTTCAGGAAAGCGCGGCGATCAATGCGAAATACGTTGGGGCGGAATGAATTGGTCATAGTTCCTCCAAAAGCTGCATCGGGTATTCTATTTCTCCAAAAACATCGGGCTGTTGACGACATACCGAATCATATTCTTCATTCGGTAACCATCAGCCTTCAACTTCAGCCCGTCCTGTTTCAACTGACTACGCTCGCTATAGGTCAGACTGCGACCGGAGGCGTAAATCGCCAGATGTTTCAGGAAGCTGAAGGCAACCTGATCAATCCGATCATTGGCGAGATAACGCTTCAGATCGTTGGCGCCGCTGACTTCCGTATGGTCGGGCAGCGTGCTGCGCGCGTCCGCAGGCTGCGTCTTCAGCCTGCCGCCCGCGTTGAACTCTTCGAGCGCGACGCCCCACGGGTCAATCTTCGCGTGACAAGACCGACAGTTGGCAACATCGCGATGCTGTTCGAGGCGCTGGCGCAGCGTCAAATCCTTCGTCGCTTCTTTAAGCGCGGGGACGTTCGGCGGCGGATCGGCGGGCGGATCGGCGACGATCTTTCGCGCCAGCCACGCGCCGCGCTTTACCGGATTCGATTCCCGCCCGTCGGAAAGGCCAGCCATAATAGCCGCCTGCGTCAACACTCCGCCCAGTTCTGGCCGTTCAGGCTTGATCGCTACGAATCGGAATCCGCTCTCGGTCTTCTCTCCGAGATCATAGTAGCCAGCAACGGTCTCGTTCGCCAAGATGAAATCCGACTGCACCAGATTTTTTGCGGGAAGGTTTTCCCTGATCAGGTAGCGCAGGAACTCCACCGGCTCTTGCCGAAGTTGCGTGCGGGTTTCCCGCGTGAGTTTCGGGAACCGCGTGCGGTCCGGCTCAAGCACTTGAAACTTATCAAGACTCAGCCATTGCGAAGCGAATTCGTTAATGAAGCGTGAGAATTTCGGGTCCGCGATCATCCGCTCTGTCTCGACATCCAGTTGCTGGCGCAGCGTCCCCGCAGCGGCGAGTTGCAACGTTCTCGCATCAGGCGGGCTGTTCCAAAGGAAGTAGGACAGCTTCGACGCCAGTTCGTAGTTGTCCAGCGCCTCTGGCTCCGGCGTCGGACTGCTCTCAATCAGAAACAGAAATTGCGGCGAAGTCAGCGCGACCAGCAGCGCATCTTTGACGCTCTCTTCAAAGCTGCGCCCGGTTGCTGCGGCGTTTCGGTACACCGCCACCAGCGCCTCCTCTTCGGCTGTCGTGATCGGACGGCGATAGGCGCGCCGCGCGAAGTTACGGAGAATCTGCCGGGCGTAAGCGGCGTGATCACTCTTCTGCGCGGAGGCGATGAAGATGTTCTTGTAAGCAGGCGGCGGCCACGATTCGTGCAACGGCCCCTCGAACTCAACCGAGCGAATCAGCAAGCGCGGCATGTCGCGTCCGTCGGTGTATTCGCTGCGCACCCCGATTTCACGCACGCCCGCCAGATAGTTGACGTTGTCCTTTTCTACCTCGGCGTTCGGGAAGTTGCGCATTGCGCCTTCAAACGTGTAGCGGGCGAGTTTTGTCCCGGCGACGGGCTGCGGTTCGCCCACGGCGACCAGCGAACTGCCACAATCGCGGCGGAATCCGAGATACACACCGACTTTTGGCGCGCGCTTCTCGAACGCGAGGAAGCGGCGCGCCTCCTCCTGCGTTTCGGGCAACGGCGTCAGCACAATTTTTGCGGCATCGAATACGCCATCAATCACGGCGCTGATCGGTGTCGCGCCCGCTGCCAGCCGAACGACCAAAAAGGCAGGCTGCTGCAGTCCGCCCGTAAACTGTCGGTCGCCGATTTTCAAGGCAACGTCGGGCAATCTCGCCGCGTTATTTCGCCCTTGCGGACGAGTTTTCTCCTCAGGTGCTTTGACTAATTCCTTGCCCGGCAAAAACAATCCCTGAACCTCCGCGTGTCCCAGCGCACGTTTGTAAATGCGCACTTCATCAATCAAGCCCTTGAACGATTCCACTCCCGCAGCGCTCCCCAGGACGAGGTCGCCCTTCGCATCAAGATTCGCCAGCCCTGTCGTCCCGCGCCCGACGAGCAGGCCGTTGACGTAAATGCGCGTCTCGTTCTTCCCGCGTCGCGCCACGACCGTGAGATGCTGCCAGGCTTCCCGCTTTACCGCGTCTGGCTGCGATAGGACTCTGCCGTTGAAGGCACCCGCCAAACCGGCGGAGACGAACTGAAGCGTGTTGCGTTCCCCAAGATCAATAGACCAGCCCTGCGAGCCGTACCCGCCTGCGCTGATGACCGCGCCATTCCCACGAGGTTTAATCCAGGCCGAAACCGTGAAATCGCCCGTCCCGAAGCTCCTTGCACCGTCGCCATTCGGCAAAGCCATCGCGCTCAACTCCGACAAGGACGCGCTGACGATCCCCGGCGACGGTGCAAG
>JANPGB010000410.1:0-2320 GCA_031423695.1 Verrucomicrobiota bacterium
GGCGGCGGAAAGTCTGATCACCGCGATGAGTCCCGCCTCCGCCCAACTGAGGCGCGCGGATTCTCATCGGCGGGTCGATGAACACCAACCGCACTGGCCGGGATATTGATGGAATGAAATCCAGGGCGGGCAGCCCCTTAAGAGGCGGTCCATTTTGAAAACAATTGCATGAATTCGGTCGTGAAAAGAACCATGGTGTTATTGGCGATGTTCCATTTCTCCGCCAGTGCCGGGGTGGTGGATTCGGACATCTGCGTCTATGGCGGGACTTCCGGCGGTGTGGCGGCGGCGGTCGCGGCAGCCCGACTGGGGAAAGCGGTGGTGCTGATCTCCCTCAACAACCACGTCGGCGGCATGACAGCGAGCGGGCTGGGCGTCACCGACATCGGGCCGGGCAACGACACCAGCTATCTCGGCGGCATCTCGCGGGAGTTTTACAAACGCGTCGGCGCGGTCTACGGCTCGGCGAATCCGGTCATCTGGTTCGAACCGCATGTGGCCGAAAATGTTTTCAATCAGATGCTCGCCGAGGCCGGTGTGACGCTGTACACGAACCTGCTGCTTTCGTCCGCCACGCTGGTGAGCAATCGCATCACGCAGATCACGATGCAAAACGGCTCCATCTTTCGCGCGAAGGAATTCATCGACACGACCTACGAGGGCGACTTGATCGCGGCGGCGGGGGTGACATTCACATGGGGACGCGAGGCGATCACCAATTACAACGAATCCCTGGCCGGCATTCGCTCGCTGGGCGGGACCTACAATTATGATCCCTATGTGGTTCCGGCGAATCCCGCGAGCGGGCTGCTCCCGCTCGTTCAGACAAATACTGGCGGGAACGTGGGCGACGGCGACAAGCGGTTGCAGACTTACAATTTTCGCCTGTGTCTGACGCAGAACGCGACCAACAAAATCGCCATCATCGCACCGGCGAATTACACTGAGGCCAATTATGAATTGGTCCGGCGTTACATTGCCGCGCGCGTGGCGGCCAGCGCCTCGACCGCGTTGAACCAGTTGATTGACGTGCAGACGATCATTCCGAACGGCAAGACGGACATCAACGCGAACGGCGAGCTTTCCACCGACTACGTCGGCTACAATTACACCTGGGCCACGAACACCTATGCGGGGCGCGAAGTCATCCGCCAGGCGCATGAGAACTACATTCGCGGCCTGCTTTACTTTTATGCGACCAGTCCGAATGTCCCGGCGAGCCTGAACGCCGAGGCGTCATTGTGGGGCCTGGCGAAGGATGAATTCACCGATACCGGCGGCTGGCCCTGGCAGATTTATGTGCGCGAGGCGCGCCGCATGGTGAGCGATTATGTGATGACGCAATCCAACTGCGAGGCGCGCGTAACTGCGCCGGACGGGATTTGCCTTGCGCGCTACAACATTGATTCTCACGGCGTGCAGCGGGTGGCGTCCGGTAATTTTTCGCGCTGGGAAGGCAGCATTGGCGGCACGCCGCCGTATCCGTATCCCATCAGCTATCGCTCCATCATTCCGCGCAGCAATGAATGTCAAAATGTGTTCAGCACGTTCGCGCTCTCGGCGAGCCACGTCGCCTTCGCCTCGTGCCGTATGGAACCGGTGTTCATGATGACGAGCCATGCAGCTGGGGTGGCGGCGGCGTTCGCGATTGACGACAACGTCGCGGTGCAGAATTTGAACTACGCAAAACTCTCCGCGCAACTGCGCGCGGACGGCCAACTGCTTTCGTGGGTGGCGGTGACTTCCGCGACGAATGGAATCATTCTGGACCAGGACACGGTTCCGGGAACGACGAATTCCGGCGGCTGGACTGCGGGTGCCAACGCCGGCGGCTGGAATGGAAATTATCTGCTCGATGGCATCGGCGTGAACAAGCCGCTCAAGTGGCTGCGCTACACGCCGGCGTTGCCGACCAACGGCACCTACGAGGTCTATGCGTGGTGGGTGGAGTCCAGCAACCGCGCGACGAATTCCATTTTCGACATCATCCACGCGGCGGGAACGAACCGCATTTTTGTGAACCAGCGCGTGGCCAGCGGCGGGTGGTTCAAACTGCTGACCACAAACTTCAACGTCGGACAAAATCACGGCGTCATCATCCGCAACGACGGGACGGCGACGAACAATTATGTCGTGGCGGACGGCATCCGCTTTCTCGGCCTCGGTGCGGCGGCCTTGTTACCGGCGCCGACGATTGAGATTGTGGCCAGTGACGCGGTAGCCGGTGAGTTCAACACGAACACCGCGCGGCTCACCATTGTGCGGAGCGGCGACACCAACCCGGCGGTAACGGTGAATTATTCCGTTGGCGGCACCGCCA
>JANPGB010000411.1:0-4955 GCA_031423695.1 Verrucomicrobiota bacterium
GCTCCTGGCGCAGGTCGCCTCCGTCCATCCATTCCATGCTGAAGTAGGGCTGGCCATCCCATTCTCCAGCCTCATAAATCTCGACAATGTTGTCATGGCGCAACGCGGCCATGGCTTCGCCTTCGATGCGGAAACGTTCGAGATCGGAAGGGCGGACCTGGTGTTTGAAGCGGATCATTTTGAGGGCCACCAGGCGCTTGAGGCTGCGTTGCCGCGCGCGATACACGACTCCCATGCCGCCTTCGCGCCCGTCGTCGAGCAATTCGAAATCGTTGAAGGATCGAGGGAGGGCGGGCGGTTGAGGCTCGAGGTCGGGAGCCGATAGCGAAAAGATCGGCGTGGCGATGAGGCAGCGCGGGCATAGGCCCATCGGGGCATCGCTCGGTAGGGCCGTGGCGCAGACAGGACATAAAGCAAGGTGGCTCATGGCTGGACCCCGCGGGTCACTTGCTTCTCAGTTGCGGAAATCGGCCCTTCCCGGGGGAAGGTGATCGGCGAAGTGACCGGCGAAGTGACCGGCGAAGTGGGCGACAAAGTGGTGGCAGGAGCGGGCATGGGGGTTGTCGAGAGGTTTAGGCTAGAGATTGGTGTTCCGCTTCATGAAAATCACTGAACTGGGAGCTTGATTGCTGCGCGGTGGGATAGGAGGGGTAGGCGGGATGTCCGTCGAGAGCCTGAACCGGGGGAGTCGTTTGGACTCGCCTCGGGCCGAGCGAAAGCGAGGAGTTTTCAAGGGGGGCCAGCTCGGCTATAAGGAATTTCATGCAAAGAATATTCCAAACCTCACTGACCCCGGAACAGTATGCCGAGCAAGAGTATCATAAGCAAGTCAAGCCGCCGGAAAACTGTTGCAATTGCGAGCGCTTTCACGCTTTGGAAGCACTGACCTATTATCAGCGTTACGTGACCACGGCCACGGCGCGGGTGCTCTTGATTTGGGTGCGCCGTTTTTGGTGCCGATATTGCGGCATCACGGTGAGCTGTCTGCCCGATTTTGCGCAGCCTTACCGGCTAGTCAACACCCCGACGGTGGAGGCTGCCTTTAATGAGCAGACTACTCGACCGGAAGTGCAGCGCTGGATCCCGCTGCTCAAAAGTTACTGGAAGCGCTTTGAAACGCATCTGCCCGAGCTCTTGCGGCAGGTGGGTAATGCCTTTGGTCCGGTCCCGCGCGCGCCGGACGCCCAGGGTTTCTGGAAGCAGTTGGTTGAGCAGTGCGGCTCTCTGGCCCAGGCCACCGGCGAATTGGTCCACCGGTTCCACACTTGCTTGTTCGGCACTTACTGCTGCCACCAGCGACGCCCGCTGCACGCTGCCTAAGGGTGGCTCGCGCCGGAGCCGGTTCCCGATTACCCCCCACATACCTTTTTCTTCGCGGCTTTTGGGGTTTTGGCCGGAAGCTCCTGCGCGTATGAATCAACCATCTAATTCGGATGCTTTGGCCCTGGCCCGGCACGCTGCGGTGAGCTGGATCCAGGAGGCTTTAAAGCAAAACTTCACACTGGCCCGAGCCACGGTTCTGGCCAGCGAACGGACCTGGGGCGGCAAAAGTTATTCGGCTTCCACGCTGGAAAGCTGGTACTACCTTTGGCGCCACCAGGGTTTTGAGGCGCTGCACCGCAAAGTGCGCAAGGACAAGGGCGGGCGCAAAGCGCTCAGTCCGGAGGCCCGTCAGGCCCTGCTGGAGTGGCGGCAAAAATATCCGCAACTCAAGATCAAGGTGCTGGTGCGCCAGCTCTTGGAGAAAGGCACCCTCCAAGCGGGCACCTTCAGCTTGCCTTCGGTGTATCGGCTGCTGGTCGCCCACCGGCTGGACGCGCGCTCGCTCAAACACCTGCCGCCAGCGGCGGGCAGCGGTCCCACCAAAGCCTTCGAGTGCGCCCTGGCCAACAAGTTATGGATGACGGACATGATGTTCGGCCCCAGCCTCAGGCTGGCCAGCGGCCAGCTCCTCCAGACGCGCCTCTTCGGTTTGCTGGACGATTGCTCGCGCCTGGTGCCGCACGCCCAGTATTACGAGTCGGAGAAGCTTTGCTGGTTTTTGGATTGTTTGCGCCAGGGCCTGGCCCGGCGCGGTTTCCCCGAAAAGCTTTACACCGACCAGGGCAAGATCTTCACCAGCTACCATCTGCAGATCGTGTGCGCCAACTTGGGAGTGAAGCTCTGCCACGCCAAGCCTTACGCCGCCTGGTCCAAGGGCAAGCAGGAACGCTGGTTCCGCACGCTGCAAATGGATTTCGAGGCCCGCCTGGTCATCGATCCCGCGCACACCCTGGAAGAGCTGAATAGTCGGCTCTGGCGTTGGATCGAAGGCGAATATCATCAACGGGCGCACAGCGCGCTGGACGGCCAGACTCCCGCCGAGCGGTTTGCCCAGCGGGCGCTGCATTTGCGCACCGCCGATCCGCAGACCGATTGGGAAGGGCTCTTCCTCTGCCAGGCCCAGCGCCGGGTGCGCCTGGACGCCACCTTCAGCCTGGAAGGCCAGTTGTGGGAAACGCCCGTGCATCTGCGCGGCCAACTCATCCAGGTGCGCTTCAATCCCTTCGATTGGCGGCGGGTCGAAATCTGGTTCGACAGCCAACTGGTCGGACCGGCTCGCCGGTGCAATAAACAACTCAACTCCAAAACCTATACCAGCCGTGATTATGACCGCCCCGACCAATCCACCTGAACTGGAGAGCGCTCTGAAAACGCTCTGGGGCGCCAGCGAGTTTCCCTTCGGTGCCGCCGTGGACACTCCCTACGCCTCGGAGTCCTTCCAACAGACCCGCCGCCGGCTCGAACAGTTGGTGGCCGTGCGGGCCTGCGGCCTGCTCCACGGACCCAATGGGGTAGGCAAAACGCTCCTGGTGCAGCACTTTCTTAAAGCCCTGCCCGACAAACGTTACCGGCCCCTGGTGCTCTCTCATTCCTCGGTCACCGGCACCGACCTGTTGCGCTTGCTTTGCGAGGAGTTGGGCCAGAGCGCGCGCATGCGCCGCAGCGATAATATCCTGCTCATCCGCCAGGGCTGGCAACAACTGGACCGGCTCTGGCCGGTGCTGGTGCTGGACGAAGCGCAGAACTTGAGCGCCGCCGCCCTGGAGGAGGTGCGGCTGTTGACGTGCGATCGGCGCGACACCCAGCCGCCCTTCAGCTTGATCCTGGTGGGCGATGAACAACTCTTGCCGCGCTTGCAGATGGGCATCAATGCTCCGCTCTTGACGCGCTTGAGCTTTTGTCTGCGCCTGTGCGCCTGGACTGGCCAGGAACTCACCGGCTATATCGAAGCGCGTCTCCAGCAAGTCGGCATCCATACCAACCCCTTCGAAGCCGCCGCCTTGCAACTGTTGATCCAGGCGGGCAATGGCTTGCCGCGGCTGCTCAATCACTTGGCCCAAAGGGCCTTGGAGGAAGCGGCCAGCCAAAGCTCCCGAGTCGTCAGCGCCGTCCATGTGCAACGCGCCTTGGAGCTATTGCCCTGGGCGGCACAACTGCCCAAATAAAGGGACCAGCAATGCGGGCTCAAATCGAACACCTGCACCAGACCTACTGCCGCCTGACCGGCCAGAGCCTCTCCTTGCGTTTTGAGCGGGAGAGGCTCTGGTTCGAGTTCCTGTGCGCTGGCTTCACCCTCGCCGATCTCACCCAGGTGATCTGGTACCTGCAAAAGGAAATCCGCCACACTCGGCGCCATGTCGGCGCCCTCAAGCTCTCCAATCTGCTCCAACTCGACCATTTCGAAGAAGATCTCCAGATCAGCCAGGTGCGGCTGACGCCGCTCCCAGCGCGGCCCCAGCCGCCCCTGCTCCCGCCGCCGACTTGCTCGGAGGCCGAGCAAGAGCGCGGCCGCCAGCGCGCCTTGGAACACCTGCGCCAACTCAAAAACCAACTCGGCAGCCTACCCGGTTCTCCGGGGCCGACTCCGACCACCAATCCCGACTCCTCCTCATGAAGGCACCGCCCTCCGTCCTGGAACAACTGCACGAGGCTTATGACCTGATCGATCAAGCCCTTCAGCAAGCGCCCCGACTTTACGATTGCCACCTCGACCAGGCCCTCTTGCTCCTGGTCCTGGCCCTGCGGCGAGCTCGGCGTTCGCCTAAACTGCGCCGTCCACGTCCCCCGACTTCCAGTCCTCAGCCTTGCTTCGCCTTTTGGTATCAGTCCTCACCGCCAGCCTCTCCTCGCTGCGAACAGATCAAAAGCAAAGGCTAGCCTAGCCACTTTCGGTGGGCAGCCTCTCAGATTATCTTGCGAACAGAGTCCGCTCCCGCCGTCATTATCAGGATAATCTTCACCCAAAATATCGTGAACCGGAACAGGCGTGGCTCAGGTGGAACCCTTAATGCAAGCACGGCTGGCTCAGCCGGGTCGGTGGCGATCAGCCGAGATCCAAGCGCGGCTGGTGCCGGCGGAAAGCAGACCCACGGACGTGGCGGAGTTGAAGCCGGAGTTGGCCAGTTACGATGCACTGCTCCACCAGACCCAGGAGGTGGAAAATGTCCTCTGATGCGTTGAGTATCCTCTTGCGTTCGTTTCGGCTGCCGACGATGGCCGGGATCTATGGCGAGACCTTGGTCCAAGCCGAGGAGGGCAACTGGGGCTATCGCAAATTCCTGCTGCACTTATGCGAGGCGGAGGCCTCTGATCGCACGCAGCGCCGCCTGGAGCGATTGCTCAAGCAGTCTGGTTTGCCGGCGGGCAAAACGCTCGGCAATTTGGAAGAGAACAAGCTGCCGTTGAAAATCCGGCGTCAGCTCCCAAGCTTGCTGGAAGGTAAATTCGTGGACCAGGGAGCCAACCTGTTGGCCTTTGGTTTGCCCGGCAGAGGCAAGACCCATTTTCTGGCCGCTCTGGGACGCGAATTGATCCTGCGGCGGGAACTGGCCGTGTGGTTTGTCTCGACGTTCAAATTGGTGCAGGAACTTCTGGCGGCCAAGCAGGCATTGACGCCTTTGCCGAGGCGCATC